>JAGTRL010000012.1 GCA_018261815.1 Pseudomonadota bacterium
CCGCTTTCGACCTCGCGCACGTCCTGCGCCCAGGTCTGCGGGTTCATCGCCACCATCATGTCGATGCCGCCGCGCCGGCCCAGCCAGCCCTGCTCGCTGATGCGGGCCTCGTACCAGGTGGGCAGGCCCTGGATGTTGCTGGGGAAGATGTTGCGCGGGCTGACCGGCACGCCCATGCGGATGACGGCCTTGGCGAACAGCTCGTTGGCCGAGGCCGAACCCGAACCGTTGACGTTGGCGAACTTGACGACGAAGTCGTTGACGGCGTGGATGCGCTTCATGACGTGGTCTCCACCTCGCGGGCAGTGCTGCCGGCATAGCTCATCTGGATCAGGAACTTCTGCATGTCCCAGGCCCCGGTGGGGCAGCGTTCGGCGCACAGCCCGCAGTGCAGGCAGACGTCCTCGTCCTTGACCATCACGCGACCGGTCTTCAGCGTGCCGCTGACATACAGCGCCTGCGTCAGGTTGGTCGACGGCGCCTTCAGGCGCGTGCGCAGCTCGGCCTCGTCACCGTTGTCGGTGAAGGTGATGCAGTCGGTCGGGCAGATGTCGACGCAGGCGTCGCATTCGATGCACAGCTTCTGCGTGAAGCTGGTCTGCACGTCGCAGTTCAGGCAGCGCTGGGTTTCCTTGAACGCGGTGGCCGCATCGAAGCCCAGCTCCACCTCGATGCGGATGCTGGCCAGCGCCGCCTCGGCCTTGGCCCAGGGCACCTTGAAGCGGGCATCGTCCGACACCGCGTTGTCGTAGCTCCACTCGTGGATGCCCATCTTCTGCGACACCAGTTGGGTCATCGGCGGCGGGCGCTGGGACACATCCTCGCCACGCAAGAACAGGTCGATCGACACCGCGGCCTCATGCCCCTGCGCCACCGCGGTGATGATGTTCTTCGGGCCGAAGGCGGCGTCACCGCCGAAGAAGACCTCCTGGCGCGTCGACTGGAAGGTGGTGGCGTTGAGCTTCGGCAGGCCCCAGTCGTCGAACGCGATGCCGGCGTCACGCTCGATCCAGGGAAAGGCGTTTTCCTGACCGACGGCGATCAGCACCTCGTCGCAGGCAAAGAAGACCTCCGGCTCGCCGGTGGGCTTGAGGCTGCGCCGTCCCTTGGCGTCGTACACCGGTTCGACGATCTCGAAGTTCATGCCGACCAGCTTGCCGGCCTCAACCACAAAGGCCTTGGGCACGTGGCAGTTGATGATCGGGATGCCTTCGTGCATGGCATCCTCCTTCTCCCACGGCGAGGCCTTCATCTCCTCGAAGCCGCTGCGCACGATGACCTTGACGTCGCTGGAACCCAGGCGTCGCGCCGAGCGGCAGCAGTCCATGGCCGTGTTGCCGCCACCGAGCACGATAACCCGAGGCTTGACGCTCTTGGCATGGCCGAAGGACACCGACGCCAGCCAGTCGATGCCGATGTGGATGCTGTCGGTCGCCTCCTTGCGCCCGGGGATGTCCAGGTCGCGCCCGCGCGGCGCGCCGCAGCCGACGAAGACCGCGTCGTAGTCCTCGGCCAGCAACTGTTTCAGCGAATCGATGCGGCGGTGGGCGACCAAGTCGACATGCGGCATGTCGGTGATGTAGCCGGTCTCCTCGTCGATCACGCTCTCCGGCAGGCGGAAGCGCGGGATCTGCGACCACATGAAGCCCCCCGCCTTGGCCTCGCTGTCGAAGACCGTGACGTGATAGCCCAGCGGCGCCAGATCGCGCGCCACCGTCAGCGAGGCCGGCCCGGCGCCGACGCAGGCCACGCGCTTGCCGTTGCGCGGCGCGGCCTTGGGCAGCCGCGAGCGGATGTCTTCCTTGTGGTCGGCGGCCACGCGCTTGAGCCGACAGATGGCCACCGGCTCGGGCTTGGCCAGGTTTTCTTCCTCCACGCGCCCGCGCCGGCAGGCCGGCTCGCAGGGGCGGTCGCAGGTGCGGCCCAGGATGCCGGGGAAGACGTTCGATACCCAGTTGACCATGTAGGCATCGCCGTAGCGGCCCTGCGCGATCAGCCGGATGTATTCGGGGACGGGGGTGTGGGCCGGGCAG
This sequence comes from Pseudomonadota bacterium, assembly GCA_018261815.1. GTDB lineage: Bacteria > Pseudomonadota > Gammaproteobacteria > Burkholderiales > Burkholderiaceae_C > Rubrivivax. The sequence goes on from JAGTRL010000012.1 coordinate 2,034, forward strand.
GCCCATTGGCAATCCACCACCTTGTGAAAGTAGGCGGGATCCTGGGTATCGGTGGGCTGCACTCTCGTGTCTCCTGGGCGACATCCGGCCTGGAGAGCAGGCTCGTCGGTGCACCCTTCTTGGTTCGGTGATTATCTAAGCATGCCGGTTGGCGCATGTGAATCGGCGTCCACCCCGGCGCGCGTGAGATGTTGGCGCCGCGCCGGGCTCATTGGGCGGCCACGCGCAGCAGCTTGACGAAGCCCGCGGCCTTGCGGCCCTTGCGCGCGCGCTTGCCCAAGTGTTCGGCCAGCCCAGCCCCGCGCAGCAGTTCCTCCTTGGCCTTGCCGCTGCGGCCCTGACCGATCAGCTTGAGCGTGTCGGCGAAGCTGGCCACCGACAGCAGCGGATCCTTGGCATCCACGTCCATCAACGTCAGGCCACGCCCGCCGTTGGGCTGGTGCTTCAGCTCATCGAGCGGGAAGACCAGCAGCCGCGCACCCAGACTCAGGCAGGCGACCTGGCCGTGGCTCGCGGCCACCGCCACCGGCGGCAGCACCTGGTGTGCATCGTCCACGCTCAAGAAACTCCTGCCGCTGCGGTTGCGCGCCACCATGTCGGCCACCTTCGCCAGCAGGCCGAAGCCGCCAGTGTTGGCCAGCAGCAGCATCGTCTCGGGCGCACCGGCGAAGTAGTGCGCCGGCTGGGTGCCGGCCTCCAGGTCGATCAGCGAGGTGATGGGCTGGCCGTCGCCGCGGCCGCCGGGCAGCGCCGCCACGGCCACGCTGTACACCCGCGCGCTGCCGCCGGCGGCGCTGCCGAAGACCAGCAGCGGGTCGACGCTGCGGCAGGCGAAGGTGCCATAGAGCGCGTCACCGGCCTTGAAGCCCAGCGTGGCCGGGTCGACCTCGTGGCCCTTGAGCGCGCGCACCCAGCCCTTCAGACTGACCACCACCGTCACCGGCTCGTCGACCACCTTGATCTCGGCGACCGCGCGCTTTTCTTCCTGCACCAGCGTGCGCCGATCGTCGCCGTGGGCCTTGGCATCGGCTTCGATCTCACGGACCAGCGTGCGCTTCAGCGCCGCGGGGCTGCCCAGGATCTCCTCCAGCTTGCCCTGCTCCTCGCGCAGGACCTTCAGCTCCTGCTCGATCTTGATCGCCTCCAGCCGCGCCAATTGCCGCAGCCGGATATCCAGGATGTCCTCGGCCTGCCGGTCACTGAGCTTGAAACGCTCGATCAACGCCGGCTTCGGCTCGTCGGCGTTGCGGATGATGCGGATCACCTCGTCGATGTTCAGCAGCACGATCTGCCGGCCTTCGAGCACGTGGATGCGCTCGAGCACGCGACCCAGGCGGTGCTGGGTGCGCCGCTGCACCGTGGCTTGACGGAAGTCGATCCACTCGGTGAGCATCTGGCGCAGACTCTTCTGCGTCGGCCGGCCGTCGCGCCCGACCATCGTCAAGTTGATCGGCACGCTGCCTTCCAGGCTGGTGTGCGCCAGCAGCGCGGTGATCAGTTCGCCCTGCTCCACCGTGCGACTGCGCGGTTCGAACACCAGGCGCACCGGCGCGTCCTTGTTGGATTCGTCGCGCACCGTGTCCAGCACCGCCAGCACCGCCGCCTTCAGCTGCACCTGCTCCTGCGACAACGCCTTCTTGCCCGCCTTGACCTTCGGGTTGGTGAGTTCCTCGATCTCCTCCAGCACCTTCTGCGCGCTGGTGCCGGGCGGCAGCTCGGTCACCACCAGCTGCCACTGGCCGCGCGCCAGGTCCTCGATCTTCCAGCGTGCGCGCAGCTTCAGCGAGCCGCGGCCGCTGCGGTAGGCCTCGCGGATGTCGGCGGCGCTGGAAATGATCTGCGCCCCACCGGGGAAGTCCGGCGCCGGCAGCAGCGCGAACAGTTCTTCGTCCGGCAGCCGCTCGTTGCGCACCAGCGCCACGGCCGCAGCGGCCACTTCGCGCAGGTTGTGGCTCGGGATCTCGGTGGCCAGGCCGACGGCAATGCCGCTGGCGCCGTTGAGCAGCACGAAGGGCAGCCGCGCCGGCAGCAGCGAAGGCTCTTGCGTCGAGCCGTCGTAGTTGGGCACGAAGCCGACCGTGCCCTCGTCGATCTCGTCCAGCAGCAGCCGGGCGATCGGTGCCAGGCGTGCCTCGGTGTAGCGCATGGCCGCGGCGCCGTCGCCGTCGCGGCTGCCGAAGTTGCCCTGGCCGTCGATCAGCGGGTAGCGCTGCGAAAAGCCCTGCGCCATACGCACCAGCGCGTCGTAGGCCGCCTGGTCGCTGTGCGGGTGGAAGCGGCCGAGCACGTCGCCGACGACGCGCGCGCTCTTCACCGGCTTGGGCGCTGCGCCAGCGCCGAAGGACAGGCCCATGCGCTGCATCGCATAGAGGATGCGGCGCTGCACCGGCTTCTGCCCGTCGCACACGTCGGGCAGTGCGCGGCCCTTGACCACGCTCAAGGCATATTCGAGGTAGGCGCGTTCGGCGTAGTCGGCCAGCGGAATGGCGTCGTCGGGGTCCGCGGGTGGGGGGTCGAAGAGATCGGGTTCCAGGCTCATGCAGTCGTGTCGTCGGGAGTCAGCGCGGGAACATCTCGCGCAGTTTCAGTTTCCAGAACTTGCCGGTGGAGGTGCGCGGCACGCCGGCGATGGTTTCATAGCGCTCGGGCAGCTGCCACTTGGCAAATCCGTGCTGCAGCAGGTGTGCGCCCAGCGCGACGACATCGACCGTCTGCCCGGGTTTGAGCACGATGCAGGCCAGCGGCCTTTCGCTCCACTTCTCGTCGGGGATGGCGATCACCGCCGCCTCGGCAATGGCCGGATGCGCCATCAGCGCATTCTCCAGGTCCACTGAAGAGATCCACTCGCCGCCGGACTTGATCAGGTCCTTGGTGCGGTCGGTGATCCGCAGGTAGGCCAGTTCGTCCATCGTCGCCACGTCGCCGGTGCGCAGCCAGCCGTCCTCGGTGAACTTCTCGGCGCTGACCGGCACCTCGTGGTAGCTGCCGGTGATGTAGGGCCCGCGCACCTGCACCTCGCCGGGCGACTTGCCGTCGTGGGGCACCACAAGGCCCTCGTCGTCGCAGAGGCGCACGTCGACCAGCGGCACCGGCGTGCCGGCCATCGCGGCGCGGCGGAAGCCCTCGTCCTCGCCGGCATTGCGCAGTTCGGCCCGCGGGTAGGACACGGTGGCCAGCGGCGAGGTTTCGGTCATTCCCCAGCCCTGGCCGAGGGTGATGCCATGGCGGGCGAAGGCGCGGATCAGCGCCTCCGGCACCGCCGAACCGCCGACCAGCGAGCGCATGCCCACAGGCATCTTCCAGCGGCCGGGCTGGGCGGACTGCGCCGCCTCGAAGGCCTGGATCAGGCTCATCCAGATGGTCGGTACGCCCAGCGACAGCGTCGGCGGCTCCAGTTGCATCAGGTCGAGCAGGTCGTCGGCATGCAGGTGCGGCCCGGGGAAGACGATCTTCGCGCCCATCATCACCGCGCCGTAAGGCATGCCCCAGCAGTTGGCATGGAACATCGGCGTCACCGGCAGCAGGCAGTCGGTGCCCTTCAGGTCCCACACGTCGCCCAGGCAGCCGACCAGCGTGTGCAGCACGGTCGAGCGGTGCGAATAGACCACTCCCTTGGGCCGCCCCGTGGTGCCCGAGGTGTAGCACATCGAGGTCGGGTCGCGCTCGTCGTGTGCCGCGTACCGGAAGCCGTCCGGGTCGGCCCCATCCAGCAGCGCTTCATAGTTCGTGAACTCCGCCGGCACCGCCGCGCCGGAGAAGGGAAACACGATCACCTTCTCGAAGTCATGCAGGTGCGCGAACTGCCGGTACAACGGCAGCAGGATGTCGTCGACGATCAGGAAACGGTCCTTGGCATCCGCAGCGATCCAGCCGATCTCGTCGGGTGCCAGGCGCAGGTTCAGCGTATGCATCACGCCGCCGGCCGCCGGGATGCCGAAATAGGCCTCCAGGTGCGCATGGTGATTCCAGGCCAGCGTAGCCACCCGCTCACCCTTGCGCAGACCCAGCTGCTGCAGCGCCGAGGCCAGCGCACGTGTGCGCCGGTAGTACTCGCCATAGGTGTGGCGGCGCAGCGTCTTGTCGGGCAGCCGCGAGATGATCGGGTTGGCGGCAAAGATGGTGCCGGCGCGCTCCAGCAAATGGTTCAGCGACAGCGGCACGTCCATCATCGTGGAAATCATCGGTTGTCTCCGTGGGGCGGATGTGGCGCGCGGTCCGTCATGTCTGCCGCAAGGGCTTCCTGATCCAGCGCAAGGCGCGCCTGGTACTCGCGGTCGAGCATGCTCATGACCACCAGGGAGTCGTAGCCGTCGGCACCGTCGATCGAGACGCGCACGCTCTCGCGCAAGCGCCCCTCTTCGACGAAGCCCTCGTTGGCATACAGCGCCAGCGCGCGGGTGTTGAGCTGCTTCACGTCCAGCCAGAAGCGGTGCGCGTGCAGGTCGCGAAAGGCCATCTGCTTGAGCAGCCGCACGCAGGCCCGGCCGTAGCCGCGTCCCTTGGTCTGCATCACCAGGCGCTTGAGCTCCACACTGCGCTGCGGGTTGCGGCAGCCCTGCAGGATGACGAAGCCGATGCTGGCGTAGTCCTCCCCGCCCTCGACGATGAAGTGGCGGAAATCCGGGAAGCGCACGGCGCCCTCGTGCTGGGTGCGCTCCCAGGGGGTGATGAAGGGCAGGTTGTGGCTGTCGCGCTCGACCGAGATCACGAAGTCCAGGTCGGACAGCATCGTCGGGCGCAGGCGCAGTCGGGGGATCATGATGTTGGCAGACGGCGGGCCGGGCCCGCGAACTGGGCGCCACTGTATCGGAAGCCGCGCATGGCCCCGAAATTGCATGTGCGTGCCGATCGATCAGCCCGACAAGGGCATGCCGGCGTCTAGGGTTTGGGAGGATGGTTTCTTCAACCCGCTTCGGATTTACTCTGCCGCTGTCGTGCCGGGGCTTTGGCGCACCCGGCTTGAATACAACGAAACATGTCTAGGAGAGTTCCAATGAATGAGCAGCAACTCAGGGGCCTGATCGAAGAGGTCAAGTCGGGCAAGCTGCCGCGCCGCAGCTTCATTCACAAGATGGTCGGCCTGGGCCTGAGCGCGCCGATGGCGTCGATGATGCTGATGCATGCCGGTGTGCAGGCACAGACCGCGATGCCGCCCTACAAACCCACGAAGCGCGGCGGCGGCGGCACGCTCAAGCTGCTGTGGTGGCAGGGACCGGTGCTGCTGAACCCGCATTTCGCCAGCGGCACCAAGGAACAGGAAGGCTCGCGCGTCTTTTATGAGCCGCTGGCCAGCTGGGACGCCGAGGGCAACCTGGTGCCCACGCTGGCCGCCGAGATCCCGACCAAAGACAACGGCGGCCTGTCGGCCGACGGCAAGGTCGTCACCTGGAAGCTCAAGCAGGGCGTCACCTGGCACGACGGCAAGCCCTTCAGCGCCGACGACGTGGTCTTCAATTGGGAGTACAACGCCAACCCGGCCACCTCCACGGTCTATGTGGCGGTCTATCGCGACATCAAGGTGGAGAAGGTTGACACGCACACCGTGCGCGTCACGTTCCCAAAGCCCACGCCTTTCTGGGCCGAGCCCTTCGTCGGCACCGCCGGCATGATCGTGCCCAAGCACCTGTTTGCCGACTACATCGGCGCCAAGTCGCGCGAGAACCCGGCCAACATCAAGCCGGTCGGCACCGGGCCCTACAAGTTCGTCGACTTCAAGCCGGGTGACATGCTGCGCGGCGAGGCCTATGCCGGCTACCACCAGCCCAATCGGCCGTACTTCGATGCGGTGGAAATGAAAGGCGGCGGCGACGCCATCTCGGCGGCGCGCGCGGTGCTGCAGACCGGCGAGTACGACTACGCCTGGAACCTGCAGGTCGAGGACGAGATCCTCAAGCGCCTGGAGGGCTCGGGCAAGGGCAAGGTGACGATCGTGCCCGGTGGCAACATCGAGTTCATCATCCTCAACTATTCCGACCCTTGGACCGAGATCGACGGCGAACGGGCCAGCGCCAAGAGCCGGCATCCGTCGTTCCAGGACAAGGCGGTGCGCGATGCGATGGCGCTACTGGTCGACCGCAAGGGTGTGCAGGACTTCATCTACGGCCGCACCGGCATCGCCACGGCCAACTTCCTGAACAACCCGCCGCGCTACAACAGCAAGAACCTGAAGTTCGAGTTCAACGTCGACAAGGCCAACCAGATCCTCGAGGCTGCGGGCTGGAAGAAGGGTGCCGACGGCATCCGCGCCAAGGGCAATGTCAAGCTCAAGTACGTGTACCAGACCTCGGTCAACCAGCCTCGGCAGAAGACGCAGGCGATCATCAAGGACGCCTGCGCCAAGGCCGGCATTGACCTGGAACTGAAGTCCATCACCGCGGCGGTGTTCTTCGGCGGCGACTTTGCCAACCCCGACACCTACACCAAGAACTGGGCCGACATGGAGATGTACACCACCACCATGACGCAACCCGATCCGCAATTGTTCATGGAGCAGTATTGCAGCTGGGAATTCGCGCAGAAAGCCAACAAGTGGGCCAGCCGCAATGTCAGTCGCTGGCGAAACGACGAGTACGACGCCACGCACAAAGCGGCGCAGGGGGAACTGGATCCGATCAAGCGCGCGGCCATGTTCATCAAGATGAACGACCTGGTGTGCAGCGACAACTACATTGTCCCGGTGGTGTACCGGCCGCGTGTGTCGGCGGCGGTGAACAAGCTGTCGGCACCGCTGTCCGGCTGGGACAACGACATGTGGGCCCTGCCCCACTGGTTCAAGGAATCCTGATCCGGCGCCCTCCCGTCCGTACCTGCTGCGGCCTCCGCTGACGACCTGGGTCGCCCTTGGGTAACTACATCCTGCGCCGCCTGCTGATCGCGGTGCCGAGTCTGCTCGGCATCAGCATCATCCTGTTCACGGTGCTGGCGCTTGCGCCGGGCGACCCGTTCGAGGAGATGGCCACCAACCCGGCCGTGCCGCCCGAGGTGCGCATGGCACTGCGCGCGCAGTTCGGCCTGGACGACCCGGTCTGGCAGCGCTACACGCATTGGCTGGCCAGCATGCTGCAGGGCGACTGGGGCTTCTCCTTCGTCAGCCGCATCGACGTCGACGAGCTGATCCTGCAGCGTCTGCCGGTCACCGTCGCGATCATCGGCAGTTCGCTGATCCTGGCGCTGCTGGTGGCGCTGCCCGTGGGCATCCTGGCCGCCGTCAAGCCCTATTCCTGGTTCGACCGCATCGCCAGCACGCTGGCCTTCATCGGCTTTTCGCTGCCGACCTTCTTCACCGGGCTGCTGTTCATCCTGTTCTTCTCGATCAAGCTCGACTGGCTGCCCTTCGTCTTTCGCGCCGACATCTCGGCCACCGGCTGGGCGTGGTGGTGGGAGCACCTCAAGCAGAGCATCATGCCGGTGTCGGTGCTGGGACTGGCGCTGGCCGCCAGCTGGATGCGCTACGTGCGCTCCTCGGTGCTCGACGTGGTGCGGCTGGACTACGTGACTACCGCGCGCTCCAAGGGCCTGACCGAGCGCGTGGTGATCCTCAAGCATGCAGTTCGCAATGCGCTGATCCCGGTGGTCACGCTGGTGGCACTGCAGCTGCCGCAGCTGTTCGGTGGCGCCATCGTCACCGAGCAAATCTTCCGTATCCCCGGCATCGGCTCGCTGCTGATCGACGCGGTGCTGCGCAACGACACGCCGGTCATCATGGCCGTGACCTTCGTGCTCAGTGCGCTGGTCATCCTCTTCAACCTGTTGGCCGACATCGTCTATGGCTGGCTCGACCCCCGCATCAGCTACCGCTAGCCCATTGGGCAAGCCCGCAGCCAGCGCGTCGCTTTGGGCCGAGTCCTGGCTGCGCTTCAAACGTCACCGCCTGGCCTACCTGAGCCTGTGGGTGCTGGGGCTGCTGGTGCTGGCGGTGCTGCTCGGGCCCTTCGTCTACAAGGTCGGCATCAACGACATCGACTTCAAGGCGCGGCTGGCGCCGCCGTCGTGGCAGCACCCGATGGGCACCGACGATCTCGGCCGCGACCTGCTGGCCCGGGCGCTCTACGGCGGACGCATCTCGCTGGCGGTGGGCTTCGCCTCGATGGTGGTGGCCATCCTGGTGGGTGTGACCATCGGCGCCATCGCCGGCATCTCGCGCGGCTGGGTCGATGCCGTCCTGATGTGGGTCACCGACCTGTTCCTGAGCCTGCCGCAATTGCCGATGCTGCTGGTGCTGATCTTCTTCTTCCGCGATGGCCTGAAGGCGATCGTCGGTCCGGAGGTCGGCATCTTCCTGCTCATCGTGCTGGTCATCGGTGGCTTCCGCTGGATGCCCGCGGCACGGCTGGTGCGCGCGCAATTCTTCAGTCTTCGGGAGAAGGAGTTCGTCGAAGCCGCGCGCGCGCTCGGCGCCAGCACGCAACGCCAGGTGGCGAGGCACATCCTGCCCAATGCGCTGGGGCCGGTGATCGTGGCGGCCACCATCGACGTGGCGGCGGCGATCATCCTGGAAAGCACGCTCAGCTTCCTCGGCCTGGGCTTTCCGCCCGACATCCCCACCTGGGGCCGCATCCTCTTCGATGCCAAGGACTACCTGGACATCGCCATGCACTGGTCGCTGTTCCCCGGGCTGGCGATCTTCATCACCGTGCTGTCGATCAGCTTCATCGGCGACGGCCTGCGCGATGCACTCGACCCGAGACGGGTGATGTGATGCGAGCGCCGGGCCGTCCCAAGCTCGCACCGCGCCCCCTTGGGGGGCCGACGCCGCAGGCGTCTTGGGGGTCATAGTCGATGGCCCTTCTCGAAATCCAGGGGCTGAAGACCCATTTCAAGACCGAGGACGGCTGGCTGCACGCCGTCGACGGTGTGGACATCGCCATCGACCGGGGCGAGACCGTCGGCATCGTCGGCGAATCCGGCTGCGGCAAGAGCGTCACCGCCAAGACGGTGCTGAAGCTGATCGACATGCCGCCGGGCAAGATCGTCGCCGGAAAGGTGCTGTGGAAGGGCCGCGACCTGGTGCCGCTGCCGCCCGAGGCGATGCAGAAGATCCGCGCCAAGGAAATCTCGATCATCTTCCAGGAGCCGATGACCTCGCTGAACCCGGTGTACCGGGTGGGCGAGCAGATCGCCGAGAGCCTGCGTCTGCACGAAGGCCTGTCGCGCAAGGACGCACTCGACCGCGCGGTGGAGATGCTGAAGCTGGTGCGCATTCCCACACCCGAGCGGCGTGTCAACGACTACCCGCACCAGTTCTCCGGGGGCATGCGCCAGCGCGTGATGATCGCCATCGCGCTGGCCTGCAAGCCGCAGCTGGTGATTGCCGACGAACCCACCACCGCGCTGGACGTGACCATCCAGGCACAGATCCTCGACCTGCTGGGCCGGCTGAAGGACGAGATGGGCATGGCCGTCATGCTCATCACCCACGCCATGGGCGTGGTGGCCGAGGTGGCACAGCGCGTGGTGGTCATGTACGCCGGCAAGGTGGTCGAGGAAGCGCCGGTGCGCGAACTCTTCGCCCACCCGCGCCACCCCTACACCCAGGGGTTGATCCACTCGATCCCGCGCATCGACCTCGATGCGCGGCACAAGGTGCGGCTGGAGGCCATCCCCGGCACCGTGCCCAAGCTGATCGACCCGCCGGAAGGCTGCCGCTTCGCCGCGCGCTGCAAGCATGTGCGCACCGAATGCCGCCAGGCCACGCCGCCGCTGCGCGAGGTCGCATCGGGCCATCGGGTGGCCTGCATCCTGGATCTGCCGACGTGAACGCCGCATGGCTGTTCCGCAGGCGTTCGCTCCCCCTCGGGGGGACGGCGCGCAGCGCCTTGGGGGCCAGATGAGCGTCCCGCCGCTGCTGCAGGTCAAGGGCCTGAAGAAACACTTCCCGATCCGCGGCGGGCTGCTGCGTCGCGTGGTCGACCACGTGCATGCGGTGGACGGCGTCAGCTTCGAGCTGGCCGCGGGCGAGACGCTGGGCGTGGTCGGCGAATCCGGCTGCGGCAAGAGCACCACCGGCCGCTGCGTGCTGCGGCTGATCGAACCGACCGCCGGCGAGGTGCTGTTCGAAGGCCGCGACGTCGGTGCGATGGGCCCGCAGGAACTGCGCGGCCTGGCGCGCGACATGCAGATCATCTTCCAGGATCCCTTCGCCAGCCTGAACCCGCGCATGACGGTGGCGGCCATCGTCGGCGAAGGCCTGGTGATCCACAAGTTGGCCGACGGCCCGCGCGCCATCGAAGAACGCGTCGTGCAGTTGCTGGAGACGGTGGGCCTGTCGAGCGACCATATGCGCCGCTATCCGCATGAATTCTCGGGCGGGCAGCGCCAGCGCATCGGCATCGCGCGCGCGCTGGCGGTGAACCCGAAGCTGGTGGTCTGCGACGAGGCCGTGTCGGCGCTGGACGTGTCGATCCAGGCGCAGGTGATCAACCTGCTCGAAGACCTGCGCGAGCAGTTCAACCTGACCTACATCTTCATCGCCCACGACCTGAGCGTGGTCGAGCACATCAGCCACCGCGTGGCGGTGATGTACCTCGGGCGCATCGTCGAAGTGGCGCCGTCGCGCGATCTCTACACCTCGCCCAGGCACCCCTACACCGAAGCACTGCTGTCGGCGGTGCCGATCCCCGACCCGACGGTGGCACGCAAGCGCATCGTGCTCGAAGGCGACGTGCCCAGCCCGATCCACCCGCCCAAAGGCTGCCACTTCCACCCGCGCTGCCCGCGCGCCCAGGCGCAGTGCAAGACCGACGCGCCCGTGCTGCGCGAACTGGCGCCGGGCCATGTGGCGGCCTGCCACTTTCCCAACTGACGCAAGCGCGCCGAACTGGTCCAGAATCGGGCCGCGGCATCGCCGACTCAACAAGGAGCGACAAATGATCAAGTCAGGCATCGACCAGGACGCCCTCATCGACATGTTCGCCGAGGCTTCGGCCAAGCAGGGCGAGAAGCTGCGCAAGGCCGTCGCCGACGCCACGCTGAAGGCGCTGCAAGGGCGCGAACTGACGCTGGACAACGTGCGCAAGGTGATCAAGTCCGTCACCCAGGCCACCTCGGCCGGTGCCGAGAAGAACCCGGCCAGCGCGGTGGACATCGAGGCCATGCTGCGCAAGGCCTTCGACGGCATGGATTCGGCGCTGCTGAAGGCCGTCGAGGCCAACCGCAAGGCGCTGCAGCAGCTGGTGGACCAGGGCGCCGGCCTGCGCGAGACCCAGGTCAAAGCCGCGCTGGATGGCGTCGAGAAGATGGAGGACATGTTCTTCAAGACCGTGGGCAAGGCGGTGCAAGGCGTGGGCGCGCCTTTGCAGGGCCCGTGGGAACAGGTGCTGAAGGCGATGAAGCTGGAAGGCACCGCCACCGGCGCCGGCGCCGCGCAGACCGTCGAGGACTTGATGGCGCAGACGCAGAATGCGCTGCGCCAGGGCCGGGCAACCAGCCTGCGCGCCTCGCAGGCGCTGATGGACAGCTACAGCGCGATGGTCAGCGGCGTGCTGATTGGCATGAGCGATGCACTCGGCGGAAGCACCGCACCTGCCAAGGCCAGCGCGTCGCCCAAAGCCGCTGCAACCAAGACGCGCACCAGGTAGGCCCCGACGGGGCCACGCCGCGGCGCGGCCCTACTTCCAATTGGGCGGCCGCTTGTCGATGAAGGCCTGCACGCCTTCCAGAGCGCTGGGCTCCATCATGTTGCAGGCCATCGTCGCTTCGGCATCGGCATAGGCGGCCTCGATGCCCTTCTCCAGCTGCCGGTAAAACAGCTGCTTGCCCATGGCCAGCGCCTCGCGCGGCTTGGCCACGATCTGCGCCAGCAACGCATCCACCTCGGCATCCAGCCGCTCGGCATCGGCGACGCGGTTGACCAGGCCCTTGGCCTGGGCCTCGTCGGCGCCAATGAAACCGCCGGTGACCAGCATCTCGAAGGCCGCCTTGCGCGCCAGGTTGCGGCTCAGGGCCACGCTGGGCGTCGAGCAGAAGAGGCCGACGTTGATGCCGCTGACGGCAAAGCGTGCGTCGCGCGCGGCCACGGCCAGATCGCACATCGCCACCAGCTGGCAACCGGCCGCGGTGGCGATACCGTGCACCCGCGCAATCACCGGCACCGGCAGCTTCTGGACGGCCATCATCATGCGGCCGCACATCGCGAACAGCCGCTGGTAGTAGCCCAGCGAGGGTTCGGCGCGCATCTCCTTCAGGTCGTGCCCGGCGCAGAAGGCCTTGCCTGCGCCGGCGATGACCACGGCGCGGACCATGGTGTCGCCGGCCAGTTTGTCGAGCGCGGCGTGCAGCGCCTCGATCATTCCCTCGGACAGCGCGTTGAAGGCCATCGGCCGGTTCAGCGTGAGCGTGACCACGCCGCGCGCATCCTGGCTGCGCAGTACCAGGGCTTCGGTATTCATGACATGCCTCCTTATCCGATGGCCGACGAGCTTTTCGCCCGCTCGCGCAGCTGGAACTTCTGGATCTTGCCGGTGCTGGTCTTGGGGATCGGCTCGAAGCGGATCTCCTTGGGCACCTTGTAGCCGGCCAGCAGGCCCTTGCAGTGGGCGATCAGTTCGGCCGCCGTCACCTGCGCGTCGGCCTTGGTCTCGACATAGGCCACCGGCGACTCGCCCCACTTCGGATCGGGCCGCGCCACCACTGCGCAGGCCATGACCGCGGGGTGGCGGTACAGCGCGTCTTCGACCTCGATGGAGCTGATGTTCTCACCGCCGCTGATGATGATGTCCTTGCTGCGGTCCTTGATCTTCACGTAGCGGTCCGGCTCCATCACCGCCAAGTCGCCGGTGTGGAACCAGCCGCCTTCGAAGGCCTTGGCGGTGGACTTCGGGTTCTTCAGGTACCCCTTCATCACGATGTTGCCGCGGAACATGATCTCGCCCATGGTCTGGCCGTCGGCCGGCACCTCGGCCATCGTCGTCGGGTCGAGCACCGTCATGCCTTCCTGCAGCGCGTAGCGCACACCCTGGCGGCCGTTCAGCCGGGCCTGCTCCGAAAGGCTTTGGCGCGCCCAGTCCTCGCGCTTCACCGCCACGCTGGCCGGGCCGTAGACCTCGGTCAGGCCATAGACATGCGTGATGTCGAAGCCGAGTTGGGCCATGCCTTCGATCATCGATGCCGGCGGCGCGGCGCCGGCCACCATGCCGCGCACGGGGTGGTCAATGCCTTGGCGCAGCGCGGCCGGCGCGTTGATCAGCAGGTTGTGCACGATCGGCGCGGCGCAGTAGTGATCGGCCTTGTGCTCGCGCATCGCCGCCAGGATCGGTGCCGCCTCGACGCGGCGCAGGCAGATGTGCGTGCCGCCGAGCATCGCCACCGTCCACGGGAAGCACCAGCCGTTGCAGTGGAACATCGGCAGCGTCCACAGGTACTTCGGGAAGTGCGGCATGGTCCAGGTGGCCGCATTGCTCACTGCGTTGAGGTAGGCACCGCGGTGATGCGTGACCACGCCCTTCGGGTCGCCCGTGGTACCGCTGGTGTAGCTAACGGCGATGGCATCCCATTCGTCGACCGGGCCTTCCAGTCTGGCCAGCGGGTCGTTCGCTGCGAGCAAGGCTTCGTAGTCGTGCGTGCCGACACGGTCGCCGGGGCCGGTGAATTCGCTGTCGCAGACGTCGACGACGATCGGCTCGCGTCCATGCTGCGCCTTCAGCAGACGCAGCGCCTCGCCCATGACCGGTGCAAACTCGCGGTCGGTGACCACCACCTGCGCTTCGCAATGGTTCATCTGCCAGGCCAGCAGCGGCGCGTCGAGCCGTGTGTTCAAGGTGTTGAGCACGGCATTCAGCGCCGGTACCGCATAGTGCGCCTCGACCATCTCGGGCGTGTTGGGCAGCATCACCGTGACGGTGCAGCCGCGCCCGATGCCGAAGGCGCGCAGCGCCGCCGCCAGCCGCGCCGCGCGGTCCCGGCATTGGGCCCAGGTGTAGCGCCGCGCGCCGTGGACCACGGCCGGTGCGTCGGCGAAGACCTCGGCGCTGCGCTCGACGAAGCTCACCGGGCTGAGAGCCACGAAGTTCGCGGCCGTGCGGCCCAGGTCCTGGTCGTAGATGCTCATCGGGCGCTCTCCTTGCGGTTGCAGGCTTGAGTCCATCTTAGCGCCCGACACGGCGCATGACGCGCGAGATGCTCGTTCGCGCTGATCCTTGCCCTCTCGACTGGTCTGGTCCGATGCCCGCACTCAGCACGCCGTCTGCCCCAGTGCCTGGTCGATGTCCCACAGGATGTCGTCGATGTGCTCCAGCCCCACCGAGATGCGCACCATGTCCGGCAGCACGCCGGCGGCGCGCTGCTGCGCTTCGTCCAGCTGGCGATGCGTGGTGGTGGCCGGGTGGCTGATCAGTGTGCGCGTGTCGCCGATGTTCACCAGGTGGCTCATGAACTGCGCACTTTCGATGAACTTCTCGCCCGCCGCCGCGCCACCCTTGACGCCGAAGGCCAGCAGGCCCGAGGCCATGGGTTCGCCACCCAACGCGCGCATTTGTTTCTTCAGCAGGTCGTGCTGCGGGTGGTCGGGCAGTCCGGGATAGTTGATCCAGCTCACTCGCGGGTGGTTCTGCAGGAAGCGCGCCACCGCCATGCCGTTGCGGCTGTGGCGCTCCATGCGCAAGGGCAGCGTCTCCACCCCCTGCAGGATCTGCCAGGCGCTCATCGGGCTCAAAGCCGCGCCGAAGACGCGCAGCGTTTCCATGCGTGCGCGCATGCAGAAGCCGAAGTCGCCGAAGGTCTCGTAGAACTTCACGCCGTGGTAGCCGGGCGAAGGCTCGGTCATGCCCGGGAACTTGCCGTTGTCCCAGGGGAACCTGCCGCTCTCGACCATCACGCCGCCCAGCGTGGTGCCATGGCCGGCCAGGTACTTGGTGGCCGAATGCACCACGATGTCGGCGCCGTAGGCGATCGGGTTGCACAGGTAGGGCGACGGCACCGTGTTGTCGATCACCAGCGGCAGGCCGTGCGCATGCGCCACGTCGGCCACCGCGCCGATGTCCAGCAGCAGCATGCTCGGGTTGCCCAGGCTCTCGGCAAACAGCGCGCGGGTGTTTGGCTGGATGGCGGCAGCAAAAGCCTCGGGCTTCGTCGCGTTGACGAAGCTGGTGGTGATGCCGAACTTGGCCAGGTTCACCGACAGCATCGACACCGAGCCGCCGTACAGCGCGCCGGCCGCGACCACATGGTCGCCCTGCTGCAGGATCGTCATCAAAGCCATCGCCTCGGCCGCCATGCCGCTGGCGCTGGCCAGTGCGGCGCGGCCGCCTTCGAGCGCGGCGACGCGCTCTTCCAGCGCGGCCACCGTCGGGTTGCTCAGCCGTGAATAGACGTTGCCGAAGGTCTGCAGGTTGAACAGGCTGGCCGCGTGATCGGCGCTGTCGAAGACGAAGCTGGTGGTCTGGTAGATGGGCAGCGCGCGTGCGCCGGTGGCCACGTCGGGGATCTGGCCGGCATGGATGGCCAGGGTCTCGGGCTGGAAGATGCGGTCGGCCATGTCAGATGGGCCTCTTGGCGGAGATCACGCGGGTGTTGACGCCGGCCCAGTGCAACCCGCCGAACAGCCGTGCATGCTCGATCTTGACGCAGCGGTCCATCACCGAATCGAGCCCGGCGCCACGCACCAGCGCATCGGCCTGCAGGTTCTTCACGCCGATCTGCTGCCACAGGCACTTGGCGCCGATGGCGATGGCGCCCTGCGCAAAGGGCAGCACGTCCTCGGTGCGGCGGAACACGTCCACCATGTCCACGGGAAACGGAATGTCCTGCAGCGCCTTGTAGCTGCGCTCGCCCAGGATGCTGTCGTAGCGCGGATTGACCGGCACGATGCGGTAGCCGTGCTGCTGCAGGTACTTGCCGACGAAGTTGCTCGGCCGGTGCCAGTCGGCCGACAGGCCCACGATGGCCACGGTACGGCAGCCGCGCAGGATGCGCCTCAACGTGCTGATGTCGTCGCTCATGATGCCAACAACGATAGCGCATCGGGTACAACCGCGGCTGCATCCCCTTGTGCGTCCGATGAACCACCGCCACGTCACGCTGCGCCAGTTCCGCTACTTCATCGCGGTGGCCGAGAGCGGCTCGGTGGCGGCCGCCTCGCGCATGCTCAGCATCGCGCAGAGCGCGCTGACCAAGAGCCTGCTGGAGCTGGAGGCCGAACTCGGCAGCGAGCTGTTCGAGCGCAGTTCCAGGGGCATGGCGCTGACGGCGCAGGGCCACCGCTTCCTGGCCAGCGCGCGCAAGGTCATCGGCTCGGTGGCCGATGCGATGCGGCTGCATGCCGGTGCGGCCGACTCGGGCCTGTCGGGCGTGCTCACGCTGGGAGTCACCAGCCTGGTGGCCGGCTACTACCTGAGCGAACTGTTCAGCCGCTACCGCCGCCACTGCCCCGCCGTGGAGGTGTTCGTCACCGAAGACGCACCGCGCTTCCTGGAGCACCTGCTGATCAACGGCGAGATCGACGTGGCCATCATGGTCAGCAATGCGTTGAGCGAGCCGCAGGCCATGGTCTGCGAGACGCTGACACGCAGCCGCAACCGCGTCTGGCTGCCGGCCAACCATGCATTGGCGGCGCAGGACGAGGTGTCGCTGGCCGACTGCGCGGCCTGTGACCAGATCGTGCTCGAGGCCGACCGCATCGACGAGCTGATGACCAGCGTCTGGGCACGCCACCAGCTCAAGCCGCGATGCATCCTGCGCACCGCGTCGCTGGAGGCGGTGCGCTCGCTGGTCGGCGCCGGCGCCGGCATCGCCGTGCTGCCCGACATCCTGTACCGGCCGTGGACGCTGGATGCAGAGCATGTGGAGGTGCGGCCGCTGCGCGACGAGATTCCCACCATCGATGTCGGCCTGGTCTGGCGCCGCGGTTCAGGCCTGAAGCCGGCGGCCAGCGAGTTCATCGAGCTGGCGCGGGAGCTGGCACGCTCGCGCCGGGTATAGCGGCCGGCGGCTACAGCTTGACCATCACGTGCCGCGCCACGGTGTAGTCCTCCAGCGCATACATGCTCAGATCCTTGCCGTAGCCCGATGACTTCATGCCGCCGTGCGGCATCTCGTTGACCAGCATGAAGTGGGTATTGATCCAGGTGCAGCCGTACTGCAGCTTCTTGGCCACGCGCATGGCGCGGCCTACGTCCTGGGTCCACACCGATGAGGCCAGTCCGTAGTCGCTGTCGTTGGCCCAGGCGATGGCCTGCTCGGTGTCGGTGAAGCGCGTCACGCTGACCACCGGGCCGAAGACCTCGCGCTTGACGATCTCGTCCTCCTGGCGTGCGCCGGCCACCACCGTCGGTTCGTAGAAGAAGCCGGCACCGGCGCGAGCCTTGCCGCCGGCGGTGATCTCCATGTGGCCGCTCATCTGCGCACGCTCGACGAAGCTGGCCACGCGGTTGCGCTGGCGGTCGCTGATCAGCGGGCCGATCTCGGCGTCCGGGTCGTCCTGCAGCCCCGCCTTGATGGTCTTGACCGCGCTGGACAGGTCGGCCACCAGCTTGTCGTAGACCTTGGCGCCGGCGTACACCCGACAGGCCGCCGTGCAGTCCTGCCCGGCGTTGTAGTAGCCGAAGGTGCGCAACCCCTCGACCACCGCACCGATGTCGGCATCGTCGAAGACGATCACCGGCGCCTTGCCGCCCAGTTCTAGGTGGGTGCGCTTCAAGGTGCCGGTGGCCGCCTGCAGGATCTTTCGGCCGGTGGACACGTCGCCGGTCAGGCTGACCATCGCCACCTTCGGGTGTTCGACCAGCGGCTGGCCCACCGAGGCGCCGCGGCCGGCGATGACGTTGAGCACACCCTTCGGGAAGATGTCGGCCGCCACCTGCGCCAGCAGCAGCGTCGTCAGCGGCGTCTGCTCGCTGGGCTTGATGACCACGGTGTTGCCGGCGGCCAGCGCCGGCGCGATCTTCCATGCCGCCATCATCAGCGGGTAGTTCCACGGCGCGATCGAACCGACCACGCCGATCGGGTCGCGGCGGATCATGCTGGTGTGGCCGGCCAGGTATTCGTTGGCCACCGTGCCGCTGACACAGCGCGCCGCGCCAGCAAAGTAGCGCAAGCAGTCGGCCACCGCCGGGATCTCGTCGCCCAGCGCGCGGGCATAGGGCTTGCCGCAGTTCAGGCTCTCCAGCCGGGCGAACTGTTCGCCGCGCGCCTCGATGGCGTCGGCCAGCTTCAGCAGCAGCCGCGAGCGCTCCATCGGCGTGCTCTCGCTCCAGCCGTCGAAGGCGCGGTGCGCGGCCGACACGGCCTTGTGCACCTGCTCGACGGAGGCTTCGGGCAGGGCCACCAGCAGTTCGCCGGTGGACGGGTTCAGCACCTTCTCGGCTTCGCCCTCGCCGGCGACGAACGCCCCGTCGATGAACAGTTGCGTAGGCAGCGTGATGTCGGTCATGGGGGTCTCCTTGGTAAGGGTTCAGCGGTGCGCCGGCTCGTCGGCGCGCGTCAGCCAGTAGGCGCCGAGGATCGGGATGAAGGTCAGCGCGATGATCACCACCGCCACCACGTTGGTGACCGGGCGCTGGCGCGGACGGATCAGCTCCTGCAGCATCCAGATCGGCAGCGTGGTCTGCTGGCCGGCGGTGAAGGTGGTGACGATGACCTCGTCGAAGCTCAGCGCGAAGGCCAGCAGCGCACCGGCCAGCAACGCCGAGCCCAGCTGCGGCAGGATGATGTGGCGCACGGTCTGGAAGCCGTCGGCACCCAGGTCCATGCTGGCTTCGATCAGGTTCGGGTTCAGGCGCCGCAGCCGCGCGATGGCGTTGTTGAACACCACCACCACGCAGAAGGTGGCGTGGCCGATGACGATGGTCCAGAACGAGAACGGAATGTGCAGCGTGCCGTAGGCCGAACGCAGCGCGATGCCGGTGATGACACCGGGCAAGGCGATCGGCAGGATCAGCAGCAGCGAGATCGCATCGCGGCCGAAGAAGGTCGTGCGCGCCAGTGCCGCCGCGGCCAGCGCCCCCAGCACCACCGCGATGGCGGTGGACCAGGCAGCCACCTCGAAGCTGAGCTGGATCGCCGCCCACACGTCCTCGCGCTGCCAGGCCACGCCGAACCACTGCGTCGTGAGTGCCGGCGGCGGGAAGACATAACTCTTGTCCTCAGCGCTGAAGGCATACAGGATGATCAGCGCCAGCGGGATGTGCAGGAAGGCGATGGCACCCCAGGCCGCGGCCTTCAGCCCCCAGCCTGCGCGCGGCTCAGAGCGCATCGAAGGCCCCCATGCGCTTGGCCAGCCACAGGTAGACACCGACCACGACGATCGGCACCAGCGAGAAGGCGGCTGCAAATGGCAGGTTGCCGGCCACGCCCTGCTGCATGTAGACCACCTGGCCGATGTAGCGCGTGCTGTCGCCGATGACCTGCGGAATGATGTAGTCGCCCAAGGTCAGGCTGAAGGTGAAGATCGACCCGGCGGCGATGCCCGGCAGCGCCAGCGGCAGGATCACCTTACGCAGGGTCAATGCAGGGCTCGCACCCAGGTCGCCCGAGGCTTCGATGTACGAACCCGGAATGCGCTCGATGGCGGCCTGCACGGGCAGGATCATGAACGGCAGCCACATGTAGACGAAGACGATGAAGGTGCCGATGGCCGAGAAGCTCAAGCTCGGCCCGCCGATTGACGGCAGGCTCAGCAGCGCGTCGAGCAGCCACACCAGGTGCAGCTCGTGCGCCAGCCACGAGATCGCGCCTTCGCGTGCCAGCAGCAGCTTCCACGCATACAGCCGCACCAGGTAGCTCGACCACAGCGGCAGCATCACCGCGATGTAGAGCAGCGCCTTCTGCGCACCGGTGGCGTAGCGCGCCATGTAGTAGGCCAGCGGGAAGGCGATGGCCACGCAGGCCAGCGTCACGGCGACGGCCATCGTCACCGAGCGGCGCACCACGTCCAGGTTGGCCGGGTTGCCGATCTCGACGAAGTTGCGCAGCGTGAACTCGCGCACCACCTGTCCGGTGAAGTCGTCGATGCCGAAGAAGGCGTTGGCCAGCAGCGCGAACAGCGAGCCGAGGTAGATGACGCCGAACCACAGCAACGGCGGCGCCAGCAGCGCCAGCAGCAGCAAGCCGCGGCGTGTGTACAGCAGGTCCGAGATGCGGCGCCGCAGGCCGCCGGCCGGCGCGGGCAAGGCCAGCGCGGTGTTCACGCCACCGGCTCCACGTCGAGCGCATGCACCGCGCCCGCGTCCCAGTGCAGCTGCACCGCTTCGCCGGGCGCCGGCCAACGCGTGTCTGGGGCTTCGGGCAGGTCGGCCTGCAGCAGCGCGCCGGCCACGTCGACCTTGAGGCGCGTGAAGGCGCCGAAGTACTGCACCTCGCGCACCGCGCCGATGGCGCGCGCGCCATCGGCCGCGCCGAGGCGGATGCGCTCGGGCCGCAGCATGGCGCTGCTGCGGCCGGTCAGGCGCATCGCGGCATCGCCGTCCAGCACGTTGGCCGCGCCGACGAAGTTGGCGACGAAGCGCGTGGCCGGGGCGTTGTAGACCTGCTGTGGCGTGCCCACCTGCTCCAGCCGGCCCTTGTTGAACACACCGATGCGGTCGCTCATCGACAGCGCCTCGTGCTGGTCGTGCGTGATGAAAAGGAAGGTGATGCCCAGCCGACGCTGCAGCGCCTTGAGCTCGCTTTGCATCTGCTCGCGCAGCTTCAGGTCGAGCGCGCCCAGCGGTTCGTCCAGCAGCAGCACCTGCGGCTGGCTGATCAGCGCACGCGCCAAGGCCACGCGCTGGCGCTGGCCGCCGGACAGCTGCGCCGGCCGGCGGTCGCCGACGCCGGCCAGTTCCACCAGCGCCAACAGCTCGTCGGCACGGCGCGCTCGCTCCGCCTTGTCCACCTTGCGCACCATCAGCGCATAGGCGACGTTGTCGCGGATGCTCATGTGCGGGAACAGCGCGTAGTCCTGGAACACGGTGTTCACCGGCCGTGCGTAGGGCGGCTGCATCGTCACGTCCTGCCCACCGATCAGCACGCGGCCGGCCGTCGGCAGCGTGAAACCGCCGATCATGCGCAGGCAGGTGGTCTTGCCCGAGCCCGAAGGCCCGAGCAGCGTGAAGAACTCGCCGGCCTCGATCGTCAGATCGACGCCGTCGACCGCACGCACCTCATGGCCGGCGCTGCCGAAGATGCAGGAGACGCGGTCGAGCGTGACCGCCGCCGTCATCTACCGGCCACCGAGGACGGCGATGTAGTCCGAGACCCACTTGTGGTACGGAATGCACTGGTCGTTGTGGCTGGCGCATTTGGTCGTCGGCGTCTTCCAGAAGGCGATCTTGTCGAAGCTCTCGTAGCCCTGGCGCTTGCAGCCCTCGTCGGTCAGCAGCTTGTTGCCCTTGCAGGCCGCGGGCACGGCGGGCACCGAGCCGAACCAGGCCGCCAGGTCGCCCTGCAGCTTGGCATTCAGCGAATGCTCCATCCACAGGTAGGCGCAATTGGGGTGCTTGGCATCGACGTGCATCATCGTGCTGTCGGCCCAGCCGGTGGCGCCTTCGACCGGCACCACGGTGGCGATGGGCCGCTTCTTCGAGCCCAGGATGTTGGCCTGGAACTGCCAGCTCGACGACGCGACCACGCCCTCGTTGGTGAAGTCGTCGATCTGCACGAAGGCGTCGTGCCAGTACTTGCCGACGATCTTGCGCTGGCCGCGCAGCAGCTCCAGCGCCGCCTTGTACTGCGCCTCGTTCAGCTCGTACGGGTCCTTGATGCCCAGGGCCGGGTTCTTGGTCTTCAGGTAGAGCGCGGCATCGGCGATGTAGATGGGGCCATCGAAGGCCTGCACCCGGCCCTTGTTGCTCTTGCCGTCGGGCAGCGTCTGCTCCTCGAAGACCACGTTCCAGCTGGTCGGCGGCTTGTCCTTGAAGACATCCTTGTTGTACATCAGCACGTTCCAGCCCCACTGGTAGGGCACGCCGTAGTGCGTGTTGTTCTCGTAGTGCCAGGGCGCCTTCTGCAGCCGCGGGTCGATGTTCTTGTAGCTGGGGATCAAGTTGACGTTGATGGGCTGCACCTTCTTGCCGCGGATCAGCCGGGTGCTGGCGTCGCCCGAGGCGGTGACCAGGTCGAAGCCGCCCTCGTTCATCAGCGCCACCATCTCGTCGCTGGTGCCGGCCGTCTTGACGTTGACCTTGCAGCCGGTGGCCTTCTCGAAATCGGTCACCCAGTCGAAGTTCTTGTCGGTGGCGCCGCGCTCGATGTAGCCGGCCCAGGCCACGATGTCGACCTGGCCCTCGCCCTTGCCCAGCTTCTGCACGGCCTTCTGGGCGGTGACGGGCGTGGCCACGGCAAATGCCGCGGCGGCGATGGCAAAGGCGCTCAGCAACGGAAGGCGGCGTGTCATGGGCAATCTCCTGGCAGGGGTGGACAACCGCGCCCCACTGGGGCACGGCACAGGGGCCGCACGATACGGACGACGCGCGGCGCTGTGAAATTCAATGGAGCGGCAGCGAGCGGTCTAGAAAATCGATATCCAGACAAACCCGCAGCCGCGCAGCAGGCTCAGCCGAACCAGGCCACCTTGCCCGAGGCCACGTCGTGCATGGCATAGACGATCTTCAGCTTGCCTTCTCGCACCAGGCCAGCCATGGTCTCGCTGCGGCTGGTGAGCTGGGCCGCCGCGTCCTTGGCGTTGCGCTCGGCCACGCGTTGCACCAGCGCCTTGTCCTTGGACGAAGGCACGCCTTTGTAGTCGAGCTGAGTCAGTGCCGGGCGGATCTGCAGCAGCACGCCGGTCAGGCTGCCGAGCTTGGCATCGTCGATGGCGCCCTTGACCGCGCCGCATTTGCTGTGGTCGAGCACGACGATCAGCTTCGCCCCAGCCAGCGCGGTGGCGAACTCCAGGCTGCCGATGATGTCGGTGCTGGCAATGTTGCCGGCGATGCGCGCCACGAACATCGCGCCGATCTGCTGGTCGAACACCAGCTCCGGCGGCACGCGGCTGTCGATGCAGCCCAGCACCGCGGCAAAGGGCGCTTGTTGCGCCGCGGTGCTGCGCACCTGCTCCAGCAGGTCGCAGTTCAGCGCCTGGCCGGCCACGAAGCGGGCGTTGCCTTCCTGCAGCCGCTTCAGCGCCGCCTCGGGCGTCTTGGCCTCCTGCATCTGCGGCGTGAAGGCCACGCATTGGTCCTTGGCGATCGCGCTGCCCGTCAGGCCGGCGAATGTGGTCAAGCCAGCCAGAGATTGGCGTCGGTTCATCATCGAGCCCTCCGGTGAAGGTCGAGCGATTCTGACGGCAAGCGCAGGTCGCATCGCCAACGGTGAGTGTGTGGAACACTTGCCACACACTTCCAGGCAGACCACGTCAGACCATGGCACAACGACCCGATACCCACATCCTGCACCGCCAGATAGCGCACACGCTGCCGGTGGCCGCCAGTGCCCAGGGCGTCTACATCACCGACAGCCAGGGCCGCCAGTACCTCGACGCCTCCGGCGGCGCGGCCGTGTCCTGCCTGGGCCATGGCCACCCCGAGGTGCTGGCGGCCATGCATGCCCAGCTCGACCGGCTGGCCTATGCCCACACCGGCTTCTTCACCACCGACGTGGCCGAGGAACTGGCCGACCTGCTGGTGCAGGGCGCGCCGGCCGGCACCAGCCATGCGTACTTCGTGTCCGGCGGGTCCGAGGCGGTGGAGGCGGCGCTGAAGATGGCGCGCCAGTATTTCGTCGAGATCGGTCAGCCGCAGCGCCGCCATTTCATCGCGCGTCGGCAGAGTTACCACGGCAACACGCTGGGCGCGCTGGCGGTGGGCGGCAACGCCTGGCGGCGAAGGCAGTTCGCGCCCCTGTTGGTGGAGGTGTCCCATGTCGCGCCCTGCTACGAGTACCGCGACCGCCGCGCCGACGAAAGCGCCGAGGCCTACGGCCAGCGCCTGGTCGCCGAGTTGGCGGTGGCCATCGATGCCCTGGGCGGCGAGAACGTCATCGCCTTCGTGGCCGAAACGGTCGGCGGCGCCACCCAAGGCGCGGTGACCCCCGTGCCGGGCTACCTGCGCGGCGTGCGCGAGCTGTGCACGCGCCACGGCATCCTGCTGATCCTGGACGAGGTGATGTGCGGCATGGGCCGCTGCGGCACGCTGCATGCCTGCGAGGCCGAGGACGTGGTGCCCGACCTGCTGGTGGTGGCCAAGGGCCTCGGCGGCGGCTACCAGCCGATCGGCGCGGTGCTGGCGCAAGCGCAGGTCGTCCAGGCCTTCGCTCGGGGCAGCGGTGCCTTCCAGCACGGCCACACCTACATCGGCCATGCGATGGCCTGCGCGGCGGCGCTGGCGGTGCAGAAGGTCATCCAGCGCGATGGGCTGCTGCAGCAGGTGCAGCGCCAGGGCGTCGGCCTGCGCGAGCGGCTGCATTCGGCTTTCGGCAAGCACCCGCAGGTCGGCGACATCCGTGGCCGCGGGCTGTTCCAGGCCATCGAGCTGGTGGCCGACCGGGCGACCAAAGCCCCATTCGATCCGGCGTACAAGCTGCACGCGCGCATCAAGGCCCAGGCCATGGCCGAAGGCCTGATGGTCTACCCGATGGGCGGCACCCTCGATGGCCAGCACGGGGACCATGTATTGCTGGCGCCGCCCTTCATCGTCGACGACGCGCAGCTCGACCTGATCGTGCAGCGCCTGGCGCGGGCCGTCGACACGGCGCTGGCCTCCTTGCCGCGCTGAGGACGACCCGGGTACCAGGGAGGTCGGCCATGCGTTATCGTTGGTCGACCCCGCCCTTTCATCAAACCGTCATTTGGAGTCCGACGATGACACGAAGCATCACCCCGCTGCGCGCCGCGCTGGCCGCATCCGCCCTGGCCCTGGCCCTGCCCTGGACGCCGGCCGTCGCCCAGCAGAAGTTCGTCACCATCGGCACCGGCGGCGTCACCGGCGTGTACTACGCGGCCGGCGGCGCCATCTGCCGGCTGGTCAACAAGGACCGCGCCAAGCATGGCATCCGCTGCTCGGTGGAATCGACCGGCGGCTCGGTCTTCAACGTCAACACCATCAAGTCGGGCGAGTTGGACCTGGGCTTTGCGCAGTCCGACGTGCAGTTCAACGCCCTCAAGGGCGTGGGCGCCTTCAAGGACGCCGGCCCGTGGACCGATGAGCGCGCGGTGTTCTCGGTGCACCCCGAGCCCTTCACGGTGCTGGCGCGCAAGGAAGCCAACGTCAAGAGCTTCAATGACTTCAAGGGCAAGCGCTTCAACGTCGGCAACCCCGGCTCGGGCACGCGCGCGTCGATGGAAGAGCTGCTCGCGGCGATGAACTGGAAGCTCACCGACTTCTCGCTGGCTTCGGAGCTGAAGGCGGACGAGCATGGCCCCGCCCTGTGCGACGGCAAGATCGACGGCTTCTTCTATGGCGTGGGCCACCCTTCTGCCAACATCCAGGACCCGACCACCTCCTGCGGCGCCAAGCTGGTGTCGCTGACCGGGCCGGCGGTCGACAAGCTGGTGGCCGAACGGCCCTACTACGCCAAGGTCACGATCCCGGCCGCGCTGTACCCCAACAACCCCGAGGCCACCAACACCTATGGCGTGCTGGCCACGGTGGTGTCGTCGAGCAAGGTGCCGACCGAGACGGTGTACCAGGTGGTGAAGGCGGTGTTCGACAACTTCGAGGAGTTCAAGAAGCTGCACCCGGCGCTGGCCAACCTGAAGCCCGAGAACATGATCAAGGATGGCCTGTCGGCACCGCTGCACGACGGCGCGCTGAAGTACTACAAGGAAAAGGGCTGGATCAAGTAGGCCGGGGCCAGCGTTCGCGCACGCACGCGGGGCGAAGCCAGGGCTTCGCCCCTTTTCATTTGTCTGACACGCGAGAACCACCGCCATGGCCACCGACATCGAGAAGGCACCCGCCGCGCTGCAGGAACTGGTCGCCGAGGTCGACACCGGCCGGCGCGAGCCCAAGGGTTTCGCCAGGCAGCTGATCTTCGGCACGGCGCTGGCCTGGGCGCTGTTCCAGCTGTGGTACGCCTCGCCACTGCCCTTCTTGCTGCGCTTCGGCGTGCTCAACGACACCGAGGCGCGCTCGATCCACCTGGCCTTCGCGCTGTTCCTGGCCTTCATGGCCTGGCCGGCCTTCAAGCGCTCGGCGCGCGATCGCATCCCGTTTTTCGACATCGTCTTCGCGCTGGCTGGCGCCTTCGCCGGCGGCTACCTGCTGCTGTTCTATGCGCAACTGGCCACGCGACCGGGCCAGCCGACGACCATGGACATCGTGGTCGCCAGCGCCGGCATCCTGCTGCTGCTGGAAGCCACGCGCCGCGCGGTGGGCTGGCCGATGGCGGCGCTGGCCGCGCTGTTCCTGGCCTACTGCCTGCTGGGCCCGTACATGCCCGAGGTGCTGTCGCACAAGGGCGCGTCGCTGAACCGCCTGCTGTCGCACATGTGGCTCACCACCGAAGGTGTGTATGGCATCGCGCTGGGCGTGTCCACCGGCGCGATCTTCGTCTACGTGCTCTTCGGCAGCCTGCTCGACCGCGCCGGCGGCGGCAACTACATGATGCAGGTCAGCTTTGCCGCGCTCGGGCACCTGCGCGGCGGGCCGGCCAAGGTGGCGGTGGTGTCCTCGGCGCTGAACGGCATGATCAGCGGCAGCTCGGTCAGCAACGTGGTCAGCGGCGGCATCTTCACCATCCCGCTGATGAAGAAGGCCGGCTACGGCGGCGTCAAGGCCGGCGCGATCGAGACCATGTCCTCGGTCAACGGCCAGATCATGCCGCCGGTGATGGGCGCGGCCGCCTTCCTGATGGTCGAGTACGTCGGCATCTCCTATGCCGAAGTCGTCAAGCATGCGCTGCTGCCGGCGGTGCTGTCCTACCTGGGGCTGCTGTACATCGTGCACCTGGAGGCGCTGAAGCTGGGCATGATGCCGATCATCAACCGCGTGCCACGCACCTGGGCCAACGCCATGCTGCGCCTGGGGTTGGGGCTGTCGGGCACGGTCATCGTCATTGCGCTGATGTACTACCTGCTGTCGGCGATCAAGTCGATGCTCGGCGAAAACGCCGGCTGGGCCGTGGCATTGGTGATGGCGGCGGTGTACCTGGCGGCCATCCGCCAGGCGGCGCGCTGCCCCGACCTGCCGCAGGACATCGACATCGACAACCCCAAGGCGCTGGACACCTGGCCCACGGTCGAGGCCGGGCTGCATTTCCTGCTGCCCATTGCCACGCTGATCTGGTGCCTGATGGTCGAGGAAATGTCGCCCTCACTGTCGGCCTTCTGGGCCATCGCGGTGCTGATCGTGCTGATGCTGACGCAGCGCTGGCTGATCGAGTTCTTCCGCGGCCAGCCCACCGCCGGTACGCTGCGCAACGGCTTCCACGAGGTGGTGCACGGCATGAACGACGGCTCGCGCAACATGATCGGCATCGGCGTGGCCACCGCCACCGCCGGCATCATCGTCGGCGCGATCACGCTCACCGGCCTGGGCCTGCGCATGACCGAGTTCGTCGAATTCGTCAGCCAGGGCAACGTCATGGCAATGCTGCTGTTCATCGCCTTCGTCTGCCTGGTGCTCGGCCTGGGCGTGCCCACCACCGCCAACTACGTGCTGGTGGCCACGCTGATGGCGCCGGTGGTGGTCGAGCTGGGCGCGCAGAGCGGGCTGATCATCCCGCTGATCGCGGTGCACCTGTTCGTCTTCTATTACGGAATCATGGGCGACATCACGCCCCCTGTGGGGCTAGCGACCTTCGCGGCGGCCGCCATCAGCGGCGAAGACGCGATCAAGACCGGCATCCAGGGATCGATCTACGCACTGCGTACGGTCATCCTGCCCTTCATCTGGATCTTCAACCCGCAACTGCTGCTGATCGACATCCACAGCACCGCCGAGCTGATCCGCGTGGTCGTGGCCTGCAGCATTGCCACACTGGTCTTCGCGGCGGTGACGATGAACTGGTTCCGCGTCAAGAACCACCTGTGGGAAACGGCGCTGCTGGCCGTGGCCGTGGTACTGCTGTTCCGGCCCGACTTCTTCATGGACCGCCTCACGCCGCCGACGCGCGACGCCCCGGCGGCCGAAGTCTTCGAGCTGGCCAAGAGCGCCCCGGACAACGCCACGCTGGCCATGGTGATCAAAGGCACCACCCTGGAGGGCGACGACATCACCAAGACGGTGGCACTGCAGCTCGGTGAAGCCGGCGCCGATGGCCGCAAGCGCCTGGCCGACGCCGGCCTGCAGCTGGTGCCGCTGGGCGCCAACGTGCAGGTGGGTGCCGTCAAGTTCGGCTCCCGCGCCAAGCGCGGTGGCTTTGAGTCCGGCTGGGACGTGGCCGCGCTCAAGGTGCCCACCGGCGCGCCCAGTCCGCACTGGTTCTATCTGCCGGCGCTGCTGCTGGTGGCGCTGGTGTGGTGGAACCAGGGGCGGCGCATGCCATCCACACGCTGAGCGCTCGGCTACACTGCGCAGCGTCAGGAGAGAGCTCCTGCCCTTGCGGGCTGGGGCCGCCGAAGGCGCAGCGGCTAGACGCTTCGAACGCTCAGGCAAAAGGACTGGCAAGCGTCCCGGCGACGGGGCGTTCCTCACTGGAGAGAGGTTGGCGCCAAGCCAGCCCACCGAAGGGGCAAGCGCGGCATTCAATGCAGCGCCAATCTCTCAGGTAAAGCGGACAGCGGGGGCCCGGAACAACCAGAATCGGGTTGTTCACAGCCCTGGGAGCCTGTCATGTCCGCTGATCTGCTGAAGACCCCGCTGCACGCGCTGCATCTGGAACTGGGTGCCCGCATGGTGCCCTTCGCCGGCTACGACATGCCGGTCAACTACCCCGGCGGCATCATTGCCGAGCACAAGCAGTGCCGCGAATCGGCGGCGCTGTTCGACGTCTCGCACATGGGTCAGGTGCGCCTGGTCGGCGACGACGCCGCCAGGGCACTGGAGACGCTGGTGCCGGTGGATGTGCTCGGCCTGGCCGTCGGCCAGCAACGCTACGCCCTGTTCACCGACGCCAGCGGCGGCATCCTCGACGACCTGATGGTCACGCGGCGTGAGGCCGACCTGCTGCTGGTGGTCAACGCCGGCTGCAAGGACGCCGACATCCGCCACCTGGTCACCCACATCGGCCACCGCTGCCAGGTGGTGCCGCTGCCCGAGCGCGCCTTGCTGGCGTTGCAGGGCCCGCGCGCCGCCGAGGCGCTGGCGCACCTGAACCCGGCCGTGTCAAAGCTGGTGTTCATGACCGGCGGCGCCTTCAAGCTGGCCGGGGCCGATTGTTATGTCACCCGCTCCGGCTACACCGGCGAGGACGGCTTCGAGATCTCGGTACCGGCGGAAGCCGCGGTGGCGCTGGCCCGTGCGCTGATCAACCTGCCGGAGGTCAAACCCGCGGGGCTGGGCGCGCGCGACACGCTGCGCCTGGAAGCCGGGCTGTGCCTGTACGGCCACGACATCGACACCCGCACCAGCCCGGTCCAGGCAGGGCTGACCTGGGCGATCCAGAAGGTGCGCCGACCCGGCGGCGAGCGCGCCGGCCACTACCCTGGCGCCGCCGCCATCGAAGGCCAGCTTGCCCATGGCGTGACGCACAAGCGCGTCGGCCTGATGGCGCTGGAGCGCGTGCCGGTGCGCGAAGGCAGCAAGCTGGTCGATGCCAAGGGCCACAAGCTGGGCACCGTGACCAGCGGCACCATCGCGCCGACCATCAACCAGCCGATCGCGATGGCCTACCTGAGCGCCGAGCATGCGATAGCGAAGCACGAGGTCTATGCCGAAGTGCGCGGCCAGCAGGTGCCGATGCGCGTGACGCCGATGCCCTTCGTGCCGCACCGCTACTTCCGCGGCTGATTTCCACCCACCACCAGGAGTCCCACCGATGACCACCATGTTCACGCCCGATCACGAATGGATCAACATCGAAGACCACGAGGCCGCCGTCGTCGGCATCACGCTGCACGCGCAGGAAGCGCTGGGCGACGTGGTCTTCGTCGACCTGCCCGCCGTCGGCAAGACGCTGAAGAAGGGCGAGGTCGCCGGCGTGGTCGAGTCGGTCAAGGCCGCGGCCGACCTGTACATGCCGGTGACCGGCGAAGTGGTCGAGGTCAACGAGGCGCTGCGCGCCGACCCCTCGCTGGCCAACAGCGACCCGATGGGCAACGGCTGGTTCTTCAAGGTGCATGTCACCGACATGGCCGAGTTCGACCAGCTGATGGATCCGCCCGGCTACGACGCGCTGCTCAAGACCCTCTGACTCAACCCGCACACGGACGCCCTGCCATGTTGATGCCTGCGCTGAAGCCGCTCGACGAACTCGAGAACGATCGCGAGTTCACCGCCCGCCACATCGGACCCTATGCCGACGACGAGCAGCACATGCTGTCGGTGATCGGCGCCGCCAGCCGGCATGCGCTGATCGAGGCCATCGTGCCGCGCATCATCGCGCGCACGCAGCCGATGCAGTTGCCCGCGCCGCTGGGCGAAGCGCAGGCACTGGCCGAGTTGAAGGCCTTGGCCGCG
>JAGTRL010000293.1 GCA_018261815.1 Pseudomonadota bacterium
TGCTTGCGCCTTCGCCTCAGCTGCCGAGCGGGTTGGGCGCTCGCCAGGCGCGCTCGAAGGGCAGCCGCCAGGCATGCGGAGCAATCAGCTGATGGATCGACTTCGGGCCCCACGATCCCGGCTCGTACAGCCGCACCGGCGGTGGCGATTCCAGTAGCTGCGTCGACACCTGCCAGAGCCGCTCGATGCCCTCGGCGGTGGTGAACAGTGTGCGGTCCCCACGCATCGCGTCCAGGATCAAGCGTTCATAGGCTTCCAGCACCTCGCCGAGCAGGCCGGTGTCGTGCATCGCGAACTGCAGGCTCAGCTTGTCCAGCCGCATGCCCGGGCCCGGGCGCTTGCCGTAGAACGACAACGACATCTTCGACGCATCGGCCAGGTCGAAGGTCAGGTGATCGGGGCCCTGCGCGCCGACGCCGGAGCCGGCCGGGAACATGCTCTTCGGCGGCTCGCGGAAGGCGATGGAGATGATGCGCTGGCCTTCGGCCAGGCGCTTGCCGGTGCGCAGGAAGAAGGGCACGCCGGCCCAGCGCCAGTTGTCGATGTAGCACTTGAGCGCAATGAAGGTCTCGGTCTCGGACTCCGGATCCACGCCGTCCTCGCCGCGATAGCCGACGTACTGGCCGCGAACCACATGCGCCGGGTCGATGGGCAGCATGCTGCGAAAGACCTTGTTCTTCTCCTCGCCGATCGGCGCCGGGTCCAGCGCGGTGGGCGGCTCCATCGCCATGAAGGCGAGGATCTGGAACAGGTGCGTGACCACCATGTCGCGGTAGGCACCGGTCTGCTCGTAGAAGCCGCTGCGCTTGCCCAGGCCCAGCGTCTCGGGCACGTCGATCTGCACGTGGTCGATGAAGTTGCGGTTCCAGATCGGCTCGAACAGGCCATTGGCGAAGCGGAAGGCCAGGATGTTCTGCGCCGGCTCCTTGCCCAGGAAATGGTCGATGCGGAAGATCTGTTCTTCGGCGAAGACCTCGTGCAGCCGCGTGTTGAGCTCGTGCGAACTGGCCAGGTCGGTGCCGAAGGGCTTTTCCATGACGATGCGGGCGTGCTGCACCAGCCCGGCCTCGCCGAGCAGGCGCACCGCCGACAGCGCCGCGCTCGGCGGCACGCTCAGGTAGTGCAGACGGCGACTCTCGGTGCCGAGGGACTGCTCGGCCCTGTCGACCGCCGCCTTTAACGCCGGCGCACCGGCGGCCAGCGGCACGTAGTCCAGGCTGCTGGCAAAGGCCTGCCAGTCCCGGTCGGTCATATTGCGGTTGAAGAACTCGTCGAGCGCGCTGCGCGCTGCTGCTCGGAAGCCCTCGACATCGATGTCGTCGAGCGACACGCCGATGATGCGGCAGCTGGGGATGAAGCCGGCCGTCGACAGGTGGTACAGACCCGGCAGCAGCTTGCGCCGTGCCAGGTCGCCGGTGGCGCCGAAGAGCACCACGACCTGCGGAAAGCGCGGACCCACGCCAGGGGGAATCTTTGCCACGCTGCGCTCCTGTGATCGCCAAGACCGGCCAAGGCACGTGCACCGGGTGGGTCCGAGCAGCGGCGTGCCGACTGCAAACTGTGTAGCAAGTATCAGACCGGGGCGGGTCGGCACGGGCTTGGCGTCCAGACCCCTGGTGTGCGGCGTTCACAAAGCTTTACGAGGCTTCAACCGATCCAGGGTCGCCGGAAGTCAATGACGCTGCGTTGAATGTGCACGGTCGCTGAAGGCCGGGTCCTCGCGGAGAATTCCATGAGCAAGAACAAGTCCTTGTGCGCTTTACTGCTGGCCGTCGGCGCGGCCTTCGTCGCCGTGGCGCCGGCCCAGGCGACGCCATTTCAATGGTCGGTCACCATCGGCGCGCCGATGGCCATCTACCCCACGCCGGTCATCGTCCGGCATGCCCCGGTGGTGGTCCGGCCGGCCTACCGCGCAGCGGCATACCAACAACCCACGCGCTGGGACCATGACGGGGATCGCATCCCGAACCGGCACGACCACCTCTACAACCCGCGCTGGGACGTCGATGGCGACGGCGTTCCGAACCGCCGTGACCGGCACGATGACCGCTACCGCCGTTGCCGATAGCGATCAGGGGCGCCGCAAGGTCGGCGCCTGCCAGGCTTGCGCAGGCGCGCTGCTGATGCGCAGCACCCGCACCATGCGCAGCGCCGGCTCGCGGTTGCGGTAGTAGCCGGGCAGCAGTCCGGCATCGCTGAAGCCCATGGCGCGGTAGAAGGCGCGCGCCCCGGCATTGCCGGCGCGCAGTTCCAGGCTCAGCTCGGCAATGCCTGCGGTGCGCGCCGAGTCGAGCAGCCACGACAGCAGTCGCCGCGCCACGCCCTGTCGCTGGCTGCGCGCTTGCACTGCCAGTAGCACCAGGTGGGCCCGCTCGTCACCGAACTGCATCACCGCAAAGCCGGCCAGACCCAGTCGGTCGCAGGCCACCAGCGACAGCGTCTCGGTGTGTCCGATCAGCCGCGCGATCTTCGGCGCGTCGTAGGTCCAGCCCAGTCCGGTCTCGATCAGGTCGCGCGACATCTGCGCCATGGCTTGCGCATCCTGCACGTGGGCGAGTCGGAGCTGGATCGCAGCGGACGTCATGCGCCGCATTCTGCCAACGTGGCGACCGTCAATGCGACTGCGGCTACAGTCGGCCGACCCCCCCATACAACGGAGCGCACCAACGATGAACGGCGCCGAAAGCCTGGTCCGTACCCTGGTCGACAGCGGCGTCGACCTGTGCATCACCAACCCCGGGACCTCGGAGATGCACTTCGTGGCCGCGCTCGACAAGCTGCCAGGCATGCGCTGCGTGCTCGGCCTGTTCGAAGGCGTGGTCACCGGCGCGGCCGATGGCTACTACCGCATGGCCGAGCGCCCGGCGGCGACGCTGCTGCATCTGGGTCCGGGCCTGGCCAACGGCCTGGCCAACCTGCACAACGCGAAGAAGGCGCGATCGGGCATCGTCAACATCGTCGGCGAACATGCCACGCACCACCTGGCGCATGACGCCCCGTTGACGTCCGACGTGGCCGGCGTGGCACGGCCGATGTCCGACTGGGTGCATACCACCGCCACCTCGCGCGACGTCGCCCGTGACGGCGCGGCGGCGGTGCACGTGGCACGCACTCCGCCAGGCCGCATTGCCACGCTGATCCTGCCGGCCGACACCGCCTGGGACGAGGCCGATGCGCCAGCGTTGGCGCCGGCCGCGCCGAAGCGCCCCGCGGTGGCGCCCGCCGCGGTGATGGCCGCGGCCGCCGCGCTGCGCTGGGGCCGCGGCTGCGCCCTGCTGCTGGGCGGCATCGGCGTGCGTGAACCCGCGTTGCAACTGGCCGGGCGCATTGCCGCTCGCACCGGCTGCGCGTTGCTCAGCGAATTCAACAGCGCCCGCCTGGAGCGCGGCGCGGGCCGGGTGATCACGCAGCGCATTCCGTACGTGGTGGACAGTGCCTTGGCGCTGCTGAAGGACTTCACGCACATCGTGCTGGTGGGCGCCAAGCCGCCGGTGAGCTTCTTTGCCTACCCGGGCAAGCCCAGCCTGCTGGCGCCGCCCGACTGCCAGCTCAGCACGCTGGCCACGGTGGAGGACGACATCCTCGCCGCACTGGAGGGCTTGGCCGACGAACTGGATGCGCAGACGCTGGCGCCGGTCCATGTGGCGGCGCTGGACAGGCCGCAGCTGCCAACGGGCCCGGTCACGCTGGAGGGCGTGGCCGCGGTGCTGGGGGCGCTGCTGCCGGCGCAGGCCATCGTCGTCGACGAGGCCGTGTCCTCTGGCCGCGGGCTGGGCGGCCTGACCCAGGGCGCGCCGCCGCACGACTGGCTGACCAGCATGGGCGGCTCGATCGGCTACGGCATGCCGGTGGCGGTGGGTGCGGCGCTGGCCTGTCCCGGGCGCAAGGTCGTTGCGTTGGAGGGTGACGGCAGTGCGATGTACACGCTGCAGGCGCTGTGGACCATGGCGCGCGAATCCCTGGACGTGACCATCGTCGTCTTTGCCAACCGCGCGTACCAAATCCTGCGCGGCGAGTTCGCCAATGTCGGGGCCGGCGCGCCGGGCCGGCGCGCCACCGACATGCTGACACTCGATCGGCCGGTGCTCGACTGGTGCGCATTGGCGCGCGGCCATGGAGTCGAAGCGGGCCAGGCGGCCGACCTGGAGACCTTCGCGCGGCAACTGCAGCGTGGCCTGGCCAGCGCAGGGCCTTACCTGATCGAACTGCTGCTGTAGCGCGCCGCGCTCAGGGCTTGGCCGGCACCCGCGCGCGGGCCAGGTAGACGGCGCCGGCCAGCATCGTCTGCCGCTCGGGCTCGCCCACCCTCGTTGCGAGCTTCTGCCAGGGCCGGTGCAGGCCGGTCAGGGAACTGACCGAGCGCAGCGCGGCGGGCCAGACCAACAGGTTCACCGGCACGGCCCACGGCGGCGCCCATTTCAGCCCCGAAGCGACCAGTGTCGCGCCGGGCTTCAGGTGGCGCAGCACATGGTCGAGCGCGATGTCGCTTTGCATCACGTCGTGGGTGAAGTGCAACAGGGCCGCATCGGCCCGGCCCTGGATGCGGGCCTCTTCGGCCGGGGCGCACAGCAGGCTGACATTGCGCCAGCCATGGCGTTTCACGCGCTGGCGGGCCTTGTCGATCATCTGCGGGCTCTGTTCGATGCCCACGACATGCCCCTCGGGGCCCACCGCGGCTTGCAACAGTTCGAAACTCAAGCCGGTGCCGCAACCGACGTCGAGCACGGTATCCCCCGGACGCGGCGCGAGCCAGGCCACGGCCCGACGGCGGACTGGCTCGAACAGTGCCAGTTCCAGGTCGTAGACCGAGGCGCGGCGGCGGTACTGCTCCAGAGCGACGGCGCGGTCGGGACCGGGTCGGCGGCTGCGGGATGCGGGCATGAAGCCTTCCAATCGAGCGGACGAGTCGACATTGTCGTCGCTGCGGTCGCTGCGGTCG
>JAGTRL010000294.1 GCA_018261815.1 Pseudomonadota bacterium
CCAGCGTGCGGTCGATGCCGCTGGTACCGCCATCGTCGATCAGCAGGCGCACGCGCACGCCGCGCTCGGCCGCCCGCCACAGCGCCTGGAACAGCAGCATGCCGACCTGGTCGTCGTGCCAGATGAAGTACTGCGCATCGATCGAGCGCTGCGCCGCGGCCGCCATGACCACACGCGCGGCGAAGGCGTCGAAGGCATCGGGCAGGGCATGGATGCCCGAGCCGCCAGGGTGCGCTGCCCGCAGCGGCGCGATGGCCTGGCCGATCGGGGTGCCCGCAGTGTCGCCAAAGGCACTGGACCCGGCGCGTGGCGCTGGCGGCGGCAGGCTCGCACAGCCCACCGCCAGCAGCACGGCGACGCCCAGCCACAGCGCACGCAGCGCGTGCAGCAGCGTCATGCCCGGCTGCAGGCGTCGCGCACGTGCGTGGCCAGCGCAGCGAGCATCGCGTGCAGCGCGCGCTGCACGCGCTCGAAGCCGGCGTTCGGCTGGTGGCGCTCGACATCGGCATAACAGGAGCGCTTGATCTCGATCTGCAGCGAATGCCGCTTCTCGGCCGGCCGGCCGCTGCGCGCGATGATCTCCACGCCCTTGAACGGGTCGTTGCGCGCGACGCTGTAGCCGTGCTCGCGCAGCACGCCTTCGATCAGCGCCATCAGCGGCTCGCCGGCGGTGCGCCCGTCCAGGTCGCCCAGCACGAAGTCGGCCAGCGGCTTGACCGGCAGGCCCAGGCGCTCGTAGGAATCGTCGGGCATCGAATGCACGTTCAGGTGCCACACCGCGCCGAAGCCCGTGTACGCCTCGGCGAGGGCCTGGTCCAGCGCCGCGTGGTAGGGCCGGTAGCAGCGCTCGATGCGCTGCTGCACCTCGGCCACCGACAGCTTGCGCTGGTAGATCGGCACCTGGCCCAGCAGCCGCCAGATCAGGCCGATGCCCAGCTTCGTCTTCGGCCCGGTGGCCACCTCGCCCGGCCAGGGGGCGTCGAGCAGCGCCTCGTCGATGTCGGCAAGCAGGCGGTTCGGGTCGATGTAGGCGCGCGGGAAATTCGCCGCCACGAAGGTGGCGCCATGCTGCGGCGCGTTGGCATACAGGCGGTCGACGTACAGGTCTTCGCCGCGGCGCAGCAGTTCGAAGGGAGCGCTGTAGCCGAAGTCCGCCGGGTAGGCGGCGCCGCTGTGCGGCGAGTCGATGACGATGGGCAGCGCGTCCCGTGTGGGGCGCAGCACGCTGACCGGCGCGGGCGGGGTTGCGGTGTTTTGGCTCATGGCGAATGATCTTACGCAGTCCGGGCACGCGGGCCTGCGCTACATTGCCCGGCGCGCCGAGCCCGGCGCCTACCCCCCAAAGCCCACCGCCCCATGCGCCTGTCCCTTGCCACCGCCTTGCTGTGCCTGGGCCTGCATGCGCCGGTGCTGCAGGCCGCAGCGGCCAGCGTGTACCTGCAGGAGCTGAGCAGCACCGAGGTGCGCGAGCGACTGCAGCAAGGGTGGCACACCATCATCATCCCGGTCGGCGGCGTCGAGCAGAACGGCGCCCACATGGCACTGGGCAAGCACAATTTCCGCGCCCATCTGCTGGCCGGACATATCGCCAGCGAGCTGGGCAATGCGCTGGTGGCGCCGGTGGTGGCCTATGTGCCCGAAGGCCGCCTCTCGCCGCCCACCGAGCACATGCGCTATGCGGGCACCCTCAGCGTGCCCGAGGCCGCGTTCAAGGCGGTGATCGACGGGGCGGCGCGCTCCTTGGCACAGCATGGCTTCAGCGACATCGTCATCCTCGGCGACAGCGGCAACTACCAGGCGGCGCTGAAGGCCGTGGCCGAGGCGCTGAATCGCGACTGGAAAGGCGGCCCGGCACGCGCGCACTACATCGCCGACTACTACCTCGCCGCCCAGCAGCCCTTCCACAAGCTGCTGCGCGAGCGCGGCCTCAACGACGCGCAGATCGGCCGCCATGCCGGCGCGGCCGATACCGCGCTGATGCTCGCGCTGGACGGCTCGCGCGTCTGGCCTGCGAAAATGTCGCCGCCGGCCGCCGGCGTCAACGGCGACCCGGCACGCGCCAGCGCCGAGCTGGGCAAGCTCGGCACCGACCTGATCGTGCAGCGCAGCGTGGCCGCGATCCGCAAGGCCACCGAGCGCTGACTCCCACCGCACCGCACTCATGTCCAAGACCCTGACCCTCGCCACCACCCTCGGCCTGGCCGCCGCCGCTGCAGCGTTGCAGGCCCAGACCGCCGCCGCACCCGCCGCCGCGCCCATGGTGCAGACCGTGCCCGGCATGGCGCCGGTACCCGACCGGCACAACCTTTACAGCGAGACGGGCGCCGGCAAGATGAGCCCCAACGTCGCCGGCGCGCTGGAACGGGTGTACGTGCCCAACCACAAGGCGCACACCGTCTCGGTCATCGACCCGGCCACGCTGAAGGTGACGCACACCTTCAAGGTCGGCCTGTACCCGCAGCATGTGGTGCCCAGCTGGGACCTGAAGACGCTGTACGTGGCCAACAACGCCGAGAACAGCGACAAGGGCAGCCTGACGGTGGTGGACCCGTTGACCGGCAAGCCCGGCAAGACCATCCCGGTAGACGACCCGTACAACATGTACTGGACGCCCGACGGCAAGCATGCCATCGTCGTCGCCGAGGCCTTCAAGCGGCTGGACTTCCGCGATGCGCAGACGATGAAGCTGGACTACAGCATCGCCACGCCCGATTGCGACGGCATCAACCATGCCGACTTCAGCATCGACGGGCGTGTCGCCTTCTTCACCTGCGAATTCAACGGCGCGATCACCAAGATCGACCTGGTCAACCGCAAGGTGCTCGGCACCCTCAAGCTGAGCCGCTACTTCGACCGGCCCGAGGCGCTGGCGCTGGTGCGCACCAGCCTGAAGACGCCGAAGTACCTGCCCGATCCGGCGCAGTCCGGCGGCCAGATCTGCGTCACGCCGGGCATGCCGCAGGACGTACGCGCCTCGCCCGACGGCAGGACCTACTACGTCGCCGACATGATGGCCGACGGCGTGCACGTGATCGACGCCGAATCCTTCAAGCAATTCGCCTTCATCCCGACCGGTGTGGGGGCGCACGGCCTGTACCCCAGCCGCGACGGCAAGCTGCTGTACGTGGCCAACCGTGGCAGCAACCATGTGCACGGCAAACCCAAGGGCAAGGGCAGCGTGTCGGTGATCGACTTTGCCACCGGCAAGGTCATCAAGACCTGGCCGGTGCCCGGCGGCGGCAGCCCGGACATGGGCAACGTCAGCGCCGACGGCAAGTACCTGTGGTTGTCAGGCCGCTATGACGACGTGGTCTACCGCTTCGACACCACCAGCGGCGCGGTCGACTTCGTCGCCGTGGGCAAGCAGCCGCATGGCCTGACCGTCTGGCCACAGCCCGGGCGCTACAACCTCGGGCACACCGGCAATCTGCGCTGATCAGGGCGCAGGCGCCTCGCCCAGCGGCGCCGCCCAGCCCACCCAGCGCTTGGGCAGCGGCGGCGCGTAGTCGCCGGTCTTGTCGGTCTTCAGGCTTAAGCCGACCAACGCCTCGGCCATCTTCACCGCGGCCGTGACGCCGTCGACCACCGGCACGCCAAGGCGCTGCTGCAGCGTGCGGCACAGCGCCGCCATGCCGCCGCAGCCCAGCACGATGGCGCCGCTGCGGTCGTGCTGCAGCGCTAGGCGCGCGGCGGCCTCGATCTGCGCCACCACCTCCTCGCCGCAGCCTTCCAGCGCCAGCACCGGGATGTCGGTGCCATGGATGCCGCGGCAGCTGCGCTCGAAGCCGTAGCGCTGCACCAGCCGCTCGGCGATGCCGCAGGTGCGCGTCATCGTGGTCACCACCGAAAAACCGGTGGCCACGAAGGACGCTGCATGGAAGGCCGCCTCGGCGATGCCCAGCACCGGCGCGTCGGTCAGCTCGCGCGCCGCGTCCAGACCGGGGTCGCCGAAGCAGGCGATGACCACTGCATCGAAGGTCTCGCCCTGCGCCAGCTTCAACTGCTCGGCGACACCGGCCGCGCCGAAGACCTCGTCAAAGTGGCTCTCGATCGACACCGGCCCGAAGCTGGGCTGCCGGCCCACCACCTGCGTGCCTGCGGCCACCACGGCGCGCGCGGACTCGATCATGGCCTCGGTCATCGTGGCCGAGGTGTTGGGGTTGATCAGCAGCAGTTTCATGGTTTCTACCGAGTCCAAAAAGGTGCGTCGCGCCTACAAAGCGTGCACTGCAGCACATGCGGCGGGCTCGGAGCAGTATCGTGCAAGTGCCGGGCCTGCCAAAGCGGTGCGTGGCGGCCATTGGCATGTCACTTGCGGTATCTCCTGATCGCGGCCTGGCCGCCAACCCTCAACCCCAAATGGAGCCCTGATGAAGTCATCGTCCCGCCCCTTCGTGCCCGCCGCGCTGCTGGCGGCTGCCTTGCTGGCCTGCGGCGGCGCCGCCGCGCAGGAAAAGGTGCTGCGCATCGCCATGACCGCCGCCGACATCCCGCGCACGCTGGGCCAGCCCGACCAGGGCTTCGAGGGCAACCGCTTCACCGGCATCCCGATGTACGACTCGCTGACGCAGTGGGACCTGTCCAAGGCCGACGCGCCCAGCGTGCTGATCCCGGCGCTGTCCACCAGCTGGGCGGTGGACGCCAAGGACAAGACCAAGTGGGTCTTCAAGCTGCGCAACGACGTCAAGTTCCACGACGGCAGCCCCTTCAATGCCGACGCCGTGGTCTGGAACGTGCGCAAGGTGCTGGACAAGGACGCGGTTCACTTCGACGCCAGCCAAGTGGGCGTGACGGCCTCGCGCATGCCCACGCTGCGCAGCGCCCGCAAGATCGACGACTACACGGTGGAGCTGACCACCAGCGAGCCCGATGCCTTCCTGCCGTTGAACCTGACCAACCTGTTCATGGCCAGCCCGGCCCACTGGC
>JAGTRL010000295.1 GCA_018261815.1 Pseudomonadota bacterium
GCACCGTCCTTCTCGATCATCGCCGGCCGTTCGGCCGAGCAGCGCGCATTGGCATGCGGGCAGCGCGGATGGAAGGCGCAGCCGCTGGGCGGGTTCAGGGGGTTCGGCACCTCGCCCTGCACCGGCGTGCGCGAACTGCCGCTCATGTGGATGTCGGGGATCGCATCCAGCAGCATGCGCGTGTATGGGTGCCGCGGCCGCGCGAACAGCTCGGCCTTGTCCGCCAGCTCGACCAGCCGGCCCAGGTACATGACGCCGACCTGGTCGCTGACATGACGCACCACCGCCAGGTTGTGCGAGATGAACAGGTAGGTCAGGCCCTGCTGGCGCTGCAGGTCCTTCATGATGTTGAGCACCTGCGCCTGCACCGACACGTCCAGCGCGGACGTGGGCTCGTCGCAGACCAGGAATTCGGGCTGCGTGGCCAGCGCCCGCGCGATCGAGATGCGCTGGCGCTGCCCGCCGGAGAACTGGTGCGGAAACTTCTCCATGTCGGCACTGGCCAGCCCCACCGACAACAGCAGCTCGCCGACCTTGGCGCGCAAACCCGCGGCGTCGCTGAACAGACCGTGCTCGCGCAGCGGTTCGCCGACGATGTCCAGCACCTTCCAGCGCGGGTTGAGGCTGGCATACGGGTCCTGGAAGATCATCTGCATGCGCCGGCGCAAGGAGCGCAGATTGGCGGCCGACGACTTGAGCACCCCCGTGTCCTGGCCGTCGAAGAAGACTGTGCCGCGGGTGGGTTCGTACAGGCCCACCAGCAGCCGCGCCACCGTGCTCTTGCCGCAGCCGGATTCACCGACCAGCGCCAGCGTCTTGCCCTTGTGGATGCTGAAGCTGACGCCGTCGACCGCGTGCACGAATTGCCGCGGCTTGCGCTCGAGCACGCGGTTCAGCCACGGCGGCGAGACATCGAAGGTCTTCGCCAGGTCGTCGACCTCGACCAATGGCTTCATGTCTGCCCCTCGCCCGCGGAATACCGCGGTCGGTCCCCCGAGGGGACAGCCGCTTGCTTGGGGCGGCCCGGCGCGGCGCGGCTCACTTGACAGCCTCCTGCGCATGCAGCCAGCAGGCGGCACGGGTGCGGCCGGCGTCGCTCAGGTCCGGGCGCTCGCGGCGGCAGCGCTCCATCACCTGCGGGCAGCGCGGGTTGAAGGCGCAGCCGGCGGGAATGGCGTTGAGCCGCGGCATCGCGCCATCGATCTGCAGCAGCCGCTCGCGCGTGTCGTCCATCGCCGGGATCGACCCCATCAGCCCGGCGGTGTACGGATGCGCCGGATGGTGGATGACCTCGTGCACCGGGCCGATCTCGCAGATGCGCCCGGCGTACATCACGGCCACGCGGTCGCAGGTCTCGGCGATCACGCCCATGTCGTGGGTGACCAGCATCACCGCAGCGCCGTGGTCCTTGCACAGCCGCTTGAGCAGCGAAATGATCTGCGCCTGGATCGACACGTCCAGCGCGGTGGTGGGCTCGTCGGCGACGATCAGCTCAGGCTCGGCGGCCAGTGCCAGCGCGATGACCACGCGCTGGCGCATGCCGCCGGAGAACTGGTGCGGGTACTGCTCGAGCCGCTCTTCCGCTGCCGGAATGCCGGTTTCCTGCAGCAGCCGGATGGCGCGTTGGCGGGCCTCTTCCGCACTGACCGGCAGGTGCGTCATGATAGTTTCGGTGAGCTGCCGCCCGATGGTGTACAGCGGGTTCAGCGAGGTCAGCGGGTCCTGGAAGATGGCGCCGATGCGCCGGCCGCGGATGGCGCGCATCTGCTCGTAAGGCAGGTTGTCGATGCGCTGGCCGTCGAGCCGGATTTCGCCGCCGGCAATGCGCCCCGGCGGCTCGAGCAGGCCGATGATCGCCGCACCGGTGAGCGACTTGCCGGCACCGGACTCGCCCACCACGCCGAGCACCTCGCCCGGCGCGATATCGAAGGAGATGTCGTCCAGCGCGAGCAGCGTGCCGCGGCGTGTCGGGAACTCGACGCGCAGGTTCTTGACCTCCAGCAAGGGCGACGTCATGCAGCCCCCTGGGGCCGTTGGCCCGCCCCCCCGAGGGGGAGCGAGCGCCTTCGGGACGGCCGCGCGGCGCCCATCAGCGCAGCCTTGGATTGAGCGCGTCGCGCAGCCAGTCGCCCAGCAGGTTCACGCTCAGCGCGATCAGGATCAGCATCGCCCCGGGGAAGATGGTGATCCACCATT
The DNA here is from genome assembly GCA_018261815.1 of Pseudomonadota bacterium. Taxonomy (GTDB): domain Bacteria; phylum Pseudomonadota; class Gammaproteobacteria; order Burkholderiales; family Burkholderiaceae_C; genus Rubrivivax. Next base: position 2,197 of record JAGTRL010000295.1, read on the forward strand.
CGCCGCTGAACAGGAAGTCGTTGCCGATGCGGATCAGCGTGCCCAGCGAAGGCGAGGTCGGCGGCACACCCACACCCAGGAAGGACAGCGTGGCCTCGGTCAGGATGGCCGCGGCCACATGGATCGTCGCCAGCACCAGCACCGGGCCCATGACGTTGGGCAGCACATGCCTGAACATGATGCGCGAGGGCTTGACGCCGATGACGCGTGCCGCCTGCACGTACTCGCGGTTGCGCTCCACCAGCGTCGAGCCACGCACCGTGCGCGCGTACTGCACCCAGCCGGTCAGCGAAATGGCGACGATCAGCACGCCGAAGGCCAGGGTGTCATGGGCATTGGGAAAGACGGCCCGACCGACGCCGTCGATCAGCAGCGCCACCAGCAGTGACGGGAAGGACAGCATCACGTCGCACACGCGCATGATCAGCGCGTCGACCTTGCCGCCGGCAAAGCCCGACAGCAGGCCCAAGCCCACACCGACCACCATCGACACCAACACCGAGGCCACGCCGACGAACAACGAGATGCGCGCGCCGTACATGATGGCCGACAGGATGTCGCGCCCCTGGTCGTCGGTGCCGAGCAGGTAACGGCGCGAGCCGCCTTCTTCCCAGGCCGGCGGCAGGCGCGAGTCGCTCAGGTTGACCGAGGCCAGGTCGAAGGGGTTGTGCGGTGCCACCCAGTTGGCGAACACGGCGCAGAACACGCAGACGGCGGCAATCACCGCTGCGGTGATGGCCATCGGCGAGCTCTTGAAACTGTGCCAGACGTCGCCGTCGAAGAAGCGCGCGATGGCGCCGGGCGCCGGGGTCACGGTCGTAGTCATTCAATGGCCACCGGCAGGTCTTTCGATGCGCAATCGCGGGTCGACGGCAAAGTACAGCAGATCGACGACCAGGTTGACGATGACGAAGATCAGCGCCACCAGGCATAGGTAGGCGGCCATCACCGGCACGTCGGCGAACTGCACCGCCTGGATGAACAGCAAGCCCATGCCCGGCCACTGAAACACCGTCTCGGTAATGATGGCAAAGGCGATCAGCGCCCCCAGCTGCAGGCCAGTGATGGTGATGACCGGTACCAGCGTGTTCTTCAGCGCGTGGCCGAAGTACACGGAAGCGTTGGGCAGGCCGCGGGCGCGGGCGAACTTGATGTAGTCGGTGCGCAGCACCTCCAGCATCTCGGCGCGCACCAGGCGCAGGATCAGCGCCAGCTGGAACACCGACAGCGTGATGGCCGGCAGGATCAGATGCTTCCAGCCGTCGACCGTGAGGAAACCGGTGGTCCAGCCGCCGAGCGACACCGTGTCGCCGCGGCCGAAGCTGGGCAGCCATTTCAGCGTCACCGCGAACAGCAGGATCAGCAGGATGCCGATCAGGAAGGTCGGCAGCGACACACCCAGCAGCGACACCGTCATCGCCACTTGCGAGGCAAAGGTGCCGCGCTTGAGGGCGGCAAACACGCCCAGCGGGATGCCCACCGCCAGCGCGATGACCGCGGCGGCAACCGACAGCTCCAGCGTGGCCGGCAAGCGTTCGGCGATCAACGCCGAGACCTTGCGGCCCTGGCGCAGGCTCAGGCCGAAGTCGCCCTGCAAGGCATTGCCGACAAAGCGGGCGAACTGCACCGGGAACGGCTGGTCCAGACCCAGATCGGCGCGCAGCGCCAAGCGCTGCTCGGGCGTGGCATCCTGGCCCAGCATGCTGGCGACGGGGTCGCCCACGTACTGGAACAGCATGAAGGCGATGAAGGCGACCGACAGCATCACCACGAAGGCCTGGGCAAGACGGCGCAGGATGAAGGCGAGCATGCAGTGTGGGCGGCGTGATGGCAGGCGTGGGCGACAGGCGCACGATCGCAAATCACGTGCCCGGTGCCAAGAGGGAAAACCTAGAGCGTAGGCGGCAGAAATCGACGGGGGACTCGATTTCTGCCGCTCACGCTCCTCTAGGCCGTTATGCCTTCACGAACCAGGGCCGCGACCGGTCGTGCGCCGCATTGACCTTGACCACCGTACCCACCTCTGCCTGTAGAGGCTCCTCGAAGCGGTAGATCGTGTGCTGCCAACTCGCCACGGGGCGCCGCTGCGAAGGATGGTTCTCGAAGAAGATGCCGTGGCCGAAATCGAAGCGGATCCACTGGATCACACCGTAGCAGAGGCCGGCGCGCATCACGGGAATCTCGAGTTGCTTCCTCTCCGGCGGGAAGGCCGACTGCGCGGCGAAATCAAACCGGAACGCTTCCAAGTCGTCGCTGAGCAGGACGCGCGGCAGATCCTCGCGATGAATCGGCCGCTTCTTCGGGTAGATGGCGTTGAACAGGCTCAGGTCGAAACCGAAGGCCTTCTCGACGTGAAGCTCGCTACCGAGCTCGTCGCCGCTCACCAGCGCAATCATGATGCTGGCCCTCGCGGGAAGAATCGTGGCACCGGGAGCCAGCAGGCGCGCCTTCGCGTCCTCGAGCGCGGGCAGCACGTGCTCGCCCAGCAGTTCACTGGAAAAGATCTCGTGCACGAGGATGTCGGCCTTCTCGGGGAGGTCCTTGCCGAGCTGCAGGGCGTATGACGGCTTCGGCACGACCGTGATGCGGTCCTGCAGGCCGTTGCGCTCGATGATCCGCCTGGCCGTGTCGGCGACCAGACGAACCGCTTCACACGTCACCACGCTCTTCGCCCCGAGCTGGGCTGCCATCATCGAAAGCAGGCCCGAGCCCGTGCCGAT
>JAGTRL010000296.1 GCA_018261815.1 Pseudomonadota bacterium
ACATGCGCAGCGCTGACGGCAAGCTGGCTCCGCTGCCGGGCCGCAGCTCCCTGGAGCCGCCGGCCGCGCCTTCGGGCGGCAGCGGGCTGGTCTCCACCGCAGCCGACTACATGCGCTTTTGTGAATGCCTGCGCCGCGGCGGTGCGCTCGACGAAGTTCGGCTGATCAGCCCGAAGACATTGGCGCTGATGCGCGCCAACCACCTGCCGGGCGGGCGCGACCTGGGCGACGTATCGATCTCGTTGTTTTCCGGGCCGCGGTTCAAGGGCGTGGGCTTCGGCCTGGGCTTCGCGATGACCACGAACGTGGCGAATACGGAGGTGGCCGGCTCGGTGGGTGAATACTTTTGGGGTGGCTCCGCGTCCACCGCGTTCTGGATCGACCCTGTGGAAGACATCTGCGTGGTCTTCCTGACTCAGTTCGTGCCGTCGACCCTGTACCCGATCCGGCGCGAGCTGCTCACAATGATCAATGCCGCTGTGATCGAATCACGGGCCTGAGGGGCTCATCAGCGAAAGATCAGCGCAGTCGTCCCGGTGGGCGCGCAACAGCTCGTCCTTGAAGAACGGGTTCGGCGCACTCCTCGACTGCGGCATCCAGGTGTTGGCCTCGGACGGTCTCAAGCCGCGCACGGCACGCTAGCGCGCCCGCCTTCGGGGGCCTAGCTTCTAGTGATCCAAATCCCGGTCGCGGGCGGCGCGCGGTCGGGCAAGTCAGGTGTTCGGACCCGCCTTTCGCCAGTTACGGCCCCCGGCCGGACATGGCGTACCCGGCCGTCGGCAAACGTGGCATGCAGTTTGACCGGCAGGTCTACGGCATCGTGCTCAAGGTCGCGTCGACCCGCAGTCGACCCACAGCGGCCAGACGATCCGCCGGATTGCAAGCCCGAATGCTGCCTCTGACCGCAGTGCAACAGGATTGCCATCGAAGCACCTCGGACGCCATTGGTCCAAGCGCAAGGAGCGGTTGATCGGGTCGACCTCATGGGTCGATCGTGCCGGCCGATACCGCAGCGTCACTGCCCTGCTACGGCCGCTTCGGCATCTCGACCATCACCGGCTGGCCCGGTGCCGTGCAGCCAAGGTCGCAGCACCGCCCGGGCTGGCGGTTCTTGGTGATGGCGCGCGTCTCGTCGTGCAGCACGCCGCGCTCCAGCAACCGCTCGACCAGTTCGACCTTGCTGCCGACGGGATAGTTGCGCCAGATCTCCTGCTTCATCGCGGCCGGCGAGCCACCGCCGTGCAGGCTGATCACCGAGTACCAGCCACCCTGGTAGGAGGCAGTCAGGTCTTCGATGAAGCGCGCGACCTCGATGCGCTTGTCGTAGGGCACGCTCGGGCTGGCGCGCAGCACCTCGGCCAGCGTCGCCGCCGTGGCCGGGTTGTGATCCTCGTCCGGTCCTGGCAGTGCGACGATCAGCCCGCCCGAGACCTCGTGCGCGAGACGGTGCATGTCATAGATCTGGGTCGCCAGCAGCAGCTTGCCGATGTTGCTGAACACCGGCTCCGGCATGAAATTGCCGTAGTGAGGGTCTTGCGTGCCGTAGACGCTGGCAGCCACGCCGCAGGCGTAGAAGCCCTCGGTGATCTTGATCAGCTCGACCATCGGCTCGCGCAGATGGCTCTTCTCGCCGGGGTCGAAGCCGTTGGCCTCGCACATCAGCGCGCCAGCACCGATCAACAGGTCGCCAAAGCCGGCGCGCGCGCCGATGCAACTGTGCCGGTGGTGGGTGGCGTAGCTGTACGTCAGGGTGCTGCTGTGCTCCCATTCGCCGGCATAGAACACGCGCTCCCAGGGCACGAAGACCTTGTCGAAGATGACCACGGCAGTCGCCTGACCATACTTGCGCGAGAACAGCGCGCTGCCATGCTCAAGCTTGTCCCCGGGCCGGCCCGCGGGCCGCGAGATGATGGTCAGGCCAGTCGCGTCGATCGGGACGGCGCAGCACACCGCGAAATCAGCATCTTCGGCACCCATGTTGCGGCTGGGCATGACGACCAGTTCGTGCATGTAGGGCGCACCGGTGACGATGGCCTTGGTGCCGCTAATCACGATGCCCTTACCGTTGCGCTCGACCACGTGGACGTAGGTGTCGGGGTTGGCCTGCTGGTGCGGCTTCTTGCTGCGGTCCCCCTTGGCATCGGTCATGGCAATGCCGAGCGAGAGGTCTTCGTCCTGCACCCTTGCCAGGTAGGCGGTGAAGCGGGCGCGATGCTCGGTGGTGCCTGCGGCGTCGTCGATGCGCGCGCTGACCTGGGCCAGCCCGTTCAGCGCATCGTGCGCCAGATAGCGCTGCGCGCAGCCAGTCTCCTGGCACAGGAGGCGCACAGCCTCGAGCTTGTTGAGCAGGTCGCCGGCCGAGTCGTTGACATGCAGCATGCGGTTGACCACCGTGGCGCGGCTCGACTGGGTGGCGAGTGCGACTGGCGCGAGTTTCGGGTCGCGCGCGAAGTCATAGGTGTAGGCCAGCGCGTTGACCCCGGGTGCGAGCGAGGGCTCGTCGGCGACCGATTCGACGCGGCGGCCATCGACGTAGACGTTCGGCCGCAGGCGCCGCAGTGATTCGCGATAGTCGGTACCGCTCATCAGCGTGGCGGGCGCGGCGACAGCGGCTGCAGGCAGTGGAGCATTCATCGGGCGTCTCCTCGTCGGGCAAACGATTTGAACACCGCTCAAATGCCCGATCAAGGCTACATTGAGGCCATGTTCAAGTCCATCCTGAAAACCACCGTCGCCGACGCCGGCGATGCGGCGCGGGCCCGGCCACGCACCGCGCGTCAGGCGAGGGCTTTGCGGTGAACGCGATCACGGCCTCGAACAGTGTGCTGGTACTGGTCGACTACCAGCAGCGGCTGGTGCCCGCCATCCAGCACGCAGAGCAGGTGATCGCCGAGGCCACGCGGCTGGCCGATGCTGCGCGCGCACTCGGCGTTCGCGTGCTGGGCACGGAGCAGAACCCGGCCGGCCTCGGGCCCAACGTCGAGGCGATCCGTCAGCGCTGCGAAAGCACGCTCGCAAAGACGCACTTCGATGCCTGCGAAGACGGGCTGCTCGACGCGCTCGGCGATGTGGGCGAGGTGGTCATCGCCGGCTGCGAGGCCCATGTGTGCCTGCTGCAGACCACACTGGGGCTGCTGCGCGCTGGCCGGCGGGTCTGGGTGGTTGGTCCGGCCTGCGGTTCACGCTCGTCTGTCGATCATGAGCTGGCGATGCAGCGCTTGCGGGGGGCGGGCGCGGTCATCGTCAGTCCCGAGATGGTGGCGTTCGAGTGGCTGCACGACTGCCAGCACGCATCGTTCAAGCCGGTGCTGCAGATGTTCAAGAACAGGATCGGCTGAGCGCCCACACTCCTCTGGTACGGCGCGTTGACCTCGCGCGCTAGAAGCTACAGTTCGTGTCCAACTCACTTGAGGAGACGAGCCATGGCCAAGGCTTATTGGATCGCTGCATACCGCTCGATCAAAGACCCCATCGCTCTCGCAGAGTACGCAAAACTTGGCGCTCCGGCACTACAAAGGGCTGGCGGGCGCATTCTTGCCCGCGGGACTCCCGCGCACGTCTATGACGGCGGCATAAAGGAACGCACGGTTCTGCTTGAGTTCGACAGCGTCGAACATGCCATCGCCGCGCACGACAGTCCTGCGTATCAGGAAGCACTCCGTCTGCTGGGCAACGCTGTCGACAGAGACTTGCGCATTGTTGAAGGAGTTGATTGAGCAACGGATGCTCGCAGGCGTTGGATGGTTGAGCGGCGGCGATCTGGATCGTTGAAGGGCTGACGAGACACTTTCCTTCAATCAATGCGTCTGCTGCGCAGGTCCAGGCCGCCCAAGTCCGTTGCGGTGGGCGCTGTTCGCCGGGTGAGCTTGACGGCGGCTTCCGATCACCGAATTCGGGCTTTCCATCGACGCTCCGCGACCCTCAGCCGTCGTCCGGCTCGCCCAATTGGCCACGGGGAAACGGACGCTCATTGCACTGAAAGTCGGCTACCAATCAGTAGCCTGCCCGGACGTGATCTTCGCGACGAGATCGATGCGACGCCGATCGCCCCGGCAGCCAAGGCAGCGTTGTTCGCTGAACGGCTGCCGGCACGGCTATTCGACACCGCCGCATCATCGCCACAGGTCTTTGCGCCGCACGCTTCAGCGCGGGCCTGGGGCCTGCAGCATTTGCACCATCGCGGAGTAGCCGCGCGCGCGCGCCAGCTGCAACGGCGTGGCACCGCTACGGTCAGTCAGCTGCGTGCTGGCGCCAGCGTCCAGAAGCGCCTTCAGGGTGGCCTGGTGACGCGCGCCACCGTCACCCAGCACGATCGCCTCGATCACCGCCGTCCAATGCAGGTTGTTCACGTGGTCCAGCGGCGCGCCGGCCTTGATGAGCTGGCGCACTACGCCGTCGTGGCCCAGGTGCGCGGCGGCGATCAGCGCGGTGCCGTCGTACCGGCTCGTGGTGAGCTTGGCGCTGGCGCCACCGGCCAGCAGGACACGAAGCGTCTCTTCGTCATCGGCCACCGCGGCGATGGTCACGGCGTCATAACGACCTTGTTCCAACGCCGCGGGATCGGCACCGAATTGCAGCAAGGCCTGCACCGCCTTGTACTGGCGCGCGAACGTGGCCACGTGCAGCGGCGTGCGGCCGGCGCTGTCGCGTGCTTCCAGCGCCGCCTTGTTGACTGCCAGCTGCTGGATGGCCGCCAGGTCGCCCCGGTGCGCCGCCGCATGCAGACCCTTGTAGGTCGCCACTTCAGCGGCCGTGGGCGGCACCTGCGCATGCAGTGGCAGCACGGCAGCCGCTGCTGCCAGCGCCAGCACCAGGGCGGCAGCGCGGTACCTCACTTCAGCAGGTCCTTGACCTTTTCGATGGCGGCCACGGCGCATTGCTCGTCCAGTTG
>JAGTRL010000297.1 GCA_018261815.1 Pseudomonadota bacterium
TCGCCACCGGCAATGGTCGATGCACCGTAGGGGCTGCCGCCGGAGATCTCGGCCAGCGTGGTCTGGCCTTGCCAGGCATAAGGCAGCCCGACGATGACCATGCCGTGGTGCAGCAGCACCGTCTGCGTCGACAGGATGGTGCTCTCCTGCCCACCGTGCTGGGTGGCCGTGGAGGTGAACACCGACCCCACCTTGCCGACCAGCTTGCCGCCAGCCCAGAGGCCGCCGGTCTGGTCGAGAAAGTTCTTCATCTGCGCCGCCATGTTGCCGAAGCGCGTCGGCGTGCCGAAGATGATGGCGTCGTAGTGGGCCAGCTCGGCCACCTCGGCCACTGGCGCGGCCTGCTCGGTCTTGAAGTGCGACTTCTGCGCCACCTCGGGCGGCACCAGCTCGGGCACGCGCTTGATGTCGACGCTGGCGCCGGCGCTGCGCGCGCCCGCGGCGATGGCCTGGGCCATCGTCTCGATGTGACCGTAGCTGCTGTAGTACAGAACCAGAACCTTTGCCATGTATCGCCTCGTCAGTCAGTGGTGTGGACACGAGGATTCTTTGTGCCACACCGCCGCCGGCGGTTGCGTGGCCGCGAACGCGGGCTTCAATCGGATTGAAGGCAGGGCCGTCGCTCCCGGTGCCTTCAAGGGCCGTCGCTGGCGATGGCGCGCATGAACTCGCCGCGCAGCTGCGTGTCGCGGTCCAGGCAGCCGGCAAAGGCCTGGGTGTAGACGCGCTCGTCGCCGCGGCGGTCCTCGCCCAGCAGCAGGCACAGCTGCTCGGCCTCGATCACGCAGGCCGCGCCCCTGGCCTGGCCGTGGCGGACCAGCGCTTCGGCGATATCGCGTGTCATCCACTCCTGGTAGGTCAGGCGGTGCCCGATGGCATCGACGAGCCGCGCAATGCGGCCGAAGCCGTGCAGCCGCCCGCCGGGCACGTAGGCCACGTGGGCGATGCCGCGAAAGGGCACCAGGTGGTGCGGGCACACGCCGTGGATGGCGATGCCGCGCACCACCACCATGTCCTCGCGCGGGTCAGCGAAACCGGGGCCCAGCACCTCGGCCGGGTCGAGCGCGTAGCCGCCGAGCAACCGCCGCTCCCACAGCTCGCGCACGCGCCGCGGCGTCTTGCCGGTGTGCACGCCGTCGGGGGAGATGCCGCAGGCCTTCAGCAGGTCGCCGACGGCGCGTTCGAAGGCCACGGCATCGAACTCGCCGACACGCGGGATGCCGGGGCCTTGTGCCCGCGGGGCCGCGGGGTCATGGTCGCAGGGATCGTGCATCGCCGGGCCTTGGGTCGAGTGGCAACGCCACCGACCTTAACCCATGGTGCGGCGACCCTCAGGGAAACCAGATGCGCCACAAGCCGACGACCACGTGCCCCCAGATCAGGATGTTGCCGGCCGCCAGCGTCAGCAGCCGGGTGTAGTTCCACAAGCCGCGGGCGCGGCGCATGCACGCGTCCTCGCCAGTGACGGCATACAGCCCCAGGTACAGCACCGAAGGGACGAAGGTCCCGACGATGAGCACGCCCATCACCCAGTAGAAGACGGTCATGCCGACATTATCGGCGCCGGGAGGCCCGGACTCAGGGCGCGGAGTGCCAAGGCTGCACGGCACGCGCGGCCGTGTGCCGCGGGTCGCACAGCGAACGCACCAATGCGAGCTACGCCACGCGCGCCCCTTGCCGCGATGCGACCGCGCCGGCACCAGCGGCTTCGCCACCGATGTTGTGCCATGGCCCTGGCCTGGGGAGCAGTTGCCCGGCTCGAGCCCGGGCTCGCCCCGGTGCCGAGGGGATTCCTTCCGCGCAGGCGTGGTAGCAAGCAGGCGCTGAAAGCTCGACTGCGAATGGCAGCTTCCGCTGCGGTGTTTCCCCCGGTTCTTGGATCGGACGACGGCAAGGCGCCGTCAATTGCCCGTGCTCTCTACACCTTCAGAGCCCGGCCTCCGGCCTTCAGGATCGGCGCGGCCATCGTGCGCACCCGGTCGTCGGGGCCGCGCCGCAACTTGCCCGCCACCGCGATGGCCGCGCCCGCGCGCAGCATCGCCGCGAAGCCGTCGCGCACCTGCTCGGCACCGACGTCCTGCAGCGCCTGCAGGGTCTCGGCGCGCGAGCGCACGCGGCCCAAGGCAAACAGGTCGAGCACGGCGGTCTCGAGCCGGCGGCCGGGGCGTTCCAGCTCGCGCAGATGGCGCACCGCGATCTGGCGGCGTGCGCGCTGCAGCGCTGCGGCATCCACGCCCTGCGCCTGGGCCAGGAGCAGGCGCACCACCTCCGCGAAGAACTCGGGCAGCTGCTGCGGCGAGGTCGAGGCCTCGATGACGAACTGCCCGGCCAGCTCCAGCACGTCGGCCGAGCAGGCGGCGTAGTAGACCAGGCCGCGGCGTTCGCGCAGTTGGTCCATCAGCGGCGAGCTCATGCCTTCGCCCAGCAGCGCTGCCGCCACCACGCCGGCCTGGTGCGCGCCGCTCAAGCTGGGCAGCGGGAAGCCCAGCACCACGTGCGTCTGCGGGCAGCCGGCCAGCGCGCGTGTGCGCAGCCCGCCCAGCCAGTCGGGCGCGGCGACCTGGTTCGCGCTGCCGCGCGGCATGGCGCCGAAGGCCGCCTCGGCGGCACGCTCGATGGCCTCGGGGTCGACGTCGCCGGCCACCGCCAGCACGGTGTTGGCCGCGCTGTACTGGCGCCGCACATAGGCCTGCAGCTCGGCGCGCGTGAAGCGCTCGATATGGCGACGCTGGCCGATCACCGGCTGCGCCAGCGGGTGGCTGCCCCAGCTGAGCTTGTCGAACAGGCGGAAGGCGACCGACAGCGCATCGTCCTCGTCCTCGACGTACTCGTGCAGGATCACCTGGCGCTCGCGCTCCAGTTCGTCCTCGGGGAAGCTGCCGTGCTGCACGATGTCGGCGAGCAGGTGCACGAAGGCCTCGGCATCGCGCGCCAGGCCGACGATGTGGAAGGCGCTGTGGTCCTTGTCGGTGTGGGCGTTGACCATCGCGCCCAGGCTTTCGGCATCGAGGTTGATGCGCTGGCAATCGCGGCTGGCCGTGCCCTTGAAGGCCATGTGCTCGACCATGTGGCTGATGCCGTTGTCGCGCGCCGCCTCGTGCTGGCTGCCGGTATGTACGAACACGCTCAGGTCCACCGTCTCGCGCTGCGGCGTGCGCAGCACCAGCACGCGCAGCCCGTTGGCCAGCGTCGCCAGATGGGGGGTGTCGTCGGCAGCGTTCAAGGCGGCGGATTGTAGGTTGGGGGGTACTCGGCACGGCGTGCTGCTAAGCTTTTCGAAATCCACTGTCTGAAAGTCTCCGACCATGCATCCTGCCATCCGCCGCCAGACCCTGGGCGACCTGCTGCAGCGCAGCGCCGCCCGTGTGCCGACCAAGCTGGCCATCGCCTGCGGCGACGTGCGCTGGAGCTATGCCGAGTTCGATGCGCTGTGCACGCGGCTGGCGGCCGGCCTGGCGCGGCAGGGCATCGCCAAGGGCACGCGCGTGGCGGTGCTGGCGCGCAACTCGCATGCCTTCGCGGCGCTGCGCTTCGCGCTGGCGCGCCTGGGCGCGGTGCTGGTGCCGATCAACTTCATGCTCAAGGCCGATGAGGTGGCCTACATCCTGCGCCATGCCGGTGCCACGATGCTGGCTACCGACAGCGGGTTGAGCACGCTCGCGCGCGCCGCCGCGGCGCTGGACACGGCGGTGCGCGATTTCGTCTGGCTGCCGTCGGAGCATCCCACCTCCCCCGAGCCGGGCATGACGGCCTTCGATGCGCTGGCGGCCTGCGACGCGGTGCTGCCCGAGCCGGCGCTGGACGGCAGCGACCTGCTGCAGATCGTCTACACCAGCGGCACCGAATCGAGCCCGAAGGGCGCGATGCTCACGCACGACGCCGTGATCTGGCAGTACGTCAGCTGCCTGGTCGACGCCGGCATCGCGTCCGACGACCTGACGCTGCATGCGCTGCCGCTGTACCACTGCGCGCAGCTCGACGTGTTCCTGGGCCCGGCCATCTACTGCGGTGGCAGCAGCGTCATCACCTCCGCGCCGACGCCGGACAACCTGCTGCCGCTGATCGAGAAGCACCGCATCAGCAGCTTCTTCGCGCCGCCCACGGTGTGGATCTCGCTGCTGCGCTCGCCGCTGTTCGACGCCACCGACCTGAGCAGCTTGCGCAAGGGCTACTACGGCGCGTCGATCATGCCGGTGGCGGTGATGCGCGAAATCCTCGAACGCATCCCGCAGCTGCGGCTGTGGAACCTCTACGGCCAGACCGAGATCGCGCCGGTGGCGACGATGCTCGGCCCCGAGGACCAACTGCGCAAGCCGGGCTCCTGCGGCCGCGCGGTGCTGAACGTGCAAACGCGCGTGGTCGACGACGCCATGAACGACATCCGGCCCGGCGAGGTCGGCGAGATCGTGCACCGCAGCCCGCACGTCATGCTGGGCTACTTCCACGACGACGAACGCACGGCCGCGGCCTTCGAGGGCGGCTGGTTCCACAGCGGCGACCTGGGCACCATCGACGACGAGGGCTACATCACGGTGGTCGACCGCAAGAAGGACATGATCAAGACCGGCGGCGAGAACGTCGCCAGCCGCGAGGTGGAAGAGGCCATCTACCGCCTGCCGCAGGTGTCGGAGGTGGCGGTGGTGGGCATCCACCACCCGCGCTGGGTCGAGGCGGTGGTGGCGGTGATCGTCGTCAAGGCCGGCCAGACGCTGACCGAAGCCGAGGTGCTGGCCCATTGCAACGCGCACATGGCCGGCTTCAAGGCGCCGAAGGCGGTGGTCTTCGTCGACGCGCTGCCCAAGAACCCCAGCGGCAAGCTGCTGAAGCGGCAGCTGCGGCAGACCCATGCGGAGCTGTTCGGCCCCGCCTGAGCCG
>JAGTRL010000298.1 GCA_018261815.1 Pseudomonadota bacterium
CCACTCGGTGACGATCAGCTTCCCGGTCGGCTCGCTGGTGCAGATCCGCGACGGCCAGGACCTGATGCCGGGCGAGGTGCTGGCGCGCATTCCGGTCGAGGGCCAGAAGACGCGCGACATCACCGGCGGTCTGCCGCGGGTTGCCGAGCTCTTCGAAGCGCGCAGCCCCAAGGACAAGGGCACGCTGGCCGAGCAGACCGGCACGGTGTCCTTCGGCAAGGAGACCAAGGGCAAGGTACGGCTGCAGATCACCGACCCGGATGGCAAGGTGTACGAAGAACTCGTGCCGAAGGAGAAGAACATCCTGGTGCACGAGGGCCAGGTGGTCAACAAGGGCGAGTCCATCGTCGACGGCCCGGCCGAGCCGCAGGACATCCTGCGTCTGCTGGGCGTGGAGGAACTGGCGCGCTACATCGTCGACGAGGTGCAGGACGTCTACCGTCTGCAGGGTGTGAAGATCAACGACAAGCACATCGAGGTGATCGTTCGCCAGATGCTGCGCCGCGTGCAGATCACCAACCCGGGCGACAGCAGCTACATCAGCGGTGAGCAGGTGGAGCGTTCCGAGCTCTTCGGCACCAACGACGCGCTGCGTGCCGAAGGCAAGGTGCCCGCCACCTATGCCGACGTGCTGCTGGGCATCACCAAGGCCTCGCTGTCCACCGACTCGTTCATCTCGGCAGCCTCGTTCCAGGAAACGACGCGGGTGCTCACCGAGGCGGCGATCATGGGCAAGCGCGACGAACTGCGTGGTCTGAAGGAAAACGTCATCGTCGGCCGGCTCATCCCCGCCGGTACCGGCATGGCCTTCCACCAGGCACGCAAGGCCAAGGAAGCCATGGACGAGACCGAGCGTCGCTCGATCGCGCTGCAGGAGGCCGAGGAACTGGCGGCCGTGCAGATGGCCAATGTGGATGCCGCCGTGGCGGCCCAGGCTGCTGCTGCCGGCGACGCGGCCGAGTAACGGTTCTTGCGTTGCACGCAAAGGGGCGGCTTCGGCCGCCCTTTTTCTTGGCCGGGTGCTCGGCTCAGCCGTCGCCGCGTGTCGTTGCGGCCTGGCGTTGCCATTGCGCAGGTGTCATCACCCGTACGCCGTGCGCCCGTGCCGGCCGGGCCAGGGCGAGCAGCGCGAGGTCCTTGCTGAACAGCCAGCGCGCACCGATGGCCACCGCCAGGTCGATGAACTTCTGGTCGTCCGGATCGCGGCAGCGCAGCCTGGCCGTTGGCCTGTCGGCGCTGGGTGGCTCTGCGCAGACCTTCGCCATCTGATCAAAAACAGAGAGTATGTGCTCACAATCAGGTGCCCATGGTTGGAACTGTCGCCGAGGCAAGATGCTCGACAACTCGCTGCGCATGGACGCCGTGGCGTGCCAGTGCAGCCGTCCCGCCAGCAACAGGCTCGCCACCCTGGCGCAGCCGGCGTCGCGGAAAAGCAGCCAGTCCAGCACCACGTTGGTGTCCAGCACGACCACGGGGGAGTACGCCGGTATACCAGTGCCAGGCGGCGGATGAGTTGGGCGAGTGTCGGGCATGGGTGCGGAGGTTGTGCACGCAGCAGACAACCCTTGCTGCACAACGGGGCTGTGAATATAATGGAAGGCTTTTCAGCAGATTGCTGCTGCGCTCTTTGTCGAGCGGCTCGTCGTGCCCGTCTCCCAGGCGTTCGTCGCAGGGGTTGCCGGTTGCCCCGAAGCCTTGCTCCCGCCGCAGCGTGCCGCCTGCCGAGCGTAGAACAAAGAGCTTGTCTTCAAACGGGAACGGGTTACCTATGCCAACCATCAACCAACTCGTGCGTCAGGGTCGCCAGACCGAGATCACGAAGTCCAAGTCGCCTGCGATGCAGGGCAGCCCGCAGCGCCGTGGTGTGTGCACGCGCGTGTACACCACGACGCCGAAGAAGCCGAACTCGGCCCTGCGCAAGGTGGCCAAGGTGCGCCTGACCAATGGCTTCGAGATCATCTCGTACATCGGCGGCGAAGGGCACAACCTGCAGGAGCACAGCGTGGTGCTGGTGCGTGGCGGCCGCGTGAAGGACCTGCCGGGTGTGCGTTACCACATTGTGCGTGGCTCGCTCGACCTGCAAGGCGTCAAGGATCGCAAGCAATCTCGTTCGAAGTACGGCGCGAAGCGCCCGAAGAAGGCCTGATCGGCCTGTCGTTCACATTCCGGCCCTGTATGGGCCGGCCCACCAAGGCCTGCCGCAGGCGGGCCGAGTAAGTGAAGGGTCCTGATGGCCTTTCGCGGCTCCGGCGGAAAGCTGCCCGAGCCAACTGAAACCGAAAAGGAAGACTCCCATGCCGCGTCGTCGCGAAGTTCCCAAACGAGAAGTGCTGCCCGATCCCAAGTTCGGCTCGGTCGACCTGTCCAAGTTCATGAACGTGATCATGGAAGGTGGCAAGAAGGCCATCGCCGAACGCATCATCTACGGCGCGCTGGACCAGATCGAGAAGAAGGCCGGCAAGGACCCGCTGGAAATCTTTGTCGTCGCGTTGAACAACATCAAGCCGATGGTCGAAGTCAAGTCGCGCCGCGTGGGTGGCGCCAACTACCAAGTCCCCGTCGAGGTGCGCCCCGTGCGTCGCCAGGCGCTGGCGATGCGCTGGCTGAAGGAGTCGGCACGCAAGCGCGGCGAGAAGTCGATGGCTGCACGCCTTGCCAACGAGCTGCTCGAGGCCTCTGAAGGCCGCGGCGGTGCAATGAAGAAGCGCGACGAAGTCCATCGCATGGCCGAAGCCAACAAGGCCTTCTCGCACTTCCGCTTCTGAGCCGACGCCGACCGTACCCTGCTTCCGGCCGCTCTTACGGGTTAACACCAACCCGAGGGCGGCCCCTGTATTTGGAGTGACATCATGGCCCGCAAGACCCCCATCGAGCGCTACCGCAACATCGGTATCTCTGCGCACATCGATGCTGGCAAGACCACCACCACCGAGCGCATCCTGTTCTACACCGGTGTGAACCATAAGATCGGTGAAGTGCACGATGGCGCCGCGACGATGGACTGGATGGAGCAGGAGCAGGAGCGCGGCATCACCATCACCTCGGCGGCGACCACCTGCTTCTGGAAGGGCATGGACCTGAGCCTGCCCGAGCACCGCATCAACATCATCGACACCCCCGGGCACGTCGACTTCACGATCGAGGTCGAGCGCTCGATGCGCGTGCTCGACGGTGCGTGCATGGTCTATTGCGCGGTCGGCGGCGTGCAGCCGCAATCCGAGACCGTCTGGCGCCAGGCCAACAAGTACAAGGTGCCGCGCCTGATGTTCGTCAACAAGATGGACCGCACCGGCGCCAACTTCTACAAGGTCTACGACCAGATGAAGGCGCGCCTGAAGGCGAATCCGATTCCCATCGTGCTGCCCATCGGCTCGGAAGAAAACTTCTCCGGCGTGATCGACCTGATCAAGATGAAGGCGATCATCTGGGACGAGGCCTCTCAGGGTATGAAATTCGATTTCCGCGAGATTCCCGCCGAGCTGATGGCCGAGGCCACCAAGTGGCGCGAGAACATGGTCGAGGCCGCCGCCGAAGCCGGCGAGGAATTGATGAACAAGTATCTAGAAAGCGGCGAGCTGACGGAGGCCGAGATCAAGCAAGGCCTGCGCACGCGCACCATCGCTGCAGAGATCCAGCCCATGTTCTGCGGCACGGCCTTCAAGAACAAGGGCGTGCAGCGCATGCTCGATGGCGTCATCGACTTCATGCCCTCGCCGATCGACATCCCGCCGGTGCCGGGCACCGATGACGACGAGAAGCCGACCGAGCGCCGCGCTGCCGACGACGAGAAGTTCGCCGCGCTGGCGTTCAAGCTGATGACCGACCCCTACGTCGGCCAGCTGACTTTCGTTCGTGTGTACTCCGGCGTGTTGAAGAGCGGCGACTCAGTCTACAACCCGATCCGCGGCAAGAAGGAGCGCATCGGCCGGATCCTGCAGATGCACGCCAACCAGCGTGAAGAGATCAAGGAGATCCTGGCGGGCGACATCGCCGCCTGTGTGGGCCTGAAGGACGTGACCACGGGCGAGACCCTGTGTGATCCGGAAGCGATCATTACGCTGGAAAAGATGGTCTTCCCCGAGCCGGTGATCAGCCAGGCCGTGGAGCCGAAGACCAAGGCCGACCAGGAGAAGATGGGCATCGCCCTGGGCCGCCTGGCCCAGGAAGACCCGTCCTTCCGCGTGCGCACCGACGAAGAAAGTGGCCAGACCATCATCTCCGGCATGGGCGAGTTGCACCTGGAAATCATCGTCGATCGCATGAAGCGCGAGTTCGGCGTGGAAGCCAACGTCGGCAAGCCGCAGGTGGCCTACCGCGAAACCATCCGCAAATCGATCGAGGACGTCGAAGGCAAGTTCGTGCGCCAGTCAGGCGGCAAGGGCCAGTACGGCCACGTCGTGCTGAAGATCGAGCCGCAGGAGCCGGGCAAGGGATTCGAGTTCGTCGACGCCATCAAGGGTGGCGTGGTGCCGCGGGAGTTCATCCCGGCGGTGAAGAAGGGCCTTGAGGACACCCTGCCTAGCGGTGTGCTGGCCGGCTACCCGGTGGTGGACGTCAAGGTCACGCTGACCTTCGGCTCCTACCATGAGGTGGACTCGAACGAAAACGCGTTCAAGATGGCCGCGTCGATCGGCTTCAAGGACGGCTGCCGCAAAGCCAGTCCTGTGATCCTGGAGCCGATGATGGCGGTGGAAGTCGAAACGCCCGAGGACTACGCCGGCAACGTCATGGGCGACCTGTCGTCCCGCCGCGGCATGGTGCAGGGCATGGACGACATGCCTGGCGGCGGCAAGGTCATCAAGGCCGAGGTGCCGCTGTCGGAGATGTTCGGCTACTCGACCACG
>JAGTRL010000299.1 GCA_018261815.1 Pseudomonadota bacterium
GACTTCGACGCCGGGAACTACCGCTGGGTGGTTCAGGTGACGCACCACCTGGTGTTTGCCGACCCGACGAACCAGGGCGCCCGCCAGCTCGCGGCCGATGCGATGGAGCAGCTGGCCTACCAGAGCGAAAGCTCCACCTGGCGCAATGCCTATGCGCTGGGCGCCAAGGAGCTAAGGGTCGGCGCGCCGAAGCCGCCGCCCGGTGCCACCGGCATCGTCACGCCCAAGGTGGTGGCGATGTTGCCGATGGGCATGTTCTTCGACTTCCTGGCAATGCGCGTGAACGCCGAAAAGGCCGAAGGCCTGCATCTGCGCATCGACTGGGTGATGGACGGCGAGCCGCAGCGCTGGAAGCTCACGCTCAGCCATTCGGCGCTGAGCCACTCTGAGGGGTCGCATGGCGCCGCGGCCATGGCCACCGTGCGTTTGGACCGCGCCACGCTGGCAGGTGTCGTCGTCGGCGGATTTGCCGCCGCAATGCAGCAGGGCAAGATTCCGATCGAAGGCGACGTGCAGGCGCTGCGCCAGCTGCTGGGAACCCTGGACAGCTTCAATCCGATGTTCAATATCCTGGAGCCTTGATGAAGCCGTCCGCCGCGCCGCCGCGCCACTTCTCGATGATCCGCGGCTTCCACCTGGCCGACTTCATCACGCTGGGCAATGCCGCCTGCGGCGTGCTGTCGGTGTTCCTGGCCATGCTGTACATGGCCAGCGGCTCGCTCACGCATTTCCTGCTGTCGGCGCTGATGACGCCGCTGGCCTTCGTCTTCGACGTCTTCGACGGCAAGGTGGCGCGCTGGCGGCACCAGCATTCGCCGCTGGGCCGCGAGCTCGATTCCTTGGCCGACGTCATCTCCTTCGGCGTGGGCCCAGCCGCGCTGGGCTTCGCCGCCGGGCTGCAGGGCGGCTGGGACATTGCCATCCTGTGCTACTTCGTTTGCTGCGGCGTCAGTCGGCTGGCGCGCTTCAACGTCACGGCCGAGGCGCTGAGCACCGAAAGCGGCAAGGTCGCCTACTTCGAAGGCACGCCGATCCCGACCAGCGTGGTGATCACGGCGCTACTGGCCTGGGCCGGCTGGCAGGGTGCGCTGGGCGCGCAGCTGTGGGGCGGCGTCTGGATGCTCGGGCCGTGGCAGCTGCACCCGATGAGCCTGCTGTTCGCGGCCTCGGGCACGGCGATGATCAGCAAGACATTGCGCATTCCGAAGTTTTGACCCCCCCGAAGCGCCTGCGGCGCCCCCCCAGGGGGCGCCGCCAGCAGCCCGGCAAAGCCGGTTCCGCGGCGTCCGCTCGAAGGCCGGGGCGGTAATCTTCCCCATGGGTGTGGCATACGGACATTGAAGGAGACAGGTGATGCAGGGATTGATCATGGACATGCCGCTGATGATCTCGGCGGCGATGCGCCACGCGGCCGAGTTCCACGGCAAGACGGAGGTAGTGGCGCGCACCATCGAGGGCGACATCCACCGCTACGACTACGCGACCGCGCATGCGCGCATGCAGCAACTGGCCAATGCACTGCTGCGCCTGGGCATGCGGCCCGGCGACCGCGTCGGCAGCCTGGCCTGGAACACGCACCGGCACTTCGAGATGTTCTATGGCGTGTCGGGTACCGGCGCGGTGCTGCACACCATCAACCCGCGGCTCTTCGCCGAGCAGCTGGTCTACATCATCAACCATGCCGAGGACCGGCTGCTCTTTGTCGACGCGGCCACGCTGCCGGTGGTGGAGGCCATCGAACCGCGGCTGACGACCATCGAGCACTACGTGATGATGTGCGAACCGGCGCGCATGCCGGCCAAGACCAGCCTGCCGAAGCTGCTTTGCTACGACGAGCTGCTGGCCACGGAGAGCGCGCACTACGACTGGCCCGACTTCGACGAGCGCAGCGCGTCCACGCTGTGCTACACCTCCGGCACCACCGGCAACCCCAAGGGCGTGCTCTATTCACACCGCTCGGCGCTGCTGGTGGCGCTGCAGTTCGCACCCTTCGTCACGATGGGGGCGAAAAACGGCGCGTTGGAAACGATGATGCCGATGGCGCCGATGTTCCACGGCAATGCCTGGCAGTTCCCGTACCTGGCGCCGATGGTCGGCGCGCGGCTGGTGCTGCCGGGCCGCAACTACGAGCCCGACAAGCTCTATGAGCTGCTCGAGGGCGAGCGCGTCACGCTGACCTGCGGCGTGCCCACCTTCTGGCTGATCCTGACCGAATGGCTGCAACGCCACGGCAAGAGATTCAGCACGCTGCGCACGTCACTGTCCAGCGGGTCGGCACCGCCGCGCTCGCTGATCGAAACGATGGAGCGCGACTTCGGCGTGCAGCTGATGCAGGCCTGGGGCATGACCGAGGCGCTGGGCGGCAGCGCTGCGACGATGAAGCCCGGCGCCGCGGACCTGCCCATCGAGCAGCGCATCGACCAACGGCTGAAGTCGGGACGCGCACTCTTCGGCAACCGCTACCGCATCGTCGACGACGAGGGCATGGCGCTGCCGCACGACGGCGTGGCCTTCGGCCACCTGCGGGTGAAGTCGCCGTGGGTGTCCAACGGCTACTTCAAGGGCGAGGGCGGCAGTGCGGTGGACGAGCAGGGCTGGCTGAAGACCGGCGACCTGGCCACCATCGACGCGGACGGCTACATCTCGCTCACCGACCGCTCGAAGGACGTCATCAAGTCCGGTGGCGAGTGGATCAGCAGCATCGAGCTGGAGAACATCGCCTCCGGCCACCCGGCGGTGCTGCAGGCCGCGGCCATCGGCATCGCCCACCCCAAGTGGCAGGAGCGGCCGCTGCTGGTGGTGACCAAGCGCGAAGGCTCGTCGCTGAGCGCGGCCGAGCTGCTGGACTACATGCGCGGCAAGGTGGCCAGCTGGTGGCTGCCCGATGCGGTGGAGTTCGTCGACCAGATGCCGCTGACCGGCACCGGCAAGCTGTGGAAGCTGAAGCTGCGCGAGCAGTTCAAGGACTACAGGCTCGAGGCATGACGCACGCCGCCGCCTTGCAGGACGCGATCGATTTCGCGCAGGCCCACGAGATGCCCTGGCCGCGCGACCCGGCGGCCGATCCCGCGCACTGGGGTGTGCACCACGAGGACCCGCCACCCTACAACGTGCTGCGCGGTCCGGTGCATGCGCGCGGCCCGGTGTCTGGCGTGGTCTGGCAGCGCGGGCAGGAAATCGCCGCCTGGGGCGAGCCGGAGCGTGCCGAGCTGACCTTCAGCGTCGCCAAGACCTACCTGGCCATCCTAGCGGGCGTGGCCCAGGCGCAGGGCCTGCTGCCCGATGCCGACGAACCGGTGGTCGAGCGCGTGCGCGGCATCGGTTTCGAATCGGCGCACAACCGGCCCATCACCTGGACCATGCTGCTGCAGCAAACCAGCGAATGGGAAGGCTGGTGTTTCGGCCTGCCGGACACGGTCGACCGCAACCGCAAGGTCGGCTTCGACCCGCACCCGCCCAGCGGGCGCAAGGGCGATGCGCGGCCGCTGCAATCGCCGGGCAGCTACTGGGAATACAACGACGTGCGCATCAACCAGTTGTCGCTGGCGCTGCTGCATCTGTTCGGCGCGCCGCTGCCAGAGATCTTCCGCGAGCAGGTGATGCGCCCGATCGGCGCCGGCGAGGATTGGCAATGGCGCGGCTACGACGACGCCTGGGTCGATCTGCCCGCCGAGCCCGGGCGGCCGGCGCGGCGGGTGCAGTCGGTGCCCGGTGGCACCCACTGGGGCGGCGGCGTGTCGATCAGCGCGCGCGACCAGGCGCGCATCGGCCAGTTGCTGCTCGACGGCGGCAGCCATGGTGACCTGCAGATCTTGCCGACCGCCTGGGTGCGCTCGATGTTCGAGCCCTGCGCCATCGCGCCGTTCTACGGCCGGTTGCTCTGGCTCAACCGCGACGGGCGCAACTTTCCCGGTGCATCGACCGGCAGCGCCTTCATGGTCGGCGCCGGCGGGCACCTCACCTGGATCGAGCCGGCGCACGACGCGGTGGTGGTGCTGCGCTGGATGAACCCGGATCTCACGGCGGGCTTCACCCGGCGCATCGCGTTGGCGCTGGCCGTCGCGAGCTGACCGGTCATTGCACGTCGCCATGCGGCGCGTTGCTGTCGTTCAACGGCTTCAACGAGGCACACGCTGTCCGCCAGCGGGGTGGCCAACTCCGTTCAGCCAAGTTCTTGTTCACTCCGTTGGCCATCCCGCCGTCGACCAGGCTCGGTGGACCGCCAACGCCACTGAGCGCCGCTGGGTGTGCAGGCCGTATTCCTGCAGCCGAAGCGCGCTGCGCCTTTGCCTCAGCGGCGCAAGAATGCAACGAGGACAACGAGCCTGAGACCAAGGGCCGCCATGCGCCGGCACCAGGCCTCGTCAGACAATCCGCTCGTTGGGCTGGGTGATCTTGCGCATCGGCTCGTAGCGATCCGATCGCACCATCAGCGGGTGCACGGCATCGCCGCCATCCCAGCGCGGGTCGTCGATGCCCTCGAAGACCTCGTGCAGGCGCTGGCCCCAGGTGCTGCGGATCATGCGGAAGTACGGGTTGTGGTCGTCGATGCAGACCACGTGCTCGCTGCGGAATTCGCCTTCGCGGTAGACCAGCAGGTCCAGCGGCAGGCCCACCGACAGGTTCGACTTCAGCGTCGAGTCCATCGACACCAGCGCGCACTTGGCCGCCTCGTCCAGCGGCGTGGCGGGCGTCAGCACACGGTCGAGGATCGGCTTGCCGTACTTGCTTTCGCCCACCTGGTAGAAGCAGGTCTCGCGCGTGGCCTCGATGAAGTTGCCGGCCGAATAGACCATGAACAGGCGCATCGCCTCGCCCTTGATCTGGCCGCCGAAGATCAT
>JAGTRL010000300.1 GCA_018261815.1 Pseudomonadota bacterium
GCATGGAAGCAGCGAGTCGACCTGGACTCTTCATCGTCGCGCGTCAGCGATCGCCCCGCGCATGCAGCGCCGCATCGATGTCCAGGTACTTCCAGAAATCGCGCACGAAGATGTTGCGGTCGAAGCCCAGCACCCACGGGTGCCACAGGTCGGTGGTGATGCGGTGCACGTGCACCTTGTAGGGCATGTAGGCGATCATGATTTTTTTCGCCTGGTCCAGCAGCGCCTGGCGTTCCGGCCCGTCGGGCAGCCTGCGCTGGCGCTCGTAGAGTTCGTTGAACGCAGCCAAGTCGAAGCGCGCGTGGTTGGCCTGACCCTTGTTGGGGCCGTAGCCCAGCGCCAGGAAGGTGTCGGCATCGGGCTGGCCCGCGCTCCAGCCTACGCCCCACATCATCAGCTTGCCGGCGCGGCTGGCCTTCAGTTGCTCAGGCCACTTGGCCACCTTGAATTCGATGCGCAAGCCCAGCGCGTCCATGTTCTTCTTCCACAGCTCGCTGAGCTGGCGCGAGGTCTGGTCCGGCGAGGTGGCGTACTCCAGCAGCAGCGGCTTGCCTTCGGGCGCCTCGCGCCAGCTGTCGCCGTCCTTGTCGACATAGCCGTACAGGTCGAGCAGCGCCTTGGCGCGCGCCAGGTTGTGCTCGCTCATCTCGCTCTTGAAGGCCGGGTCGTAGCCCCAGGTGCCCGGTGCGATCGGCGACTGCGCCGGCACTGCCTGGCCGCGCCGCACCAGCGCAATCTCGCGCGGCAGGTCCACCGCCAGCGCGATGGCCCGACGCAGCGCCACCTTGTCGGGCGAGGTGCCGCCGACCACCGGATGCTCCATGCCGAAGTAGGTGACGGCCACGTCGGCGCGCGGCACGCGCAGCATGCCGATGCCACGCTTGGCCAGGTTGGGCGCCAGCTGGTTGTTGGGGATGGCGAGGTGGGCGAACTCGGCCGGCAGGCCCTCCAGCAGGTCCTGCTCGCCGTTCAGGAAGGACAACCAGCGCGGCTGCGCTTCCTCGATCACCGAGATCTGCACCTGGTCGATCATCGGCAGGCGCCGGCCCTTGAACATCTGCGCGATGGCCTGCAGCCGCGCATCGTCGGCCGGCGGCTGCTCGTCGTACAGCACCTCGCGGTAGTTCGGGTTCTTCGCCAGCAGCATGCGCGAGCTGCGCTTCCACTGCGCCAGCCGGTAGGGGCCCGTGCCGACCGGGTGCTCGCCGACCTTGTCGCCATAGGCTTCGACCACCTCGCGTGCCAGCGCGCCGGTGAAGGAGCCGTCGGCCAGGTTGTAGAGGAAGCGCGGGCTGGGCTCGGCCAGGCGGATCTGCAAGGTGTAGCGGTCCAGCGCGCGCAGGCCCTCGACCTCGGTGTCGTAATCGAAGGGCTTTTTCTCGTCGAGCGCGCGCTTGCGCAGCTCGCTCAGGCCCAAGATCTTGGCGTTCTCCAGGATGTAGAGGTTGCCGCTTTTCCAGCGCGGGTCGTAGTGGCGCTTGATCGAATACACGTAGTCGGCGGCGGTGAGCTCGCGCTTCTTGCCGCCGAAGGCCGGGTCGTCGTCGAAATGGATGCCCGGCTTGAGGCGCAGGGTGAAGCTGCGGAAGTCGGCCGACACCTCGGGCAGGGCCGCGGCGGTGTTGGGCCGCAGCTTGAAGGGCCGCGCCATGAAGGCGAACTCCAGCGGCGCGTCGAAGATCCCCGCGGCCACGGTGCGTGAATACAGGTCGCTGATCTGCGCCGGGTCGAAGCCGGTCTCGGCGATCGGGAAGGCATAGCGCAGCGTCTTCGGTGCGGCGTTCTGGGCCTGCCCGGGGCCGGCCAGCAGCGCCAGGCACGTGGCCAGTGCGAGCAGCAGGGGTCGGATCATCAAGGAACCTCGGGTCGAGCAGCGTCGTGGCAGTCTACGGCGCGGCGCACCCGTACACTCGCGCCACCCTTCAACGCACACCCGACGCAGCGCGCATGGCGGCCTACCTGATCCGAAGGCTGTGGCAGATGGTCCCGACGCTGCTCGGCGTGGTGCTGCTGGTGTTCGTGCTGTTCCGCTTCTTCGGCGGCGACCCGGCCGAGATCCTGGGCGGGCTGAATGCCACGCCGGAGCAGATCGACGCCATCCGCCGGCAGCTCGGCCTGAACGAGCCATGGTGGGTACAGCTGGGCATCTTCATCCAGCAGATCGTCAGCTTCGATTGGGGCAAGAGCTGGGCCACCAACGAGGCGGTGTCGCA
The DNA here is from genome assembly GCA_018261815.1 of Pseudomonadota bacterium. Lineage (GTDB taxonomy): Bacteria > Pseudomonadota > Gammaproteobacteria > Burkholderiales > Burkholderiaceae_C > Rubrivivax. The sequence goes on from JAGTRL010000300.1 coordinate 2,214, forward strand.
GCTCTTCGCGACAAGGCTGCCGGCCACGCTGACGGTGATGCTGCCGATCCTGGTGCTGGAGACGCTGCTGGCCATTCCCTTTGCGCTGTTCGTCGCGCACCGGCGCGGCTCGCTCACCGACCGGGTGATCATGGTCGTCACCACGGTGGCGCTATCGATCAGTTTTCTGGTCTACATCATCGTCGGGCAGTATGTCTTCGGCTTCCAGCTCGGCTGGTTCCCGGTGCAGGGCTGGAGCGACAGCCTGTGGACCAACCTGACGGTGTACGCGCCGCTGCCGGTGCTGCTGGCGCTGCTCGTCAGCCTGGCGCCGCAGACGCGGCTGTACCGCAGCTTCTTCCTCGACGAGATCGGCCAGGACTACGTGCGCACCGCGCGCGCGAAGGGCCTGAGCGAGCCGGTGGTGCTGCTGCGCCATGTGCTGCGCAACGCGATGATCCCGATCCTGACCCACATCGGCTTGTCGCTGCCCGGCATCTTCGTCGGCTCCTTCCTGATCGAGGTGTTCTTCTCGATCCCGGGCCTGGGCCGCGAGGCGCTGCTGGCGGTGAACCGCAGCGACTACCCGGTGATCCAGGCGGTGACGATCTACGTCGCCGTGCTGACGATGGCCATCAACCTGCTCACCGACCTGCTCTACAAGTGGGTCGATCCCAGGGTAGTGTTGAAGTGAGTGCCGTGTTGGCTGACGGTGCCGCCTGGGCGCCGGCCTCCGAAGGCGTGTGGCGCGCGGCCTGGCGGCGGCTGCGCAGCGACCGCGTCGGCATGTTCTGCCTGGCGGTGGTGGCGGCCTTCGCCGCGATGATCGTGCTGTCGGCGCTGGGACTGCTGGCCGGCGGCTGGCAGCGCGAGGTGGGCGTGCCGAACGCCCCGCCCAGCTTCGTCGGGCCGCGGGCGGCCGAGGCCACCGGCGCGATCGATGTGCCCAAGGGTCCCAATGCCGACCTGTCCGAGGTAGACCCGCTGGCGCCGCGCTACAAGGAATGGGACGCGCGTGCCGCCAGGTTCCGCACCGTCGAATTGGCCAAGCTGGAAACCCTGCCGCTGGGTGCCGACCGGTTGGGCCGCGATGTGCTGTCCAAGGCCATCAAGGGCACCGAGATCTCGGTCTTCGTCGGCGTGATGGCGGCGCTGGTGGCCACGCTCATCGGCACCCTGCTGGGCGCCTTCGCCGGCTTCTTCGGCGGGCGTGTCGGCGACCTGCTGGAGTGGCTGTACAACGTCTTCACTTCGATCCCCGGCATCCTGCTGATCTTTGCCTTCGCGGCGGTGTTCGGCCGCGGCATCGGCACGGTGGTGCTGATCCTGGGGCTGACCGGCTGGACCGGCGTCTACCGCCTGGTGCGCGCCGAGTTCATGAAGCATGCCGTGCGCGACTACGTGCGCGCAGCGCAAGCCATCGGCGCCAGCGCGGCCAGCCGCATGTTCCGCCACATCCTGCCCAACGTCAGCCACGTGATCCTGGTGCAGCTGTCGATCCTGACGGTGGGCTTCATCAAGGCCGAGGTGATCCTGTCCTACCTGGGCCTGGGCGTGCCGGTGGACCAGGTGAGCTGGGGCACGATGCTGGCCGAGGCACAGAGCGAGCTGCTGCTGGGCCACTGGTGGCAGCTGGCCGCGGCGACGCTGTTCATGGCCAGCTTCGTGACCGCGTTCTCGCTGCTGACCGACGCGTTGCGCGATGCGCTGGACCCGAAGCTGCGGGGCTTGGAATGAGCGAGCTGCTGCTGTCGATCCAGGACCTGCGCGTGGCCTTCCGCATGGGCACGCAGAACGGCGTCGCACAGCGGGCCGAAGCGGTGGGCCGCGGCGCCGAGGGCATCGGCTTCGACATTTCCGAGAACTGCACGCTGGCACTGGTCGGCGAATCGGGTTCGGGCAAGAGCCTGACGGCGATGTCCATCGTCAACCTGCTGCCCGACAACGCCGAGCGTGCCGGCCGCATCCTTTACCGCGGCCAGGATCTGCTGCGGGTCGATGCGGCACACATGCGCGCGCTGCGCGGCCGCGAGATCGCCTGTGTGTTCCAGGACCCGATGAGCTCGCTCAACCCGGTGCTGCCGGTGGGCCGCCAGCTGTGCGAGCCGCTGCAGACGCACCTGCGGATGTCCACGCGCCAGGCGCTTGAGCGCGCTGAGGCGCTGCTGGCCGAGGTGGGCATGCCCGAGCCGAAGCGCCGGCTGGCCGCCTACCCGCACGAGCTGTCGGGCGGCCAGCAGCAGCGGGTGATGATCGCGATGGCACTGGCCTGCGAGCCGAAGCTGCTGATCGCTGACGAGCCCACCACTGCACTGGACGTGACCATCCAGCGCCAGATCCTGGAGCTGCTGGCGTCGCTGAAGGCCAGGCACCGCATGAGCCTGCTGTTCATCAGCCACGACCTGGGCGTGGTTGGCGAGATTGCCGACCAGGTGGTGGTGATGCGCCACGGGCTCGTGCGCGAGCGCGGGCCGGTGGCGCAGATCTTCGCCGCGCCGCGCGATGCCTACACGCGCGCGCTGCTGGCCTGCCGGCCGGCCCTGTCGGGCCCGCCGCCGGCGCGGCTGCGGGTCATCGACGAGCACATGGCCGCCCCGGGCAGCCCGGCCGTGGCGG
>JAGTRL010000301.1 GCA_018261815.1 Pseudomonadota bacterium
GATCGAAGGAAGCAACATCGAGTACCGGATCGCTTGGTCCGGCACCGACGTCGACCGATTCGACGCGCTGGCCGCTGATCTGATCGGGCAGCAGGTCGAGGTCATCGTGGCCCCGAATGTCCAGGCCGCCGTCGCGGCGCACAAAGCCACGAAGACCATACCGATCGTGTTCATCGGCGTCTCCGATCCCGTAGGCCTCGGGCTTGTCGCAAGCCTGGCCCGGCCGGGGGGCAACATCACTGGCATGTCCACCCAAAACGACGACGTGCTGAGAAAGCGGATCGAGATCCTGCACCATGCCGTTCCGACGGCCCGGCGCATCGCCATCTTGTTGAACGAGAACAGTCCGACGCCCGAGGTCTACTGGGCAGCAGCCGAGGCGGCTTGCGCCAGTCTGGGTCTTGTTGCGCTGCGCGTGGCGGCCAACACGCCGGCGCAGTTCGGCGTCGCCGCCGAGCAGATCGTCAGCCAACGAGCGCAGGCCGTGGTGGTCGTTTCGAGCCTCCTGTACTACCTCGAACGAGAAGGGCTGCAGGAGCAGATGCAGACCACCCGGCTGCCGGTGGTGTACGACTTACGCGAGCAGCTCGGGTCGAGCGGCCTGTTGAGCTACGGCGTCGATACGGTCGTGATCTATCGCTACCTGGCGAAATGGGTGGACAAGATCCTGAGGGGTGCCAAGCCCGCCGATCTGCCGGTCGAGCGGCCGACCCAGTTTGCGCTGGTGATCAACCTGAAGGCCGCCAAGGCGCTCGGCCTCACGATCCCGCAGGCGGTGTTGCTGCGCGCGGATGTGGTGATCCAATGATGGCGCGGGAAGGATCGAGCCGCCTGTGTTCTTCGGCTTCTATCCCGCGCGGCGCGCCGCGCGCTGCTGCCGATCCAGGTGCTGCGCTATGAATCGCGCGGCGTGCTGGCTTGCGCTGGTCGGTTGCATTTGTTTGGCGGCCTGTGCCGGCATGGGGGTGCCGCGTAGCATCACACTCGGCGAGGCCGAACTGCAGGCCCAGCTGGCGAAGCGCTTTCCGATGCAGCGCAGCCTGCTCGACACCTTCGAGCTGCAGCTGTCCGACCCGAAGCTGCGGCTGGATGCGCCGGCGCGGCGCCTGGCCACCGAGCTGACGCTGCGCGGCAGCGACCGGCGCAGCGGCCGCAGCCTGCAGGGCCGGCTGGCGCTGGACTATGCGCTGCGCTTCGAGCCGGCCGACGCCAGCATTCGGCTGGTGCAGCCGCGCATCGAAAGCCTGCAGTTCGAGCCCGAGCCGGGCCTGTCGCCGCGGCGCAGCGAGATGGCGCAACGCATGGGCATCGCCCTGGCGGAAAGACTGCTCGACGACCTGGTGCTGTACCGCGTGCCGCCCGAGCGGCTGGAAAGGCTCAAGGCCGCCGGCTTCCGGCCCGGCACGCTGCAGGTCACCCCGGCCGGTGTGGAAATCACGATCGAGCCGCTGGCCGCATCGGCCGTCAACGGCGCGTCGCGCTAGCCCCCTTATGATCCGCGGCTTTGTCAGAGCAGCCTAGGCTGCCGGAGAGCAACGCGTCTTGGACATCCTGCTGCTGGGCAAGGCCGCGATCATGGGCGTGGTCGAGGGGCTCACTGAGTTCCTGCCGATCTCGTCCACCGGCCACCTGATCCTGGCGGCGTCGCTGCTCGACTTCCGCGGTGAGAAGGCCAAGGTCTTCGACATCGCCATCCAGACCGGCGCGATCTTCGCCGTGATCCTGGTGTACTGGCAACGCCTGCGCGACACCGCCGCGGGCCTGGGCTCCGACCCGCGCGCTCGCCGCTTCACGCTCAACGTGCTGATCGCCTTCGTGCCCGCGGTGCTGCTGGGGCTGCTGTTCGGCAAGGCCATCAAGCAGTACCTGTTCAATCCCACAGTGGTGGCCAGCGCCTTCATCATTGGCGGGTTGATCATCCTGTGGGCCGAGCGCCGGCCGGCTGGCGCGGTGCGCATCCAGCAGGTGGACGACATGACGCCCTGGGACGCGCTGAAGGTCGGGCTGGTGCAATGCCTGGCGATGGTGCCGGGCACCAGCCGCTCCGGTGCCACCATCATCGGCGGCATGCTGCTCGGCCTGAGCCGCAAGGCGGCCACCGACTTCAGCTTCTTCCTGGCCATCCCCACGCTGATCGGCGCGGGCGCCTACAGCCTGCTGAAGGAGCGCGCGCTGCTCAGCTGGGCCGACCTGCCGTTGTTCGGCGTCGGGTTGCTGTTCTCCTTTTTCAGCGCCTGGCTGTGCGTGCGCTGGCTTCTGCGCTACATCGCCACGCACGACTTCGTGCCCTTTGCCTGGTACCGCATCGTCTTCGGTGCGCTGGTTCTGCTCACCGCCTGGACCGGCTGGGTCGACTGGAGCGCCTGAGCCCGCCTCAGCGCCTGCGGAACAGCAGGTCCCACACGCCGTGGCCGAGCTTCAGGCCGCGGATCTCGAACTTGGTCTGCGGCCGCCACGCCGGCCGCGGTGCGTAGCCTTCGACGGTATTGACCAGCGCGGGTTCGGCACCCAGCACCTCGAGCATCTGCTCGGCATAGGGCTGCCAGTCGGTGGCGCAATGCAGGTAGCTGCCGGGCGCCAGGCGCGTCACCAGCTGCCGCACCCACTCCGGCTGGATCAGCCGGCGCTTGTGATGGCGCTTCTTGTGCCACGGGTCGGGGAAGTAGATGTGCACCCCGGCCAGCGAGGCCGGCGAGATCATGTGTTCCAGCACCTCCACCGCGTCGTGCTGCACCAGCCGCAGGTTCGTCAACCCCAGTTCGCCGATGCGCTTGAGCAGGGCGCCGACGCCCGGCGCATGCACCTCGATACCGATGAAATTGGTACCGGGCAGCGCCGCGGCGATCTGCGCCGTGGCGTCGCCCATGCCGAAGCCGATCTCCAGCACCGTCGGCGCGTTGCGGCCGAAGACGGCCGCGAAGTCCAGCGGCTGTGCGTGGAAAGGCAGCAGGAAGCGCGGGCCCAGTTCGCCGAGCGCTCGCTGCTGGCCCGGCCCCATGCGCCCGGCGCGCAGCACGAAGCTGCGGATGGGGGCGCGCTGGGGCAAAGCTTGACGGTCCATCGCGGCGAGGCCGGCGATCGTCCGCTTCAGTTGCGCGGCGCCGACGGCACGGGCGCATTGGCAAGGCCGGCCGGAAGATCGAACTCACCCTTCGATTCGAAGCGCACGCCGCCGAAGCCGCTGCCCGAGAGCTTGCCGCGCGCCACCCAGTTGACTTTCGAACGGTCGCCCATCGCGAAGGTCAGAGCCTGCTTGGCCATTGCATAGGCCGACACCGTCACCGGCACGACCAGCACGGTTTCGCCGAAACGCGGCACCATGCCTTGCACGTCACTGACGCCGCTGGCGAAGTCCAGCCCGCGCAGTTCCAGCGTCAGGGCCACCCCGTTGTAATCCACCGGTTCGTCGTTCGGATTTTGCACGCGCAGCTTGACCGCCATGCGCATCTCCAGTCCTTCGCCGGGCAGCGAATCGACGCCCGCCAACGCGACGTGCAAGGGGTCTCGCCCACCGAGGCCGGCGCACCCGGCCAACATCAGCAGACACGACAGCCAGACGAGCAGCAACTTGCGCATGGTTTCGGCGGGTGGCGGGTACGGAGGGCGCGAGTGTAGCCCGCGGCGCTTCCGCCAAACTTCGCGCCGCGCACGGTGTCGTTCAATGGCAGGGCGGTGGTTTCTCAAGAAGCCGATGCAGGCTGCACACGCCGGAGCGTGGCCACGACGCATCAGCCGGTTTGGCGCCCCAGCATGTTGACCATCAGGTAAGGCAGGTACATCCTCCGCTTGCGGCGGATCCAGCCGACGTGCCGACGCAGCGCCAGCGAGTCGTCGGTCCGCTTCGCGTCGCCGCCGATGGCGATGAACTCGCCGGGCACGGTGGTCGAGTATTCGAGTCCGCTCCATTCGAAGCCCGGGAACAACTCGGCAATCCCCCGCCAGGAGAAGCGGAAATAGTCGTCGGGATACGCGTGGTAGCGCCAGACCCACGGCACCGAGACGTAGATCCGCCCGCCCGGACGGACGAGCCGCGCGAGGTTCTCGGCAAACACCCACGGTCGGCGTACGTGTTCCATGACTGAGCAACAGATGGCCAGCTCGAAGTGTGCCGCCGGCAGCGGGCCGATGCCTTCAACAAGGTCCACGACCGCGTCGACACCCTTGCCTGGCGCCATGTCGACGCCGACGTACTCGCTGTCCGTGTAGACGCCGCGAAACGACGAGGTGCTCCCGTAGTCCTTGCTGCCCACCTCGAGCACTGGGCCATTGACCGACGGCACGTGGCGCTGCAGATAGGTCAGCTGGTTGACGTCTCCCACGGTAGGCTCCGATGCAAGTGCGGCCGATTGTGACCGATGGTCCGAGTGCAGCGAGCCGCTCAGTCACGCCTCGTCTGCAGCCCCTGATGACATCGTCGCATCGCGTAAACTGCCGACCGCGCGGGTGTAGTTCAATGGCAGAACGGCAGCTTCCCAAGCGTGCGACCTGAGAGTCGCGTCCGGTCCAGCTGATGGCCGGCCACACCGCTGATGCGAAAGCATCGATCAAGTGTGGAAAAGCAGCCCTGGAGAGACGTCCGCAAGGACGTGATGCCGAAAGGCATAGAAGAATGCGGCCGTTTCGGCCGCGGCCTCTGCCCACAAGGCAGAGGTGGGTTGCGTGCGCGGTGCAAACCGTGCGATGAGTTGTTGCCCACGCGGGAGCGTGTATGCAACCTGGCGTTCAGCCGCCAGTAGCCTAGGTGCAGTGCGGGGTCGGTAACGACCTCGTGCCGAGCGCACTGACAACGTAGCCACCCTC
>JAGTRL010000302.1 GCA_018261815.1 Pseudomonadota bacterium
TCCGGCGTGTCCTCGAACATGTGGATGAAGCCGTGCAGCTCGCGCAGGATGTCGTTGGGGATGTGCTGGCTGGTGCGCGTCTCGCCGTAGATGTAGATCGGGATGTCGGCGTTCTTGAAGCGGATTTCCTTGATGAACTTGCGCAGGTTCAGCACCGCCGGGTCGAGCTCCGGGCCGGGGGTGAATTCCTCGTCGTCAATGCTGAGGATGAAGGCGCTGGCGCGGCTTTGCTGCTGCGCGAACTGGCTCAGGTCGCCATAGCTGGTGTTGCCCAGCACCTCGAAGCCTTCCTTCTCGATGGCCTGGGCCAGCGCGCGGATGCCCAGGCCCGAGGTGTTCTCGGAGCGGTAGTCCTCGTCGATGATGACGATGGGGAAGCGAAAACGCTGCATGGCGGAGGGCTCCGGGGCGGGCGGTGGCGAAAGCGCGAAGTGTAGGACGCGCGTCATGGCACTGCCGTGTCGCTACACTCGCCTGCTGAGTTTTGTGATCGGAAGACAACGATGGACTGGAGCGCTGCAACCTGGTGGTGGCTGGCCGCCGGCGCCCTGGTGGCCGCGGAGCTGTTTGCCGGCAGCTTCTACATGCTGATGCTGGCGCTGGGCTGCGCTGCGGGGGCCTTGACGGCCCATCTGGGCACGGGCTACAGCACCCAGGTGTTTACGGCCGCATTGGTCGGCGCCGGCACCACGGCGGTGTGGCACTTCCGGCGCGCGCGCAGCCCTCGCTCGGCCCCGGTGGAATCGAACCGCGACGCCAACCTGGACATCGGCCAGACTCTGCAGGTTCCGGCCTGGCACGGCGACGGTACGGCCCGCGTCAGCTACCGCGGCAGCGCCTGGAACGTGCAATACCGCGGCGACGCGGCGCCGGCGCCTGGCGAGCACGTCATCGTTGCGGTTCAGGGCACTCGCTTGGTCGTCTCGCCCGTCGGCCGCTGAGCCGCCTCACCTATCGGACAAGCATCCATGGAAATTGCCATCGTCGTGGCGGTCATCGCCGCCATCTTCGTTTTCCAGACCTTCAAGATCGTTCCGCAGCAGAACGCCTGGGTGGTAGAGCGGCTGGGCAAGTTCGACCGCACGCTGACGCCAGGGCTGAAGTTCGTGATCCCCTTCGTCGAGCGCGTGGCCTACAAGCATTCGCTGAAGGAGGTGCCGCTGGATGTGCCCAGCCAGGTGTGCATCACCAAGGACAACACACAATTGCAGGTGGACGGGATCATCTACTTCCAGGTGACCGACCCGATGCGCGCCAGCTACGGCTCGAGCAACTATGTCTTTGCCATCACCCAGCTGGCGCAGACGCTGCTGCGCTCGGTGATCGGCAAGATGGAACTGGACAAGACCTTCGAGGAGCGTGATTCGATCAACGCGTCCGTGGTCAATGCGCTGGACGAGGCGGCGCAGAACTGGGGCGTGAAGGTGCTGCGCTACGAAATCAAGGACCTGACGCCGCCAGCGGAGATCCTGCGCTCGATGCAGGCACAGATCACCGCCGAGCGCGAGAAGCGTGCGCTGATCGCGGCCTCCGAAGGGCGCAAACAGGAGCAGATCAACATCGCCACCGGCGAGCGCGAAGCCTTCATCGCCCGCTCGGAGGGCCAGCGCCAGGCCGAGATCAACAATGCGCAGGGCGAGGCCGCGGCCATTATCGCGGTGGCCGAGGCGACGGCCGACGCCATCCGCAAGGTGGCCGAGGCAATCCGCCTGCCTGGCGGCGAGCAGGCCGTGCAGCTGAAGGTGGCCGAGAAGGCGGTGGAGGCCTATGCACAGTTGGCGCAGAAGAACAACACCATGATCGTGCCCGGCAACATGAGCGAGGTCTCGGCTTTGATCGGTACCGCGATGGCGTTGCTGAAGAACGCGCCTGCATCGAGATGAGCGCTGCGCTGAACGTGCTGGGCACGCAGTTGCGGCCCTGCTCCTACGACCCGCTGACCGGATGGTTCCGCGACGGCTGCTGCCATGTGGACGAGCGCGACGCCGGCAGCCATGTGATCTGCGCACGCATGACGCTGGAGTTCCTGAACTTCCAGATGGAGCGCGGCAACGACCTGATCACGCCGCGGCCCGAACTGCGTTTTCTCGGCCTCAAGGCCGGCGACCGCTGGTGTGTCTGCGCGCTTCGCTGGCGCGAGGCCTACGAGGCCGGCTATGCACCGCCGGTGGTGCTGGAGAGCACCCACGCCCGTGCGCTGGACTACGTACTGATGGAGTGGCTGCGCAAGAAGACCGTGGCGCCGGTCGCGGATGACTGAGCCGGGCGTCTAGAATCTTGCGCTTCCGCGGAGGGATGGATGAGCGGTTTAAGTCGCACGCCTGGAAAGCGTGTGGGGGTTAACAGCCCCCCGCGGGTTCGAATCCCGCTCCCTCCGCCATGAACAACTCCAGAACAGGCCCCGCTAGGGGCTTTTTTCATAGGTGATCTGCTAAAAGCGACGTCTCACGTTGTGTCACCAGATCCCATACAATCCCCCTATCTTGTGGGGATAGGTAAGGGGTACACAATGCCACGCAAGGCCAGGGAGCTGTCTCCCCTTGAGGTTCGCCGGCTGGACAAGCCGGGGCGCTGGAGCGTGGGCGGTGTCGATGGGCTGGCGCTGCAGGTCACCCGGTCCGGAGCAAGAAGTTGGGTACTTCGCCTCGCTGTATGCGGACAGCAACGCGAAATGGGCCTCGGCAGCTTCCCCACAGTGACCTTGGCGGAGGCCCGGGACAAGGCACGTCGGCACCGTGCCCAGGTTGCCGAGGGGTCCGATCCGATTTCGCTACGTCGCGCCGTCTTTAGCGCCGCTGCCGCCGATCGGATGTCACAAAGGACTTTCGCCGAGGTGGCCGCACAGTACATTGCCCAGCACGAGAAATCCTGGAAGAACAAAAAGCACGGAGCGCAGTGGGCTTCCACCTTGCAAACCTACGCAGAGCCTGTTGTCGGCCAACTGCTCGTTCGCGACGTGACCAGCGCCCACGTAGTTCGAGTGCTGGAGCCGATCTGGACGACGAAGACCGAGACCGCTACCCGTGTGCGTTCGCGCATCGAATTGGTGCTCGACTTCGCCGCGGCGCGCGGACTTCGAGAAGGCCCCAACCCGGCGCGCTGGAAAGGCAATCTGGATGCTGCCTTTCCCAAGGCGTCGAAGGTGGCGGTGGTTCGGCACCACACGGCGGTCGCAATAGATGAGGTCGCGCCCTTCATGCGCCGACTTCGCTTGCAAGAGGGCATGGGCGCTAGGGCGCTGGCGTTTGTGATCCTGACGGGCGCGCGATCGGGAGAAGTGCGTGGCACACTTTGGGCAGAGATCGACCTGGAAGCGTCGCTCTGGGTCGTGCCAGGGACTCGAATGAAGGCCGGGCGCGAACACCGTGTTCCGCTTTCCAAAGCCGCCGTCGACCTGCTTCGTGCGCTGCAAAGAGGCCAAGCGGGCGATCTCGTCTTTCCTGGCGTTGGTGGACCGCTGTCCGACATGAGCCTGACGGCGGTACTGCGGCGTATGGATGTGCAAGCTACCGTACACGGATTCCGAAGTACTTTCCGCGACTGGATATCGGAACGTACCAACTATCCGTCCGAGGTGGCTGAAATGGCACTTGCGCATGCTGTAGGAGACAAGATTGAGGCCGCCTACCGGCGCGGAGACCTGTTCGATAAGCGCGTTGCCTTGATGAGCGACTGGGCCGACTTCCTATTGCCCCATGATTCGATTTCGGTTCGCAAGCGCGTGCGGCGGGACTCGACCACTGCCCGCGCGATCTCCGAATAACAGGCCATTTCCTCGTATCCAACCGGCCAGACTGGGGTCGACCCAGTCGCTGAATGACATTTCCACCGCTCGGCCAAAAGAGGGTCGCGCTATTCGTTGCTGGGGGCGAGCGACCCGCTGCTGCCCGTGCACGGCGAATTGCAAAGTCAGCAATACGTTCCATTGCAGTCATCCAATCCGTGGACACGCGCGACAGCAATGCAGCGTGTGCGGCCGTTCGCGCGCGTCCGACGAACTCACGGTATCTGCTCTTTTCCTGTCGTTCAGGCATCCAGGAGACCGCGACACCAACGACCGGTCTCAAGGTACTGCCGACACAGGAGGTCGCCGGCGCACGACGGCACTTTCCATCGAAAATGGCTGCGACGACCCGCTGCGTGCTGGCGTTGTTCGCCGCGCAGGTTCGAAGACGACTGGAGCCCCGAATGCCCGAACAGACCCCCAACTCATGCGAGTCCTGCGGCGTTGCGCCGCGCCCGTTCGATTCAGTCCACTATGGCAGTTACGGTGGGCCCTCACGCCTGCTGTGCGGCCGCTGCTTCAACCTTGAGGCCGCACGCCGCGGTGGACTGGTCGACTTCGAGCACATCGATTTCGAACCGTTGACCATGAGCGACGCCCGTGGCCGCGAGCATGTCTTCCAGTTCCGCACTCACTTGTTCGCTGCCGGCGTCGCGATCGATGCGATCGAGCTCAACGAAGACCAGTCCGAGGGCTATTGCTTCAAGGTCATCGGGGACGAGGAAGGGGACCTGCTCGAATTGCTCGCTCGGCTCGTCACGAAGATGCGCCGAGGCCTCGCGAGTTCGCACCTCGAACAGGGCGCGCATGGACTGCAAATCAGCGATCGTGGCATCGTTCGCGCCAGAATCGAGAGCGACCCTGAGGGCGAAACCGACATGCCCGTGGTCGTGATCGACGGCCGCAGAATCTCCTGGGACGAGTTCGGGCGCATGGTGGCGACCTACATGGGCTTCCAGTTCAAGCTTGAACTGCACGACCTCAGCGACGAGATTTGA
>JAGTRL010000303.1 GCA_018261815.1 Pseudomonadota bacterium
GATGCCAACGCATTGCCGGTTTCGCGAAGACAGCAGGCGCTGCGTCGCGTGGCCCAGCGCTACGCGCGGGCCTTGCGCATCGGCTTCAATGACCTGCAGGATGCCTTGAACGTCGCCAGCGGCAGAGCGCGCAAGCCACGCAACGAGCCGGCGCCAGAGACCTCGGAAGTCGACTCGAAAACCCAGGACACGCTTGCCTGACTCGGCAATGCCGCCGCGGCGACGCTGGGGTGGGGGAGGGTGACGAGCCTTACCCCCGGCACTGGTCACAACGGTTGGGGCTGCTTCGTTCCCGACCTGACCCGGTTGGCCGCGCTTCCATGCGGGGAGGCCCGTCACCGCGCATTGTAGGTGACGGCCCGCGCCGGGTTCAGCGCAGTTGCAGGTCGTCGGCGGCGAAGCGCAGGCCCAGCGGTTCGATCAGCAGTTCCTTCTCGCCGGACTCGACCACGCCCGCCAAGGTGGCGGAGACACCGCTTGCCTGCGCGATCTCGACGGTGCGCTGCGCCTGCTCGGCCGGAACGAAGAGCGCAAAGCCTGCGCCCATGTTCAGCGTGCCATAGGCCTCGTGGTCGTCCTGCTGGGCATGGTGCTGGATGAAGCTCAGCACCGGCGGCACCTCGGGCAGCGTGTGCACGCGATAGCGCAAGGGTTTGGGGTGGCGCAGCAGCTTGCGCCAGCCGTGCCCGGTGATGTTGGATGCATAGTGCGTGATGATCCCGGCGCGGTACAGCGCTTCGGTCACCGGCGCATACAGCAGGGTCGGCGCGAGCAGCGCCTCGCCGTAGCTCAGCCCGGGCTGAACCGGCGTCAGGTAGCCCTGTGGCAGCCGTTCGACCAGCTTGCGTGCCAAGCTCAGCCCGTTGGCATGGATGCCGCTGGAGGCCAGCAGCACGATCGCATCGCCCGGCCCCAGCTTTTCGCCCAGCGACAACCTGTGCTTCGGATTGACCAGGCCCGTGCAAGAGGCCGCGAGGTCGATGCGACCAGCCTCGACGATGCCGGCCAGTGCGGGGGTTTCTCCGCCGCCCCAGGCCACCTGGCACAGGTCGCAGGCGCGCTTCCAGCCGGCGACCAGGGCCTGTGCGCGCGGCGCGTCGCCGAACCAGTCGGAACCGCCGGCGGCCCAGTAGGCCTGCACCACCAGCGGCGTGGCGCCGACGGTGATCAGGTCGTTGATGGCCATCGCGATGGTGTCCTGCGCAATCGCGTCGTAGTGGCTGCGTCCGGTCAGGCGCGCCATCTCGTCGGCCACCAGTGCCTTCGAGCCCAGGCATTCGACGATGCTTGCCAGGTAGAACGGCCCGACATCCACCACGTAGGCGGATTCGCCGCGCGACTCGTTCACCTCGTTGAAGCCATGCACCTGCAAGTGGGTCGCGGTGGTGGCGGCGGCGCGCTGCGCGGCCACCTTCAGCGGGTCGATCAGCTCGTAGTCGACGCCGGCTTGCCGGTAGCTGAGCGGGCTGTCCGCGGACGGACTGGCTGGGGTGTTCATGCGTTCGCATTATCCGGCAGCGCCCCAGGTCCCAGGCAGGTGCGCCCGTAGAATCGAGCTCATGTCCTATGTCGTGCTCGCCCGCAAGTACCGGCCCCGAACCTTCGATCAGATGGTGGGCCAGGAGCATGTGGTGCGGGCGCTAAGCAACGCGCTGCAGCAGCAGCGTCTGCACCATGCCTACCTGTTCACCGGCACGCGCGGCATCGGCAAGACCACGGTGTCGCGCATCCTGGCCAAGAGCCTCAACTGCACGGGGCCCGATGGCCGCGGCGGCATCACTGCAACACCCTGCGGCGTGTGCAGCGCCTGTGTCGAGATCGACGAAGACCGCTATATGGACTATGTCGAGCTCGATGCCGCCTCCAACCGCGGCATCGACGAGGCCCGCGACCTGCTCGAACGTGCCGCCTACAAGCCTGGCATCGGTCGCTTCAAGGTGTTCATGATCGACGAGGCGCACCAGCTCACCAAGGACGCGTTCAGCGCGCTGCTGAAGACGCTGGAGGAGCCGCCGGAGTACCTCAAGTTCGTGCTCGCCACCACCGACCCGGAGAAGATGCTGCCGACGGTGCTGAGCCGCTGCCTGCAGTTCAACCTGCGGCCGATGCCGCCCGAGGTGGTGCAGCAGCATCTGCAGCAGGTGCTGCAGGCCGAGGGCGTGGCCAGCGACACGGCCTCGCTGCGCCTGCTGTCGCGAGCGGCGCGTGGTTCGATGCGCGATGCGTTGTCTCTCACCGACCAGGCCATCGCCTACGGCAGCGGCCGGCTCGAGGAAGCCGGCGTGCGCGCGATGCTCGGCGCGGTGGACCAGGGCCACGCGGCCGCGCTGGTCGAGGCGTTGGCGCGGCGCGACGGGCCAGGCCTGCTCGCGCGTCTGGACAGCCTGCGCTCGCTGGGTTTGTCGGCAGACGGCACGCTGGAAAGCATGGCGGTGCTGCTGCAGCACATGGCGGTGGAGCAGGCCGTGCCTGGCACGTTGGACGGCATCGACCCAGACCTGGCCGATGCCGTGCGCCTGGCCACGTTGCTGCCCGCCGACGAGACGCAGCTGCTCTACAGCATCGTCTTGCAGGGGCGGGGCGAACTGAGCCTGATGTCCGACGAATACAGCGCGCTGACGATGGTGCTGCTGCGCATGCTGGCCTTCGCACCGCCGTCGGCCGACATGCAGCCGCCGCCGCGAGAACGCGCGGCCGCCGCGCCGCATCTGGCGACCCCGCCGCCGCCCGCGCCTGCCCAGTCTGCAGCCTCCGCAGCACCGGCCGCGCCGGCAGCTCGCCGGGCTCAGGCACAGGACCTGGAGCCACCGCCGTGGGTCGACCTTCCGCCACCGGAGGACGAGCTGCCTGCCGCCAGCGGCAGCGCGGCCTTGCGTGCACCGGCACCGCCGGCGCTGGCCGTGCTGGCTGCGCCGCCGCAGGCCGCTGTGGCTTTTGTCGCATCGCCGCTGGGCGAGCGTTGGGCCGAGCTGGTCGGCCGCCTGGTGCGCTCCGGGAGCGTGGCGGCGCTGGTGCGCGAGCTGGCCGCGCAGGCGGGCTTGGACCGCATCGACGGGACCACCCGGCCGCCGACCTGGCATTTGCTGGTGGAGCGCGATTCGCTGCGCACCGACGCGCTGCGCGACAAGCTGTGCCAGGCATTGAGCGCCGAGCTGGGCCAGCCGCTGCAACTGGTGCTGCATGCCCAGGTGCCGCAGGATTCGCCGTCGCGCCGCGACGCCGTCGAGCGCGAGCGTCGCCAGCACCTGGCCGAGTCGGCCATCCGCAATGACCCGCTCGTCGTCGAGCTGATGTCGCAGTTCAGCACCGCGCGCATCGTGCCCGGCTCGATCAAACCCATCTGACCCAAGAGGAACCCACACCATGATGAAGAACCAGCTGGCCGGCCTGATGAAGCAGGCGCAGGCGATGCAGGACAACATGAAGCGCGCCCAGGAAGAGCTGGCGTCGATCGAGGTCGAAGGCCAGTCCGGCGCCGGGCTGGTCAAGGTGGTGATGACCTGCAAGCACGACGTGCGGCGCGTGGCCATCGACCCCAGCCTGCTGGGCGACGACAAGGACATGCTCGAGGACCTGGTGGCCGCCGCCTTCAACGACGCGGTGCGCCGTGCCGAGACCGTGAGCCAGGAAAAGATGGGCGCGCTGACCGCTGGCATGCCGCTGCCGCCGGGCATGAAGTTCCCGTTCTAGAGCGCTGGCGCCGGATGGCCGAAGCCAGCCTCGATGCACTGATCGATGCCTTGCGCCGGCTTCCCGGCGTGGGCCAGAAGTCGGCACAGCGCATGGCCTACCACCTGCTGCAGAACGATCGCGGCGGTGCCGGCAGGCTGGCCACGGCGCTGCAGCAGGCACTGGCGCAGATGCAGCATTGCCAGCGCTGTCACACCTTCACCGAACACCGCGTCTGCGCCACCTGCGAGGACGCCGCGCGTGATGCGCGGCTGCTGTGCGTGGTGGAAACCCCCGCCGACCAGGCGGCGCTGGAACGCAGCGGAGGCTACCGCGGCCTGTACTTCGTGCTGATGGGTCGCCTCAGTCCGCTCGACGGCATCGGAGTCAACGACATCGGCGTGATGCCGCTGCTCGACCGCGCCACGGACGGCGTCGTCGAGGAGGTGATCCTGGCCACCGGTTTCAGCGCCGAGGGCGAGGCCACGGCCCATGCACTGGGTGAGGCCCTGCGCTCACGTGGGCTGAAGGTCACGCGGCTGGCGCGTGGCGTACCGGCAGGCAGCGAGCTGGAGTACGTGGATCTGAGCACCATCGCCCACGCGCTGGTCGACCGGCGCTGACGCCCCACCGGCGCCGCTACAGCTTGGAACTGCCGCGCGACGCGGCCACCTTGGCGTTGGGCTTGGCCGCCGGCTTGGCCGCGGCCGTGCGCTTGGCCGGGGCCTTCGCCGCAGCCGGGCGCTGCGCAGTCACCGCGGTCGAGGTCCGGCCGCTCTTCTTGGCAGCCACGGGTTTGACGACGACGATGGTCTGGCCCGGCTTGAAGCGCGCGCCGGTGTCCACGTCGTTCCACTGCGCCACCTGCGCGGCACTGACTCGGTAGCGTTTCGCCACGCCAGCCACCGTATCGCCACCCTTGCCAGCCTTGAAGGTGATGCGCTTGCCCGGTGGACGGTCCGGTGCCAGCAGCATCATCGCGTTGTCTGCCACCTGGCCGGGCACGTCGGTGTTCTTGTGCGCGCTGCGCGGCACCAGCAGCGTGGAGCCGGCCTTGACCAGCATTCGCGGCGGAATGCGGTTCACCGCTCGCAGATCCTCCTCGCTCAT
>JAGTRL010000013.1 GCA_018261815.1 Pseudomonadota bacterium
GATCTACATCTACGGCGAGACGCGCACCAGCCAGCACATCCCCAACGACATCCTGCGCGAGCTGCACGGCTTCATCCACATGTTCGAGGACACGCCGGAATTCGTGGCCCGGCACATCATCCGCGAGGCCAAGAGCTACCTGGACGGGCTGGCGCCGCCGTTCTTCAAGGCGCTGATGGACTATGCGCAGGACGGCAGCTATTCATGGCACTGCCCAGGGCACTCGGGCGGTGTGGCCTTCCTGAAGAGCCCCGTCGGGCAGATGTTCCACCAGTTCTTCGGCGAGAACATGCTGCGCGCCGACGTCTGCAATGCGGTGGAGGAACTCGGCCAGCTGCTCGACCACACCGGCCCGGTGGCGGCCAGCGAACGGAACGCGGCGCGCATCTTCAATGCCGACCACTGCTTCTTCGTCACCAACGGGACCAGCACCAGCAACAAGATGGTCTGGCACCACACCGTGGCGCCGGGCGACGTGGTGGTGGTCGACCGCAACTGCCACAAGAGCATCCTGCACTCGATCATCATGACCGGCGCGGTGCCGGTGTTCCTGCGGCCCACGCGCAACCACTACGGCATCATCGGTCCGATCCCGCAGTCGGAGTTCGCACCCGAGGCCATCCGCGCGAAGATCGCCGCCAACCCGCTGCTCGAGGGCGTGGACCCGAACAAGGTCAAGCCGCGCATCCTGACCTTGACGCAGAGCACCTATGACGGCGTGCTCTACAACACCGAGACCATCAAGCACGCGCTCGACGGCTACATCGACACGCTGCACTTCGACGAGGCCTGGCTGCCGCATGCGGCCTTCCACAGCTTCTACGGCCAGTTCCATGCCATGGGGAAGAAGCGACCGCGGCCGAAGAACCAGCTGGTCTTTGCCACGCAGAGCACGCACAAGTTGCTGGCCGGCTTGAGCCAGGCGAGCCAGGTGCTGGTGCAGGACGCCCAGAACCGCAAGCTGGACCGGCACCTGTTCAACGAGGCCTACCTGATGCACACCAGCACCAGCCCGCAGTACGCCATCATCGCCAGCTGCGACGTGGCTGCGGCGATGATGGAAACGCCGGGCGGCACGGCGCTGGTGGAAGAAAGCATTGCCGAAGCGCTGGACTTCCGCCGCGCGATGCGCAAGGTCGAGAAGGAGTTCGGCCGTGACTGGTGGTTCAAGGTCTGGGGCCCGGAAAAGCTGGCTGCCGAAGGCATCGGCACGGCCGAGAACTGGGTGCTGAAGGCCGGCGACAAGTGGCATGGCTTCGGCGACCTGGCGCCCGGCTTCAACCTGCTGGACCCGATCAAGAGCACGATCATCACGCCGGGCCTGGATGTCAGCGGCAAGTTCGCCAAGAACGGCATTCCAGCGGCCATCGTCACCAAGTACCTGGCCGAGCACGGCATCGTGGTCGAGAAGACGGGCCTGTACTCGTTCTTCATCATGTTCACCATCGGCATCACCAAGGGCCGCTGGAACACGATGCTCACCGCGCTGCAGCAGTTCAAGGACGACTACGACAAGAACGCGCCGATGTGGCGCGTGCTGCCCGAGTTCTGTGCCGCACACCCGCGTTACGAACGCACGGGGCTGCGCGACCTGTGCCACAACATCCACGACATGTATGCCAAGGGCGACATCGCCCGGCTGGTGACCGAGATGTACCTGTCCGACCTGCACCCGGCGATGAAGCCCAGCGACGCCTTCGCTCGTATCGCGCACCGCGAGACCGAGCGCGTCGAGATCGACGCGCTGGAAGGGCGCATCACCACCAGCCTGCTCACGCCCTATCCGCCGGGCATCCCGCTGCTGATCCCGGGCGAGCGCTTCAACCGCAAGATCGTCGACTTCCTGCGCTTCACGCGGCAGTTCAATGCCGCGTTCCCTGGATTCGACACCGACGTGCACGGCCTGGTCGACGAAGAAGGCGCCGACGGCCAGCGGCGCTACTACGTCGACTGCGTGCGCCAGTCGGTCTGAGCGTGGGCGCCGGCGGCCTTCGACCAGCCTGGCGGCTGCTCGGCGACGTGGGCGGAACCAACGCCCGCTTCGCGCTGCAATCCGGCCCGGGTGCGGCCATCGAGGCGCTGGCGCAGTACCGTTGCGCCGACTTCGAGTCACTGCAGGCGGTGCTGTGCCGCTACCTGGCCGAACCAGGGCGGCCGCAGCCGCAAATCGGCGCCATCGGAATTGCCAACCCGATCGACGGCGACCAGGTGCGCATGACCAACCGTGACTGGGAGTTCTCGATCGAGGCGATGCGTCAGGCGCTGGGCCTGCAGCGCCTGCTGTTCGTCAACGACTTTGCCGCGCTGGCGCTGGCATTGCCGACGCTGCGGCCGAACGAGTTGCGCCCGGTCGGTGGCGGCACGGCTGTGCTCGGGGCGCCGCTGGCACTGCTGGGCCCGGGCACCGGCCTGGGCGTGTCGGGGCTGATCCGTGGCGTCAACGGGGCGGATTCGGTGCTCAGCGGAGAGGGCGGCCATGTCACGCTGGCTGCGGCCGACGACGCGGAAGCGGCCGTCATTGACTGGCTGCGCCACCGATTCGGCCATGCGTCAGCCGAACGCGCGCTGTCGGGCCAGGGCCTGGTGAACCTGTACCAGGCCTGGGCGGCGCTGCACGGCCAGGCCGCCGAGTCGCTGAGCGCCGCGCAAATCAGCGAGCGAGGGCTGCAGTGCAGCGACCCCGCCTGCGAAGCGGCGCTGGAGCTGTTTCTCAGTCTGCTGGGCAACGTGGCCGGAAACCTGGCGCTGACCCTCGGTGCGCTGGGCGGCGTGTACATCGGCGGTGGCATCGTGCCGCGGCTCGGCACGCGCATCGATGCTTCGCGGTTCCGTCAGCGCTTCGAGCAGAAGGGGCGCTTTGCAGGCTACCTGAGCCGCATTCCCGTGCACGTGATCCAGCCGGGCGGCGAGCCGGCGCTGCGCGGTGCGGCCCGTGCGCTGGACGCCTGAGCTTCAGGCTGCGGGAGCCGGCACCTCGACCACGCTCAGCGCCACCTGGCTGAAGCCGCCGTCGACATAGGTGATCCCGGCGGTGACGCCGGCCGCCAGGTCGGACAACAGGAAGGCTGCGACGTTACCGACATCGTCGATGCTCACGTTGCGGCGCAAGGGTGCCGACTTGGCCACCACGTCGAGCAGCTTGCCGAAGTCCTTGATGCCCGACGCTGCCAGTGTGCGGATCGGCCCAGCCGAGAGGCCGTTGACGCGGATACCCTTTGGGCCCAGGTTGGCTGCCAGGTAGCGCACGCTGGCCTCGAGCGAAGCCTTGGCCAGGCCCATGGTGTTGTAGTTGGGCACGGCGCGCTCGGCGCCCAGGTAGGTCAGCGTCAGCAGTGAGCTGCCGGGGCGCAGGCGGGGCAGGGCGGCCTTGGCCAGTGCGGGGAAGCTGTAGGCCGAGATGTCGTGCGCGATGCGGAAGGCCTCGCGCGACAGGCCTTCGAGGAAGTCGCCGGCAATGGCCTCGCGTGGCGCGAAGCCGATCGAATGCACGAAGCCGTCGAACTGCGGCCAGGCCGCGCCGAGCTGCTCGAACATGGCCTCGATTTGGGCATCGCTGCCAACGTCGCAGTCGAACACCAGCTGGCTGCCAAATTCGTTGGCGAACTCGACGATGCGGTCGCGGAAACGCTCGCCGACATAGCTGAAGGCCAGTTCGGCGCCCTCGCGGTGGCAGGCCTTGGCAATGCCGTAGGCGATCGAGCGGTTCGACAGCAGCCCGGTGATGACCAGCCTCTTGCCTGCGAGGAATCCCATGTGTGCTCCCGATGGGGCCCGGGCAACGCTGCCGTGGGCCGGTGACATTGGGCCGGGATTCTGGCACGGCGCCCCGTGGATGCTCCGGCCATTGCAGCGCGACGCGGAGCTCGCCTTGCCGGGACCCTCACCTGAGGTTACAATGCGACTTTCGCTGACACACTGCATGGGCGGATCTGATCCAGCCCATTTTTTATGGTTGATCGCATTTCGAACAGTGTCTTGCCCGGCCGAGCATCGGCCAGGCTGGTCTCGGGCGAATTGTGATGGGGGCGGTAGACGGATTTGGCAACGACGCACTGGCACACGACGATCGAGCGCACGGTCACCGGCTTGGACTACGAGTTGGTGGATGTGGAACGCTCTGCCGCTGGATTGCTGCGCGTGACCATCGACCGCGTCCCGGGGCGCAGCTACCCCGCCGGTGAAGCCGAATCGGTGACGGTCGAGGACTGCGAACGCGTCACCCGCCAGTTGCAGTATGTGCTCGAGGTCGAGGCCGTTGCTTACGAGCGTCTGGAAGTGTCCTCGCCGGGCCTCGACCGGCCTCTGAAGCGCCCCGCTGACTATGAGCGCTTTGCCGGGCACGAAGTCAACGTGACCCTGAAGGAAGCGTTCAAGGGCAGGAAACACTACCGCGGCCAGCTGGTGGCGGCCGGCGAGGGCTGGCGCCTGATGCTGAGCGGCGACAAGGCCGAGCAGGCGCTGGACTTCCAGCTTGACGAAGTGCGCGAGGCGCGGCTGGTGCCGGTGCTCGATTTCAAGGGCCGGGCACGCAGGATGCCCGGCGCGCAGCCTGCAGCGGTGCAGCTGCACGGTGCAGACGGAGGTCAGACAGGATGAATCGCGAAATGCTGATGCTGGTGGACGCCATCTCGCGCGAGAAGAGCGTCGAACTCGACGTGGTCTTCGACGCGGTCGAGTCGGCGCTCGCCTCGGCAACCAAGAAGCTGCATGGCGGCGAGGTCGACATCCGTGTGTCGGTCGACCGCGAGAGCGGCGAATACGAGACCTTCCGCCGCTGGCATGTCGTGCCCAACGAAGCCGGGCTGCAGATACCCGACGCCGAGACGCTGCTGTTCGAAGCGCAGGAACAGATCCCCGACATCGAGGTCGACGACTACATCGAGCAGCCGATCGACTCGGTGCCCATCGGCCGCATCGGCGCGCAGGCCGCCAAGCAGGTGATTCTGCAGAAGATCCGTGACGCCGAGCGCGAGCAGCTGCTCAACGACTTCCTGTCGCGAGGCGAGAAGATCTTCGTCGGTACCGTGAAAAGGCTGGACAAGGGCGACATCATCGTTGAGTCGGGTCGCGTCGAAGGCCGCCTGAAGCGCAGCGAGACGATCCCGAAGGAAAACCTGCGCAGCGGTGACCGCGTGCGCGCCTTCATCGCCGGCATCGACCCGACGCAGCGCGGCGCGCAGATCATGCTATCGCGCAGCAGCCCGGGCTTCATGATGGAGCTGTTCCGCCAGGAAGTGCCCGAGATCGAGCAGGGCCTGCTGGAGATCAAGAGCTGCGCCCGCGACCCGGGCTCGCGCGCCAAGATCGCCGTGGTCAGCCATGACCGCCGTGTCGACCCGATCGGCACCTGCGTCGGTGTGCGCGGCTCGCGCGTCAACGGCGTGACCACCGAACTGGCCGGCGAGCGGGTGGACATCGTGCTGTGGTCCGACGACCCGGCGCAGTTCGTCATCGGCGCGCTGGCGCCGGCCAACGTGCAGTCGATCGTGGTCGACGAGGAAAAGCACGCGATGGACGTGGTGGTCGACGAGGAGAACCTCGCCATCGCAATCGGCCGCGGCGGGCAGAACGTGCGCCTGGCCTCCGAGCTGACCGGCTGGCGCATCAACATCATGACCGCCGAGGAATCGCAGGCCAAGCAGAGCGAGGAATCCGACTCGGTACGCCAACTGTTCGTCGACAAGCTCGACGTCGACGTCGAGGTGGCCGACATCCTCATCGCTGAGGGCTTCACCAGCCTGGAAGAAGTGGCCTACGTGCCGCTGCAGGAAATGCTCGAGATCGAGTCCTTCGACGAGGACACGGTCAACGAGTTGCGCACCCGCGCCAAGGACGCACTGCTGACAATGGAAATCGCCCGCGAAGAGAAGGTCGACGACGTCTCGCAGGACCTGCGCGACCTCGAAGGTCTGACGCCCGACCTGATCGGCAAGCTGTCCGACGGCGGCATCCATACCCGCGACGACCTGGCCGACCTGGCAGTCGACGAACTGACCGAGATGACCGGCATGGACGAGGAGCAGGCCAAGGCCCTGATCATGAAGGCGCGTGAACACTGGTTCACCGCCTGAGCAAGGCCGCACCACCGCCTGACCACCCACAAGCTGCACTGAAGGAAAACCCACAATGGCCGTGACCACCGTCGCCCAGCTAGCCACGGAGCTGAACCGGCCCGCGGCCGCACTGCTCGAGCAGTTGGAGTCGGCCGGAGTCGCGAAGAAGTCCGCTGACGAAACGCTGACCGAAACCGACAAAGAGCGCCTGCTGGAGTTCCTGCGCAGCTCGCACGGCACGGCCGGCACCGAGCGCAAGAAGATCACGCTGGTACGCAAGTCGACCAGCGAGATCAAGCAGGCCGACGCCAGCGGCAAGGCACGTACGATCCAGGTCGAGGTGCGCAAGAAGCGTGTCTTCGTTAAGCGCGATGACGTCGCGCCGGGCATGGACGAAGCCGCCGCGGCCGCTGCAGCCGAAGCCGAACAAGCCGAGCTGGCGCGCCGCGAGGCCGAAGCCCAGGCGCAGGCCGAAGCCATCCGCATCCAGGAAGCCGAGCTCGCCGAGCGCCGCCGCGTGCGCGAAGAGCTAGAACGTGCCGAACGCGAGGCCGCCGAAGCTCATGCGCGCGAGCAGGCTGAGGCAGCCGAAGCTGCTGCAGCAGCCGCCGCCGCAGCCAAGAAGGAGGACAAGGCAGCCGCACCAGCGGACGCGGCGCCCGCCGCCGCAGTGGCTGCGCCCGAACCCACCGCCGAGGCACCGAAGCCGGTCTTGCGTGTCATCAAGGCCTCGACCATCGAGGCCGAGGACAAGCAGCGTCAGGCCGACCTGGACCGCCGCCGCAAGGTGGCCGAGAACGAGGCCGCCGCGATCCGCGCGATGATGAATGCACCGAAGAAGGTGCTCATCGCCAAGGCGCCCGAGCCAGCCAAGCCTGCCGACCCCAACAAGGAAGGCATCACCGGCACGATCCACAAGCCCAAGGCCGCGCCGGGCGCAGCCACCACGGCCGCCAAGCCGGGCGACAAGAAGGCGCTCAAGTCCGAGAAGCTGTCCTCCAGCTGGGCCGATGACGCCGCCAAGAAGCGTGCGCTCAAGCCGCGCACCGATGGCGGCGCAGCCGGCCGGCCGGGCTGGCGTGCGCCGCGCGGTGCGCGCCGTGGCGACCACCGCGACGGTGGCAGCAGCGGCTACAACGCGCCGGCCGAATTCACGGTGCAGGAAGTGCACGTGCCCGAGACCATCAGCGTCGCCGACCTGGCGCACAAGATGTCGATCAAGGCCTCCGAGCTGATCAAGCACCTCATGAAGCTGGGCCAGATGGTCACTATCAACCAGCAGCTGGACCAGGAAACGGCCATGATTCTGGTCGAGGAAATGGGCCACACGGCGCTGGCCGCCAAGCTGGACGACCCGGAAGCCTTCCTCGAGGAGGAAGAAGCCGCGACCACCGGCGAAGACAAGCCGCGCGCCCCGGTGGTCACGGTGATGGGCCACGTCGACCACGGCAAGACCTCGCTGCTCGACTACATCCGCACCACGCGCGTGGCGTCGGGCGAAGCCGGCGGCATCACCCAGCACATCGGTGCCTACCACGTGGAAACGCCGCGCGGCATGATCACCTTCCTGGACACCCCGGGCCACGCCGCCTTCACGGCGATGCGTGCACGCGGCGCCAAGGCCACCGACCTGGTGGTGCTGGTGGTGGCAGCCGACGACGGCGTCATGCCGCAGACCAAGGAAGCGATCTCGCACGCCAAGGCGGCGGGCGTGCCGATCATCGTGGCGATGAACAAGATCGACAAACCCGAGGCTAATGCCGAGCGCGTGAAGAGCGAGCTCGTCGCCGAACAGGTGGTGCCCGAGGATTTCGGTGGCGATTCGCCCTTCGTGGCGGTGTCGGCCAAGACCGGCCAAGGCATCGACGACCTGCTCGAACAGGTGCTGCTGCAGGCCGAGGTGCTGGAACTGAAGGCGCCGACCGAGGCCATGGCCAAGGGTATCGTCATTGAAGCGCGTCTGGACAAGGGCCGCGGCCCGGTGGCCACCGTGCTGGTGCAAAGCGGCACGTTGAAGAAGGGCGATGTCGTGCTCGCCGGCTCCAGCTACGGCCGCGTGCGCGCGATGCTCGACGAGAACGGCAAGGCCGCCGACGAGGCCGGCCCGTCGATCCCGGTGGAGATCCAGGGTTTGACCGAGGTGCCGCAAGCCGGCGACGACTTCATGGTGCTGGGCGACGAACGCCGGGCACGCGAGATCGCCACCTTCCGCCAGGGCAAGTACCGCGACGTCAAGCTGGCCACCAAGCAGGCGGCCAAGCTGGAGAACATGTTCGCCGACATGGGCCAGGGCGAAGCGCAGATGCTGCCGCTGATCGTCAAGGCCGACGTGCAGGGCTCGCAGGAAGCGCTGGCCCAGGCACTGCAGAAGCTCAGCACCGACGAAGTCAAGATCCAGATCGTGCACTCGGCGGTCGGCGGCATCAGCGAAAGCGACGTCAACCTGGCCATCGCCTCCAAGGCGGTGATCATCGGCTTCAACGTGCGAGCCGATGCCGGCGCGCGCAAGCTGGCCGAAGGCAACAGCGTCGACCTGCGCTACTACACCATCATCTACGACGCGGTCGACGAGGTGAAGGCGGCGATGACCGGCATGCTCGCCCCGGAGCAGCGCGAAGAGGTCATCGGCACGGCCGAGATCCGCACTAAGTTCGTGGCCTCGAAGATCGGCACGGTGGCCGGCTGCATGGTCACCGCCGGCGTGGCCCGCCGCGGCGCGCGCGTGCGCATCCTGCGCGACAACGTCGTCGTCTTCTCCGGCGAGGTGGACAGCGTCAAGCGCATGAAGGAGGACGTGCGAGAGGTCAAGGAAGGCTTCGAGTGCGGCGTCAAGATCAAGAACTACAACGACATCGCCGAGGGCGACCAGCTGGAGTTCTTCGAGGTCAAGGAAGTCGCACGCACCCTGTAGCGGTGGCTGTCGTCTGAACCAGACCCCGCCTTCCGCAAAGAAGGCGGGGTTTGTCGTTTCACAGGTCCGATAACCCCCACACTCCATGCGCCACAAACGATCCATCCCCAACCGCGGTTTCCGCGTCGCCGACCAGATCCAGCGCGACGTGGCCGTGCTTTTGCGCGAGCTGAAGGACCCGCGCATCGGCATGGTCACGATCAACGCGGTCGAGGTCACGCCCGACTATGCGCACGCCAAGATCTTCTTCTCGCTGCTCAGCGGCGACGTGGCCGAATGCGAGCTGGCCTTGAACGAGGCCGCCGGCTTCCTGCGCAACAGCCTGTTCAAGAAGCTGCAGATCCACACGGTGCCGACGTTGCACTTCCACTTCGACCGCACGACCGAACGCGCCGCCGACTTGAGTGCTTTGATCGCCAAGGCCAACGCGACCCGTGCGAAGGACGACGAGTGAGCCATCGCCGGGCCGCCCCAAGATGGCTCGCGCCCCTTCGGGGGGCCGGCGCGGCAGGCGCCGGGCGGGCCGTATGAACCTGCCGTCGCGCGTTCGTGTTCCACGCCGTACCGTGCACGGCGTGCTGCTGCTCGACAAGCCGCTGGGCTGGACGAGCAACGACGCGCTGCAAAAGGCCAAGCGGCTGTTCCGCGCCGAGAAGGCCGGCCATACCGGCACGCTGGACCCGCTGGCCACCGGGCTGCTGCCGCTGTGCTTCGGCGCTGCCACCAAGTTCTCCCAGGTCAGCCTGGACGCCGACAAGGCCTACTGCGCCACGCTGCGCCTGGGCGAGACCACGAGCACCGGCGATGCCGAAGGCACGCTGCTGCAGGAGCGCGAGGTGATCGTGGACCGTGCGGCGATCGACGTCGCCTGCGCGCGCTTCACCGGCTGCATCGAGCAGGTGCCGCCGATGCATTCGGCACTGAAGCACGAGGGCAGGGCGCTGTATGACTATGCGCGCGCCGGCATCGAGGTGGAACGCTCCGCACGCAGCGTCACCATCCATCGCATCGATGTGATCGACTGGCAGCACGAACGGCTGGTGCTCGACGTGCGCTGCAGCAAGGGCACCTACATCCGTACGTTGGCCGAGGACATCGGCAGGCAGCTCGGCTGCGGTGCCCACCTGGCTGCGCTGCGCCGCACTGCCAGCGGCGCGCTGGGCCTGCAAGACACGGTGACGCTGGACCAGCTGGCGGCCATGAGCGAAGCCGAGCGTGACGCGCTGCTGCTGCCGGCCGATGCGCTGCTGGCCGACTGGCCGCAAGTGCACCTGCCCGACGACGAGGCTGGCCGCTTCTTGACCGGGCTGCGTCGCCGCGTCAGTCTGGCCGACGCGGCGGCCGTGCGCGTCTACGGGCCCGCCGACGCCTTCCTGGGCAGTGCCCATATCGCAGGCGGCGAACTGATTGCCGACCGCCTGCTCTCACCCGCCGAAGTGGCGGGACTGAATTCCTTAGAAAGCCTGCCATGACCCGCCAGATCCGCAACATCGCCATCATCGCCCACGTCGATCATGGCAAGACCACGCTGGTCGACCAGCTGCTACGCCAGAGCGGCACCTTCCGCGAGAACGAGAAGGTGGCCGAACGGGTGATGGACAGCAACGACCTGGAAAAGGAACGCGGCATCACCATCCTGGCCAAGAACTGCGCGGTGGAATGGAAGGGCACGCACATCAACATCGTCGACACACCCGGCCACGCCGACTTCGGCGGCGAGGTCGAGCGCGTGCTGTCGATGGTCGACAGCGTGCTGCTGCTGGTCGATGCGGTCGAAGGTCCGATGCCGCAGACTCGCTTCGTCACCAAAAAGGCGCTGGCACTGGGCCTGAAGCCCATCGTCGTGGTCAACAAGGTCGACCGGCCCGGTGCGCGGCCCGACTACGTCATCAACGCCACCTTCGACCTGTTCGACAAGCTGCATGCCACCGAAGCGCAGCTCGATTTCCCGGTGATCTTCGCCTCGGGCCTGAACGGCTGGGCTACGCTGAAACAGGGTGAGGTGGGCACCGACCTGACGCCGCTGTTCGACGCCATGCTCGAGCATGTGCCGGCGCACGAAGGCAGCGCCGACGCGCCGCTGCAGTTGCAGATCTGCTCGCTGGACTATTCCACCTACGTCGGGCGCATCGGTATCGGCCGCGTCAATCAGGGCACGCTGAAACCCATGCAGGACGTTGCCGTCTACAGCGGGCCGGACAGCACGCCCATCAAGGCGCGCGTCAACCAGGTGCTCAAGTTTGAGGGCCTGGAGCGCAAGCAGGCCACCGAGGCCGGCCCCGGCGACATCGTGCTGATCAACGGCATCGAAGGCATCGGCATCGGTGTCACGCTGACCGACATCGACAACCCAGTGCCGCTGCCGATGCTCAACGTCGATGAGCCGACGTTGACCATGAACTTCTGCGTCAACAACTCGCCGCTGGCCGGGCGCGAGGGCAAGTTCGTCACCAGCCGCCAGATCCGCGACCGCCTGGACCGCGAGCTGCAGAGCAACGTGGCGATGAAGGTGAAAGAGACCGACGAGGACGGCATCTTCGAAGTCTCCGGCCGCGGCGAACTGCACCTGACCATCCTGCTCGAAACGATGCGCCGCGAGGGCTACGAACTGGCCGTGAGCAAGCCGCGCGTGGTGTTCCATGAAGTGAACGGCGAGCGCCAAGAGCCGATCGAGCTGGTCACCGCCGACGTCGAAGACCAGCACCAGGGCGCGGTGATGCAGGCCCTGGGCGAGCGCAAGGCCGAGCTGGTGAACATGGAGCCCGACGGCATGGGCCGGGTGCGCCTGGAGTACCGCATCCCGGCGCGCGGCCTGATCGGCTTCCAGAACGAGTTCCTGAACCTGACGCGCGGCACAGGGCTCATCAGCAATATCTTCGACGGCTACGAACCCTACAAGGGCGAGATCGCCGGGCGCAAGAACGGCGTGCTGATCAGCCAGGACGATGGCGAGGCGGTGACCTATTCGCTCGGCAAGCTGGACGACCGCGGCCGCATGTTCGTCAAGGCCGGCGACCCGTTGTACGAAGGCATGGTCATTGGCATCCACAGCCGCGACAACGACCTGGTGGTCAACGCAGTGCGCGGCAAGCAGCTGACCAACTTCCGCGTGTCGGGCAAGGAAGACGCGATCAAGATCACCCCGCCGATCATCCTGACGCTGGAGTACGCAGTGGAGTTCATCGCCGACGACGAGTTGGTGGAAATCACCCCGAAGAGCATCCGCATTCGTAAGCGCTGGCTGAAGGAACACGAGCGGAAGCGTGCTTCGCGTGAAGGTGGTTGAACTCGGCCCTTGCAAAGGCGAATGCCCTTCGGCGTACCGCCTTTCCGTGGGCACCCCCCAGCCTTGCAGGCCGCGCCCTCGTAGCGCTTGGGCCCCTCGGGCCGTCCGACCGCCCTCAGGACGCTCGGAGCCGCGACCCTCGGCCCCCGCCAAGCAAGGGGGCTCCAGCTTGATTGACGCCCGGCCCGCTGCGCGGGCCTCGAAACAGCCTTGAGCCATCGACGTGCCGTTCTGCTGATGATCTGCGTGACGCTCATGTGGAGCATCGCGGGCGTCGTCACGCGACATCTGGACAGCGCACGCGGCTTCGAGCTGACCTTCTGGCGCAGCCTGTTCAACGCGCTGGCACTGCTGCTGCTGCTCGGCTGGATGCAGGGCCCGGCGCGGCTATGGCGCACGCTGCGCAGCGGCGGGCGGCCGCTGTGGGTGTCGGGCCTGTGCTGGTGCGTGATGTACACCGCCTTCATGGTCGCGATCACGCTCACCACCGTGGCCAACGTGCTGGTGACGATGGCCATCGCGCCGCTGCTCACCGCCATCGCCGCACGCGTGGCGCTGGGACACCGTCTGGCGCTGCGCACCTGGGGTGCGATCGTCGTTGCCGGGGTCGGCATCGGCTGGATGTACGGCAACGAGCTCAGCGGCTCCGACCCGCGCCACTGGATCGGTACCGCGGTCGCGCTGTGCGTGCCCATCGCCGCGGCCGTGAACTGGACGCTGCTGCAGCATGTGCAGCACGCCGCCGGCGAGGACGCGCCGGACATGCTGGCGCCGGTGCTGCTGGGCGCGCTGTTGTCTGCGGCCGCGACGCTGCCTTTGTCGCTGCCACTGACGGCCACGCCGCACGACCTGGGGCTGCTCGCGCTGCTCGGCGTGGTGCAATTGGCCATCCCCTGCCTGCTCGCGGTGCGGGTGGCCCGCGTGCTCAGCGCCCCCGAGGTCTCGCTGCTGGGCCTGCTGGAGGTGGTGTTCGGCGTGCTCTGGGTCTGGCTCGGAACCGACGAGGCGCCGTCGCTGGCCGTGTTGGGGGGCGGCGCGCTGGTGCTGGGTGCGCTGGCAGCCAACGAGGCCCTTGCGCTGCGGCGCTTCGGCCCCAACTCACTGCAGCGCGGTGCAGGTGGGTGACCGGGTCTGCGCGGCCCGTGCATGTCGCTTGGGTGACGCCGTGATCTAGGGCAAGCGCTCCAATGGCACCCATGCGGCGCGGCTACTATGAGCCGAACGTTTCGAAGGGATCTCCACATGGCTGATACGTCGCCCCACATTCGCCCGCCAAGCCCCTGGCTGATGCTCCTGGAAGGCCGCGCACCCTGGGAATACGCGGCCACCTTGGCGGTGATGCCATGGCTCAGCCGCTTGCCAGCCGGTGACGGGCATCCTGTGATCGTCTTCCCCGGGCTGGGCGCGTCGGAGCAGAGCACGCGCCTGATGCGTGATTTCCTTGGCGGGCTCGGATATGCCATCTACGATTGGGGTCTGGGCCGAAACCGGCCGCGCGACGGCCTGCTGGAGGCCTGCCGCGAGCGCGTGCTCGAAGTGGCGTCGCGCCACGATCGCAAGGTCAGCCTGGTCGGGTGGAGCCTGGGCGGTGTGTACGCGCGCGAACTGGCCAAGCAGCTGGAGCCGCAGACCCGCTGCGTCATCACGCTGGGCTCACCGTTTTCGGGCCATGTGCGTGCCACCAATGTGGCCCGCGCCTACGAGCTCTACAGCGGGCGGCCGTTGCGGCACGATCCGGTGCGCGCCGAGCGGCTGAAGCGCGCTCCGCCAGTGCCCACCACGTCGATCTACAGCAAGACCGATGGCGTGGTCGCATGGCAGTGCAGCCTGAACGAGGATGCACCGCACACCGAGAACATCGAGATCCATGCCAGCCACCTGGGCCTGGGCGTGAACCCGCTGGCACTGTATGCGGTGGCCGACCGGCTGCGTCAGGACCCGGCGCACTGGCAGCGCTTCGACGCGCAGGCGGTGCCGCGCTGGCTGTTCCGCGGCGCAGCGCCGCAGCGTGCCACGAAGGCGACCCACTGATGAAACTGCCCCCACTTCGCTTCGCTCCTGCCCCCCAAGGGGGCGGTCAGTGGCTACGGGCGGCCGGGCGCCACTGACATGCAGATCATTGCCAACGGCCTGCAGATCGAGGTCGACATCCAGGGCCCCGAGCACGGCGAGCCGATCCTGCTGATCATGGGCCTGGGCATGCAGCTCATAGGCTGGCCCGACGAGCTGGTGCAGATGCTGGTGCAGCGGGGCTTTCGCGTCATCCGCCACGACAACCGCGACGTCGGTCTGAGCCAGGGCTTCGACCGACTGGGCGTGCCCAACGTGGTGGTCGAGGCGCTGCGTCAGCGGCTGCGGCTGCGCGTGCGCGCGCCCTACCAGGTGGCCGACATGGCGGCCGACGCGCTGGGCGTGCTCGATGCGCTGGGCATCGAACATGCGCACATCTGCGGCGCCTCGATGGGCGGCATGATCGCGCAGCACCTCGCTGCCAAGCACCCGCGCCGCGTCAAGAGCCTGACGCTGATCATGACCACCTCGGGTGCGCGCCATCTCAAGCAGGCGCACCCGCGGGTGCTGCGCGTGCTGCTGTCGCGGCCACAGACGCCCGATGCATCGACCTACATGGCGCACATGAAGCACGTGCTGTCGGTGATCGGCAGCCCGGCCTATCCACCCGATCCGCAGCGCCTGCAGCAGCGGGCGATGGCTTCGTTCTCGCGCGCCTACCGTCCGGCCGGCACGGCGCGGCAACTGGTCGCCGTCGCGGCCGACGGCGACCGCTCGCCGCTGCTGCACCGCATCGTGGCGCCCACCCGCGTGATCCACGGCGAGGCCGATCCGCTGGTGCCGGTGCCGGCCGCGCACGATCTGGTGCAGAAGATTCCCAGCGCGGTGGCCGACATCGTGCCCGGCATGGGCCACGACCTGCCGCTGCCGCTGCTGCCGCGCATCGCCGAGGGCATCGTGCAGAACGCGGCGCGGGCGGCCCGCTGAGCCCGCTGCGGCAGGTCACGCTCCCGACAGGTAGACCAGTGCGACGTTGACCAGGTAGGTGGACAGCAACGCGATGCTGATCCAACTGGTGACACGCAGCACGCGGCCCTGCGGCCGCATCACCAGCCCGATGATCACCAGGCCGCTCATCACCATGGCCGTCACCGCCGTGCCCGCATGCACCGCGTCGGCGGCGGCCAGCAGCGGGCCGTGGGGATAGAACAGGTCGTCGATGGCCAGGATCATCACGTTGAACAGGCTGCTGCCGAGCAGGTTGCCGATAGCCATGTCGAGCGCTCCGAGGCGCAGCGCCGACAAGGTGACCGCCATTTCCGGCAGCGTGGTCACCAGCGCCATCAGGATCGTGCCGACGAAGCTGCGCGACAGCTGCAGTTCGGTCGCCAGGCGGTCAGCGGCCTCGGGCAGCCACAGCCCCGCGGCCACGACGGCGATGGCCGCCAGGCCGAAGTGGTGCCATTCGCGCTGTACGGCAGCGGATGGCGGCGCGGGCGCATCGGGCGGCGCCGCGGCCGCGGCGGCGGCCAGCGCCTGCTGCTCGTGGGCGTGCACGCTGCGCAGCGCCAGCAGGTACAGGCCCAGCAGCAGCGGGCTGAAGGCGCCGACTTCGAACAGCGAGGGCGCGCGCCTGCCCATCAGCAGGCTCAGCGCGACGAAGCCCAGCATCACCACGCCGAAGCCGGCCGAGAGCAGGTGGGTGGTGCTGGCGGCGCGGTAGATCGGCTGATGGCGCTGCAGCGCATCGACGATGACCAGGAAGACCAGGTTGATCACACAGGCGCCGAGCGCGTTGCCCACCGCCAGGTTGGGCGCGTCGACGAAGGCCACCGCGCTGATGCCGCTGGCCAGCTCGGGCAGCGAAGTCACCGAGGCCAGCAGCGCCAGCCCGACCCAGCCGCGGCCCCAGCCGTAGAGCGCGGCCAGCCGGTCGGCGCTGCGGCTGAGCACGAAGCCGGCGCGGGCGATGAGCAGCGCGCACAGGGCCAACTGCACCAGCAACCAGGCCAGGCTCATCTGGCGAGCGGGCTCAGCGTGACTCGGGCTTCTTGTCGAGCAGCCGCCCCAGCAGGTCCATCGGCAGCGGGAAGACGATCGTCGAGGCGCGGTCGCCGGCCACCTGGGTCATCGTCTGCAGGTAGCGCAGCTGCATGGCCTCGGGCTGCTGCGCCAGCATCTGCGCAGCTTCCAGCAGCGACACCGCGGCCTGCTTCTCGCCTTCGGCGTGGATCACCTTGGCGCGCCGCTCGCGTTCGGCCTCGGCCTGGCGCGCGATGGCGCGCACCATCGATTCATTCAGGTCGATGTGCTTGATCTCGACGTTGGTGACCTTGATGCCCCAGGCGTCGGTCTGCGCGTCCAGGATCTGCTGCACGTCCAGGTTCAGCCGTTCGCGCTCGGCCAGCATCTCGTCGAGCTCGTGCTTGCCCAGCACCACGCGCAGCGTGGTCTGCGCCAGCTGGCTGGTGGCCATCAGGAAATCCTCGACCTGGATGATGGCCTTCTGCGGGTCAACGACGCGGAAGAAGACCACCGCGTTGACCTTGACCGAGACGTTGTCGCGCGAGATCACGTCCTGGGGCGGCACATCCATCGTCACCACGCGCAGATCCACCTTGACCATCTGCTGGATGCCGGGAATCACCAGCACCAGCCCTGGGCCCTTGACCTTCCAGAAGCGGCCGAGTTGGAAGACCACGCCGCGCTGGTATTCGCGCAGCACGCGCAGCGCGCTGAACATCAGGATCAGCAGCAGCACCAGCACGCCGCCCAGGCCGAATTGCAGGTCGAAGAACATGGTCAGGCTCCTTTGCGAACGGTTTCGTCGGGGCGGGTGTCCGGGCGCACCCGCAGTGTCAGCCCATCGATGGCCAGCACGCGCACCTCCTGGCCCGGCATCAGGGGCTCAGTACTGTCGATCCTCCAGCGTTCGCCATGCACCTCGGCCCAGCTGTCGGTGCCGACCGCCAGCACGCGGCCGCTCGCGCCGACCATCTCCTCGCGGCCGCTGACCACCGGCCGCCGGCGCGCACGCAGCGCCATGCCGCCGCCGAGCAGC
This sequence comes from Pseudomonadota bacterium, assembly GCA_018261815.1. Taxonomy (GTDB): domain Bacteria; phylum Pseudomonadota; class Gammaproteobacteria; order Burkholderiales; family Burkholderiaceae_C; genus Rubrivivax. Next base: position 17,322 of record JAGTRL010000013.1, read on the forward strand.
ACCATCGCGGCAGAGCTGGCGGCCAGCGCCAGGATCAGCGCCAGCGGCACGCCGAAGCCGGGCACGTCGCGGTCGAACAGCAGCAGGCCGCCAGCGACGAAGGCGACGGTGCCGCCGACGCCGAGCACGCCGAAGCTCGGGCTCACCAGTTCGGCCGCGAGCAGCGCAATGCCCAGCAGGATCAGACCCAACCCGGCATAGTTGACCGGCAGCAGTTGCAGCGCGAACAGCGCCAGCAGCAGGCAGATCGCCCCGACGGTACCGGGCAGGCCGAAGCCGGGCGACGAGAACTCGAAGATCAGGCCGTAGATGCCGATCATCATCAGGATCAGCGCGAAGCTCGGGTTGGCGATCACCGACAGCAGCCGTTGCCGCCAGTCGGGCAGCACCGTCTCGGTGGGCAGGGCGCGTGTGGCCAGCGTCAGCTCGCCGCCGTGCAGGCGCACGCGGCGGCCGTCGATCTGCGTCAGCAGGTCGTTGACATCATCGGCCACCACATCGATGACCTTGGCGGCCAGCGCCTCGCGCGCCGTCAGGCTGACCGCCTCGCGCACCGCGCGCTCGGCCCATTCGGCGTTGCGGCCACGCTGCTGCGCCAGCCCGCGGATGAAGGCGGACGCATCGTGCACCTGCTTGGCGCTCATCGGATCGGCCAGCGCGGGCGGCGGCGCGCTGGCCGCCGCGCCGCTGGCCTGGCCTTCGGTTGGGCGCGCTGCTGGGTCGCCGGCCGGCGGCTTGCGCTCGGCGCCGGGCAGGCCGATGGCCACCGGCGTGGCCGCGCCCAGCGTGGTCGCCGGGGCCATGGCCGCGACGTGCGCGGCGTAGAGGATGTAGGTGCCGGCGCTGGCGGCGCGGGCGCCTTCGGGGCTGACGAACACCGCCACCGGCACCGGCGAGGCCAGGATCGCCTGCACGATCTGCCGCATCGACGTGTCCAGCCCGCCGGGCGTGTCGAGCTCGATCACGACCAGCGGTGCGCCGGCCGCGCCAGCTTGGGCGATGCCGCGCACGATGTAGTCGGCGCTGGCCGGTCCGATGGCATCGTGCACCTGCAGCACACGCACCGGGGTGACCGCTGCCGCCATGGCGCCTGCGGTGGCCAGGCACAGCGCGAACAACCAGCGCAGCGCCCGCAGCGGCCGGCTGCCTGTCATGACACCACCAGCACGTCGCGCCCGCTGTGGTGGATGGCATCCAGGGCGGTGCTGCCGAGCAGGGCATCGGCCACCAGGCCCTGGCCATGGCGCCCGACGACCACGCAGTCGGCCGGCCAGGTGGCGGCATGCTGCACGATGCCCAGCGCCGGGATGGCCTCGACCACCGCCACGTCCACGGTCACGCCGCGGGCGGCGGCAAGTTCGCCGGCCAGCGCTTCGAGCTGCAGTTGCGCCCGGGCATGCAGCGATGCGATCAGTTCGCCGAGCGGTACGTCGTCGCCATGACCGCGCTGCACCTCGGATTCCCACTGCGGGTCGACGACATACAGCAAGCGGTGCGCAGCCGTCGGGAACAGCTCCAGCGCGTCGGCCGCAGCCTGGCGCGACACCTCGCGCAGGTCGACTGCCGTCAGGACCCGGGCGTAGTCCGCCGCCGCGCCGGCACGGGTCACCAGCAACGGGCAGGGGGCGCTGCGCAGGATGCGCAACAGTGTGCTGCTGACGCCAGGCGCTGCCGGCTCGGAGCGGCGCGCGATGACCAGCAAGCCGGCATTCATCGCCCTCGCGCGCGCTTCGATCACCGCCGCTGCCGCGCCGACGCCGAAGTGGCTTTCGACCACCAGACCCTCGCGTGCCGCCAGCGCGGCAGCCCGTGCCTCCAGGCGCTCGCGCAGGCCTGCCTCGGGTGAGGGCCGGCCGCTCAGGCGCCCGAGGTCGAACACGGCGCGCAAGGCCTGCCAGGCACTGATGTCGAAGGCATGCACCAGGTCGATGCAGGCGCCATGGGCGCGCGAAATCCGCACGGCACGCTCGACGGCAGCGTCCGAACCGGCGGAGAAGTCGGTGGCCACGAGCACGCGGCGGATCGGTTTCATCTTGGTGACTCCTGCAAAGCCCTGGATCGACATCCATCGTGGGAGTCGGTGGGGTGGCGAAGGTTCAGATCATGGCTCGCGCGCCGTCGACACCAGCACGTCGGCACTGCCTTCGGCCAGCACATGCTTGGTGACGCTGCCCAGCAGCAGCTCTTCGGTGGCCGACTGGCCATGCTTGCCCAGCACCACCAGATCGCTGTCCAGCGCGTGTTCGGTCTCGACGATGCGCATCGAGGCGTCGCCCTCGGCCACCTGCGGCTCCCATTCGCCGGCCTTCAAGCCGGAGCGCTGCGCCAGTGCGTGCAGGCGCTGCAGTGCCTGGGCGCGCGCCTGGCGCCGGTAGTGCTCGATGGTCGCGGCATCGACGCCGGCAAAGTGCAGTTTGTCTTCGAAAGGCACCTGGAAGACACTGAACAGCAGCAGCCGCGCGCTCGGCGCCACCCGCCGTGCCGACTGCACCGCGGCCGACGACCAGGGCGAGAAGTCGATCGCCACCAGCGCACGACGGTAGGGCTCGTGCGGGATCTGCCTGACCACCAGCAGCGGCCGCGTGCTGCGCCGCAGCAGCCGATCGGAGGTGCTGCCCAGCACCAGGCGGCGCATGAAGCCCATGCCGCGTGCGCCGAGCACCATCACGGCAGCGTCCTGGCGCTCGGCCTCGCGCGATATCTCCTCGAAGGCGACGCCGCTGGTCTGCAGCGTGGTGACCGGCACACCGCGTTCAAGCTGCAGCGCCTGCGCCGCCTGTTGCAGCTGCGCCAGCGTGTCGGCGTGCAGCTGTTGTTCCAGCACATGCCCCGCACCCAGCCACTGGCGCAGTTCGGCCAGGCTGCCGCCGGGCAGCACGTGCAGCAGCGACAGCGCGGCGCCGGTTTCGTGGGCAACGCGCGCCGCGCGCTCGGCCGCATGCCGTGCAGCCGGCGAAAAATCGGTGGCCGCCAGGACCAGGTTGTGCGCTGTCATGATGGGTTCTCCTTGCGGGCCAGATGTTGCGCCAGTTGGGCCGCGGCATGGTCGGCGGCGTCGTCGAAGGGGTTGAGCACCAGCGCCACGCCGGCCTGGGCCAGCTCGCGCGCATGTGCCGGGTCGCGCGGCGCAGCCGCCACCCGGCCGCGGTAGCCGACCTCCTGCAGTGCATGCAGCAGCGCCCGGTTCGACTCCCAGCTCGGCAGCGTGGTCACGACCCATGCGGCCTGCTGCAGCGGCAGCGATTCGAAGAAGCCCGGGTCCTCGCCATCGCCGAAATGCACCGGCAGCCCCTGAAGCTGCAGGGCGCGCACCGCCTCGGGGTCGAAATCGACACCGATGGCCTGCACGCCGTCGGTGCGCAATTGCCTCAGCAGGCGGCTGCCGTAACGGCCCAGGCCGCAGACGATGACGTCGGCGCGCCCGAGCGCAGGGTCGTCGTTCTCCACCGCCAGCTCGCGCAAGGGCTGGCGCCGCTCGAAGGCGCCCAGCCAGGGCGCGAGGCGCTCATACAGCGGCTGCGAGTACAGGATCATGTAGGTCGACACCGTGATCGTCACTAAGCCCACCAGCGTGGTCAGCCCCAGCGCCTGCACACCGACATGGCCCAGCGTGATGCCCATGGCCACGAAGACGATCGAGAACTCGCTGATCTGCGCCACCGTCAGCCCCGCGAGGAAACCGGTGCGCTTGCGGAAGCCCATGTAGCCCATGATGGCCATCACGATCAGCGGATTGCCGATCAGCACGAACAGCGACAGCACCACGGCAGGGACCACCTCGGCGCCCAGCGTGGACAGCTCGAGCCTGGCGCCCAAGTCGATGAAGAAGAACAGCAGCAGGAAATCGCGGATGCTGGTCAGCCTGGCATTCATGGCCTCGCGGTAGGGCGTGGAGGCGAGCGAGAACCCGGCGAGGAAGGCCCCGGCCTCCTTGCTGAAGCCGGCCCACTCGCTGAAGCCCGCCAGGGCCACACCCCAGGCGATGGCAAACACCAGCAGCAGCTCCTGCGAGCGCGCCATCGCCGAGACCACGGCCGGCAGCACCCAACGCATCAGCACGAACATCAGCAGCGCCGCCGCCGCCAGCCGGCCGCCGAGCGACAGCAGCACCTCGTGCAGCGCGACGTCGCCGCCTTCGGCGCCGCCGGTGCCGCGCATCGCACTCATCGTCATCATCGCGATGACCACGGCAAGGTCCTGCACGATCAGGAAGCCCACCGCGATGCGGCCATGCAGGCTGTCCAGCTCGCGCTTGTCGGACAGCAGCTTGACGATGATGATGGTGCTGGAGAAGGTCAGCGCGACGGCGACGTACAGCGCCTCCATCGGCGCCTTGCCGAGCACGAGGATGATCAGAAAGCCGAAGGCGATGGTGAACGCCAGCTGGCCCAGGCCCGTGGCCAGCGCGACCGGCCCGATGTGGCGGATGTGGTGCAGGTCGAGCTTGAGGCCGACGACGAACAGCAGCACCGTGACGCCCACCTGCGCCAGCAGGTCGATCTGCTCGTTGGCGGCCACCAGCCCCAGCACCGCCGGCCCGACCACGATGCCGACCACGATGTAGGCGATCAGCACCGGCTGGCGCAGGCGCACGAACACCGCGCCGGCGACGGCACAGATCAGCAGCAGCAGCGCGAACTCGGCAAACGGCGCGTGCATCGCGACGGGGGCGGTGGTCTGGGTCATGTCCTTTCAGATCAGCGGGAGCAGGCGGCGTCGAAACGGGTGGCGCCATGACGCAGGTCGGGGCCGGTGGTCGAACCAGCCGCAACCTCGCGCTCGCCCCTTCAGTCCGGCATCCAGCCGAAGCGCCGCAGCATCAGCTTCTCCAGTTCCAGCACCACCAGCACGCCGACCCCGACCGCCACGATCGCCAGACCCGTGGTCAGCGGCAGCGCGGTGGTGGCGAAGAAGGTCTGCATGAATGGCGTGTAGGTGAAAAGCAGCTGCAGCACGAAGACGGCCGCCACGGCCACCAGCACGCGCGGCGTGCCCTTGACTCCCTGCAGCGTGAACGACGGCGCCTTGAGGTAGCGCACGCTGAACAGATAGAAGACCTCCATGCACACCAGCGTGTTGACGGCGACCGTGCGCGCGGTGTCGACCGAGGCGCCGTGGTACAGCGCCCACTCGAACATGCCGAAGATGCCGGCCAGGAACAGCGTCGAGACGAAACCGATGCGCCAGAGCACGAAGCGCGACAGCATCGGCTCGTCAGGCCGGCGCGGCGGGCGGTGCATGACGTCGGCTTCGGTCGGCTCGAAGGCCAGCACCAAGGCCAGCGCGATCGAGCTGACCATGTTGACCCACAGGATCTGCGCCGGCGCGATCGGCAAGGCCACGCCGATCAGCACCGCCAGCAGCAGCGACAGCGATTCGCCGCCGTTGATCGGCAGCAGGAAGGTCACGGTCTTGCGCAGGTTGTCGTAGACGGTGCGCCCTTCCTCCACCGCATGCGCGATCGAGGCGAAGTTGTCGTCGGCGAGCACGATGGCGCCGGCCTGCTTGGCGGCCTCGGTGCCCTTCATGCCCATGGCCACGCCGACGTCGGCCTGCTTCAGCGCCGGCGCGTCGTTGACGCCGTCGCCGGTCATCGCGACGATTTCGCCATTGGCCTGCAGCGCGCGCACCAGGCGCAGCTTGTGCTCGGGGCTGGCGCGGGCGAACACGCGCGTGGTGTGCGCCACCGCGCGCAGCGCCGCGTCGTCCATCGCCTCGACCTCGGGGCCGGTGATGGCCGCGAGGTCGCCGCCCATGCCCAGCTGCGCGGCGATGGCGCCGGCCGTAACGCCGTGGTCGCCGGTGATCATGACCACGCGAATGCCAGCGGCATGGCACTGCGCCACGGCGTCGATGGCCTCCTGGCGTGGCGGGTCGATGATGCCGACGATGCCCAGCAGCGTCAGCCCGCTGGCGATGTCGGCATGGTCCAGGTCCTCCTTGGCGCTGCTCAGCGTGCGCCGTGCCAGCGCCAGCACGCGCCGCCCGGCACGGGCCTGGGCCTCGACCTGGGCCGCCCAATGCGCCGTGTCCAGCGGCTGGGCGCGGCCGTCGGCGCCGAGCTGCTCGGCGCACATGGCGAGGATGCGCTCCGGGGCGCCCTTGACCATGGCCATCATGGCGCTACCCTGCGCGTGCAGCGTGGCCATGTAGCGGTGCTCGGACTCGAAGGGGATGACCTCCAATCGAGGCTGCTCCAGCTTCAGCTCGGACGGGTTCAGCCCGGCCTTGCAGGCCAGCGTCAGCAGTGCGCCCTCGGTCGGATCGCCGGCCAGTTGCCACTGGCCGTCGCGTTGGTGCAGGCTGGCGTCATTGCACAGGGCAGCCACCTGCGCCAGTGCCAGCGCGGCCGGCGCGCGCTGGGCCAACGCAGCCGCGTCGAGCGCCTGGCTGTCGAGGCGCAGCGCGCCTTCGGGCGCGTAGCCGGCGCCCTCGACCTCAAGCGTCGCGCCGGCACACACGACCTGCTGCACCGTCATCTGGTTGCGCGTCAGCGTGCCGGTCTTGTCCGAGCAGATCACGGTCACCGAGCCCAGCGTCTCCACGGCCGGCAGCCGCCGGATCACCGCCTGGCGCGTAGCCATGCGCTGCACGCCGATGGCCAGCGCGATGGTCATGATCGCCGGCAAGCCTTCGGGGATGGCGGCCACGGCCAGGCCGACCGCGGCCATGAAGACCTCGCCGGCACCCATGCCGCGCACCAGCAGGCCGAAAGCGAAGAGCGCGCCCGCCGCCGCCAGGATGGCCAGCGTCAGCGTGCGCCCGAAGGCTTCCATCTTGCGAAGCAGCGGCGTGGTGCCGGCCTCCACCGCCTCCAGCATGCGGCCGATGCGGCCGATCTCGGTGGCCGCGCCGGTGGCCACTACCACGGCGCGCGCCTGGCCTTGCGTGACCAGCGTGCCGGCATAGGCCATGCCGAGCCGGTCGCCGATGGCGGCATCGGACGCCACCGGTGACACAGTCTTGTCCACCGGCACCGATTCGCCGGTCAGTGCCGCCTCGTCGATGCGCAGGTTGCGTGCCTGCAGCAGGCGCACATCGGCGGGCAGGCTGTCGCCCGAGGCCAGCAACACCACGTCGCCGGGCACCAGGTCGGCCGCATCGATCTCGTGCTGGTGGCCGTCGCGCAGCACCAGCGCATGCGGCGACAGCAGGTGTCGGATGGCCTGCAGCGCCTTTTCGGCCTTGCCTTCCTGCACGAAGCCGATCACGGCATTGAGCACGACCACGGCCGCGATCACCGCGGTGTCGACCCAATGGCCCATCAGCGCGGTGATCAGCGCCGCGCCCATCAGCACCATCAGCAGCAGGTTGTTGAACTGGCGCGCCAGGCGCTCGAGCACGCCAGGCGGTCGGGCCTCGGCCAGGCGGTTCGGCCCCGCCTGCGCAAGGCGGCGCGCTGCTTCGGCCGCGCTCAACCCATGGGCGCCGCTGTCCAGGCGCTGCAATACCTGCGCAGCATCCTGCGCATGCCAGGGTGGCGCGCCGTCCGAGTTGTCGCGAGATGAGTTCTGTGCCATGCAATTCATGCTATGCGACCGCCTTGTGCAGGGGCACACACCGCAGCAATCCGCTAGGCTATTGCCTGGCGGCGGGCCCTGCGCGGCGGGCGCAGTGCAGGCGGCAGCCGCAGCCGCAGCCGCTTCAGTGTCATGCGCGGCGCCTTGATCGCGAGCGCACGAGCCACTTGCGCAGTTCCTCGACCCACAGCACGCTGCTGGCCAGCAGCAGCAAGGGCAGCAGCGAGTCCGCCGGCAACGGCACCGTGTGGAACAGCGCGTTCAGCGGTGGCAGGTACAGCACCAGCGCCTGCAGCAGCACCGACAGCCCCAGCCCGCCGAGCAGCCAGCGGTTGCGCAGCACGCCCAGCATCAGGGCCGAGGCGCTGGCCGACTGGCAGTTCAGCACGTTGAACCACTGGCACATGGCCAGCAGCGTGAAGGTCTCGGTTCGCACCTGGTCCAGCGGCAGCCCCATGCCGACGCGCCACACAAACCAGCCGAAGGTGGCCAGTACCGACACGCTGGCCATCAGCGCGATGCGACCCAGCATGCTGCGATCAACCAGCGCTTCGCCGCGCACGGTCGGCTGGCGCCGCATCTCGTCGCCAGCGGGCGGGTCCATCACCAGGTTGATCGTCAGCGTGCCCTCGGTGACGATGTTGATCCACAGGATCTGCACCGCCACCAGCGGCAGCGGGAATCCGCCGAGCAGTGCCAGCATCAGCACAACGACCTCGTCGATCGCGGTGGCGAAAAGGTAGAGGATGACCTTCTTAAGGTTGCCGTAGACGACACGCCCCTGCTCGACGGCCGCAACGATGGTGGCGAAGTTGTCGTCACAGACCACGATCTTGGCCGCGCTCTTGGCCACCTCGGTGCCGGTGATGCCCATGGCCACGCCGACGTCGGCGCGGGCCAGCGCGGGGGCGTCGTTGACGCCGTCGCCGGTCATCGCCACCACCTCGCCGCGCGCTTGCAGCGCCTCGACGATGCGCAGCTTCTGCGCCGGATGCACGCGCGCGAACACCGCGATCGTCGGCAGCGCATCGCTCAGTTCCGCCTCGCCCATGCGTTCCATCTCCGGCCCGTCGACGGCGCGGTCGCCGTCGCGGGCGATGCCCAGCTCGCGCGCGATCGCCAGGCCGGTGAGCTTGTGGTCGCCGGTCACCATCACCGGCCGGATGCCGGCGGCGCGGCAATCGGCCACCGCGGCCTTGACCTCCTCGCGCGGGGGGTCGATCTGCCCGGCCAGGCCGAGCAGGCGCACACGCCCGACCAGCGCATCGAAGCCGGCGGACGGCTCGAGCGGGTCGTCGTCGACCGCGGCGAAGGCCAGCACGCGCAGCGCCCGCTGTGCCATCGTCTCGGACGCAGCGCGCGCCGCGTCGCTGCGGTCCACATCGTCGCGCCGGCACAGCCGCAGCACCGCCTCGGGCGCGCCTTTGAGGTAGACGCGGCGCGGCGCGTCGGCCAAGCGGTGGCGCGTGGCCATCAGCTGGGTCTCGGAGTCGAAGGGCAACTCGGCTTCCCGCGGGGCTTGCTGGCGTAATCCGTCGATCTGAATGCCGGCCTTGAGCGCCAGCACGTGCAGCGCGCCTTCGGTCGGGTCGCCGAGCACCGTCCAGGCCGTGCGTTCGTCCTCGGGGGGGAGCAGCTGCGCGTCGTTGCACAGCGTGGCTGCATGCAGCAACTCGCGCAGCGCGGTGTCGCCAGTGTCGGCTGCGGCTGCGCCTTCGTGCAGCGTGCCTTCGGGCGCATAGCCGATGCCGGACACGGTGAGCTCGCGGCCCGTCGGCCGGACCGGGTCGGGCAGCCACAGCGCAGTGACCGTCATTTCGTTGCGCGTCAGCGTGCCGGTCTTGTCGCTGCAGATGGTGGTGGTCGAGCCCAGCGTCTCGACCGCCGACAGGCGCCGGATGATGGCGCCGCGCGCGGCCATGCGCTGCATGCCCACGGCCAGCGCGATGGTCATGGCCACCGGCAGGCCTTCAGGCACCATGGACACCATCTGGCTGATGGCCACCATCAGCACCTCGGCCAGCGGCAGCTCGCGCCACAGGCCGAGCAGCACGACGACGACGAACAGCCCCAGCGCCGCCGCCACCAGCCAGCGGCCGAACTGCTCGATGCGCAGTTCCAGTGGCGTCTTCGGTTCTTCGGCGCGTTCGGTCAGGCCGGCGATGCGGCCGACCTCGGTATGCACGCCAGTGGCCACCACCACCGCGCTGGCCCGCCCGGCGCTGACATGGGTGCCGGCGTAGACCATGTTGTGCCGGTCGGCCAGCCCGGTGGCCTCGGGCAGCGCCTCCAGCGCCTTGGCCACAGGCACCGATTCGCCGGTGAGCGCGGCCTCGGCCAGTTGCAGCTGCACCTGCTGCAGCAGCCGCGCGTCGGCGCCGACGGCATCGCCGGCGGACAGCAGCAGGATGTCGCCAGGCACCAGCTCGCGGGCTTCGAGCTGCGCCTCGTGCCCGTCGCGCAACACCCGAGCCTGCAGCGCCGCCAGGCGGCGCAGCGAGGCCATCGAGCGCTCGGCGCGGCCTTCCTGGAAGCTGCCGATCAGCGCATTGACGATGACCACGGCCAGGATCACGCCGGCATCGGCATGGTGGCCCAGCGACGCGGCCAGCAGCGCTGCGACGAACAGGATGTAGATCAGCGGGCTCTTGAACTGGCGCACGAAAGTGCGCCAGGCCGGTCGCGGCGGAGCTTCAGGCAGGGCGTTGGCGCCATGCTGCGCCAGCCTGCGCTGTGCCTCCGCCTGCGTCAGGCCGGTCGTCGCGTCGGCCTGCAGTGCGGCCAGTGCTTGCGCCGCCGGCAACGCGTGCCAGGCTGTGGTGGATTCGGGTGAGGGGCTGGTTTCGCGGGGTGCCATCGGCATGCCGGGATCGATCGTGCCATTGCAGCCTGGGGACAAGTCCATTCTGCAGGCCCGATGCGTCCCCGGCGTGACGCGGCGGCCGTCGATTGAGGCAGATCAAGGCGCGTGGATACTGTGGTCCATGGACTTCGTCAACCCGCCGCTGCTGGCTGCCGCCGCGCTGGTCTTCGTCAGCGTGCTGGCCGGGCTGTTCTCGGCGCGCATCGGCTTCTCGTTCCTGCTCGTCTTCCTGCTGGCCGGCATTCTGGCCGGCGAGGACGGGCCCGGCGGGTACCTGTTCGACGACATCCGGCTGAGCTTCTGGGTCGGCAACCTGGCGCTGGCCGTGATCCTGCTCGACGGCGGGCTGCGCACCGCCTTCGCCACCTTTCGCACCGGGCTGAAGCCGGCCTCGGTGCTGGCCACCGTGGGCGTGCTGGTGTGTGCCGCCACCACGGCGCTCGCCGGCATGCTCTTTCTCGGCCTGGACTGGGGTAGCGCCATGCTGCTTGGCGCCATCGTCGGCTCAACCGACGCCGCCGCGGTGTTCGCGTTGCTGACGCGCTCGGGCGTGACGCTCAATGAGCGCGTGGCCGCCACGCTGGAGATCGAATCCGGCGTCAACGACCCGATGGCGGTGTACCTGACGCTGGCCTTCATCGCGCTGCTGGCGCCCGGCGCGGCGGCTTCCGGCGGCTCTGCGGGCTCGGCCATGGCCTGGGCCTTCGTGCAGCAGTTCGGCTGGGGCACGCTGGCCGGCGTGTGCGGAGGCTTCGCGATGGCCGCACTGCTGAAGCGCGTGGCTGCACGCGATGCCGGCGGCGGCATCCTGGCCCTGCTGATCGGTGCGGCCGGACTGTCGGTCTTTGCCGCCACGGGCCTGCTCGGCGGCTCGGGTTTCCTGGCGGTCTACCTGTTCGGCCTGATCGTCGCCAACCGCGCCGCCGAGGCCGTAGCGCCAACGCTGGCGGCCATGGACGGTTACGCCTGGCTGGCACAGGCTGGCATGTTCCTGTTGCTGGGCCTGCTGGTGACTCCGTCGAAGATGCTGCCGACCTTGCTGCCGGCGCTGGCCGTGGCGCTGGTGCTGATCTTCGTCGCCCGGCCGCTTGCGGTGTGGCTGTGTCTGTGGCCCTTTCGCTTCACGCCGCGCGAGACCTGGTTCATCTCCTGGGTGGGGCTGCGCGGCGCAGTGCCGATCGTGCTGGCGCTGTTTCCGCTGCTGGCGGGCACGCCGCAGGCCGCGCTGCTGTTCAACGTGGCCTTCGTCGTCGTGCTGGTGTCGCTGCTGACGCAGGGCACGACCATCGGCCTGGTGGCGCGGCGCCTGGGCGTGGCCATGCCCGACCCTGGCGACGAGCGCGAGCAGCGCGCGGTGTTCCGCGACTTCGAGCTTGACCCGAAGCTGCCGGTGACCCTGGTCTGCGAGTTCTACAACCTGCCGGCGCCGGCCGGGGCCGCGCAGCCTCTGGGCGACTGGATGGCCGCCAAATTGCGCCGCCCGCCGGTGGCGGGTGACAGCGTGACACTGGGCTCGGCCACATTGGTGGTGCGTGAGCTGGACCAGGGTCGCATCTCACGCGTCGGCCTGGGATTGCCCGATTGAGGTTTTGCATGGCCGTGACGGGTGGCAACGCTGCCGAGTTGCCTGGCGTCATCTGCCGGCCAGACTGCTGCCGCAGGCACGAACCGCCGTATCCATCGCCCTGGCGCCTGAGCGGCGGCCCTCTGAAGGACTGGCGCGGAAAAGTAGTGAACAAGCCGCTCTACGGAGCGTCATGTGCAGCGCGTGTGCAGCAGTCCAAGCGATTGCTCACGGGTCGGCACTTCGTGTGCGAATCGGCTTCTCTCGAATCGGCCCACGCGGATGGCCGACTCATGCAGTGCTCTGTTGGATTGAAGCCACCCCTACTGCAGCAAGCCAATGCCGCTGTGATCGACCTCTCTTAGGCGCACGAAGCCAAGCTCAGTGGGTGGCACGCCCTCAAGTACCAGTTCTGATTGAGTCCAGGCGCCTGGAGCAAGCGACTCGGTGAATTCGACTTCTCTGGACTTCGCCTTGTCGTTTTGGGCGACGCCCTTTTCGTCGACCGTGCCCCACTCCAGCTTTGCCCTGAGGCCGTCGATCTTGGCGGACGTCAAGTTGCCAAACTGCAGGGAGACCTTGCTTCCAGTGGCGTATGGCATCACATCGGCAATCTTTACAGTGATGTTCCCCAGGTCCAGCCTCAGCAACGAATACCCACTGTCTCCTGGCTTCAGGAAAGCTATGCGTTCCGAAGCTGCGATTTCGCTTTGCAGTTCCAGGTTCTTGATCTGCGTGGCCGAAGCGGTGGTCGCTGCCTCCAATCTGGCGACCTTCGCCTCCAGCGCTTTCATGCGCGTGTCGTCGGCGCATCCGGCAGCCAGCAGTACCAGACAGACGAGTGCCGAGCTGAGCGCAGTTCTCATAGTTCTTCTCCGACGGTGATGTGCCGAAAGGTGTGGACAAACTGGCCGGCCGGGCAATGGACGGCAAGCCGGGGCGCCGCTACTCTAACTCCCCATGGCGAAACCGGGTGCTGGCTGGAGGGAGGACGGCCGCATCTCGCGCATCGGCCTGGGGCTGGCGCAACGAGCGCGGCAGGTCGGGTAACCATCCCCCGGCAAAGCCCTGATCGTTACCCGGAGTCGTCTGCGCTGGACACCGGCCTCTGTGTCGCGGTCGGCAAGCTGGTCATCGCGAGCCACATGGCGACGATGTCGTCAA
>JAGTRL010000304.1 GCA_018261815.1 Pseudomonadota bacterium
GCCTGGCCGAAATGGCCGCCTTTGGGATCGGGGTGACCCTGGATGAGCAGGATGCGTTTTCTGGACATGGCAGCCACCTCTTTGCGCCATCATCGGCCGGTCGACCGGCTGTTGCCTTGCGCTCGCTCAAGCGCGCGCTCAGGACACCACGAAGGACGCGGCCGCGGTGGCGATCAGCGTGCCCTGGTCATTGAGCATGCGCATCTGTGTCGAGCCGATGCGCCCGCCCAGTCGCGTGACCTCGGCATGGCCGATGAAGTGGCTGCCGATGCCCTGGCGCAGGAAGTCCACGCGCAGGTCGATGGTGCCCATGCGCCCGAAGCGGTGCATCACCTGGTCGGCCGTCTCGTCGCAGTGCTTCTCGCCCAGCGCCACCATCAGCGCCATGCCGGCCAGCGCGTCGAGCGAGGCGCTGATCACCCCGCCGTGCAGACGGCCATAGGCATAGTGGCCCACCAAGTCGGACCGCATGTCCAGCCGGACGCGCACATCGGCCGGGTCCAGCGACTGCACCTTCAGGCCCAGCAGCTGGTTGAAGCTGATGCGCTGCTCCCACAGCTCGCGCATCGCATCGTGGAACTTCTTCTGTTCGGCGGCGCTGCGCCGCACCAGGGGATGGCTCGTCGTCATGCAGCCGATGTTACGGCCGCCTTCAGCCCCAGCATGCGGCGCGCCTCGGCCGGGCTGGCGATCCCGCGCCCGGCCTGGCGCGCACATCGTGCCAGCGCCTCGATCAACACGCCGTTGCCGGCGGCGCGGCTGCCGTCGGGCAGGTAGAAGGTGTCCTCCAGCCCGCTGCGCAGCATGCCGCCGAGCTCGGCCGTGCGCTGGTGCACCGGCCAGATCTCCTGCCGGCCGATCAGCGTGCTCTGCCACACCGCGCCCGGCGCCAGCCAGCGCGGCAGCAGCGCCAGCAGGTCCGCATCGCAGGGCATGCCCGAGGCCACGCCCATGACGAAGTTGTACTCCGGCACGCCCGAGAACAGCCCGGCCTTCAGGTACATGCCGACCGAGCGCACGATGCCAACGTCGAAGCATTCGAACTCGGGGTGCGTGCCGGTCTCGGCCATCACTGCCAGGAACTGCTGCACCTTGGCCACGGGGTTGTCGAAGACCATCGGTGGCCAGGCCCATTCACCGTTGTCCTTGATCTTCAGGTAGTTCAGAGTGCCGGCGTTGCAGGCGGCGATCTCCGGCCTGACGCGGCGCAGGCAGGCAGCCGGCCCGCTGATGTCCTTGCCGATGACGCCGGTGGTCAGGTTGATGATCACGCCCGGGCAGGCCTCGCGGATGGCGTTGACCACCGCTTCGGCCACGTCCGGGTCCCAGCTGGGTAGGTGGCCGAAGCCGTCGTCCTGCCTGCGCAGGTGCACGTGCATGGCCGAAGCGCCGGCATTTAAGGCGTCGCGCGCCTCGGCCGCCATCTGCGCCGGTGTCACCGGCACCGGGTACTGCTTGGGATTGGTCAATACGCCGGTCAGCGCGCAGGTGAGGATGGCCTTGTCCATGTCGGTCCTTCAGTTCCTGAGTTCGATTTCCACCAGCAGTGCGCCCGAGGCCACCTGGTCACCGGGTTGCGCGTGCAGCGCGGCCACCTTGCCGTCGGCGACGGCGTGCAGCCACATTTCCATCTTCATGGCCTCGACGCAAACCAGCGGCTGGCCGACCACCACCACGTCGCCCGTCGCCACGCGCACCTGGGCCACCACGCCGGCCACCGGCGCCCGGGTGCGCGTGGCATCGGTAAGCACGTCGTCGGCCGCAAAGAGCGAGGGCTCCTGGAAGTCGAAGGCCGCCGCCTGCAGCACCAGCCGCAGCGTCTGGCCGTCGTCCACGCAGACGCAGCGGCGCTGCACGCCGTCGATGTCGTAGCGCAGTTCGCCGTCGGTGTGCGACAACAGCCTGACCCGCGTCGGGCGGCCGTCGTGCCTGACCTCGATGCCCTGGGGCGTGGGGTGCACGCGCAGCGCTCGCTGCGTGTCGCCGCAGGCCAGGTGCAGGTCGAAGGCCGCCACGCCGGCGCTGCGCTGTCCGGTGCCGCCGCGCGCTGCTCGCACGGCCGCAGCTACGGCCCAGGCTTCGTCGCTCGGCAGCGGCGCCTGCAGCAGCGGCTCGCCCTGCTGCGCCCAGTCGTCGATCAGCGTGGTGTGCATCTGCGACGCGGCGAAGGCTTCATGGCGCAGCAGGTCACGCAGGAAGCGGCCGTTGTTCTTCAAGCCCAGCAAGGGTGCGTCTTCCAGCGCTGCACCCAGTCGGCGCAGTGCCTCGGCACGGTCGCGGCCATGCACGATGAACTTGGCCACCATCGCGTCGTAGAAGGGCGTGACCTCGCCGCCTTCGGCGATGCCTTGGTCGATACGCACGCCGGCCTGCAGCGCGCGCTGCGGCCGCCACCATGCCACGCGGCCCGTCTGTGGGCTGAAGCCGCTGTACGGGTCTTCGGCATAGAGCCGCGCCTCGACGGCATGGCCGCTGAATCGCACTTCGTCCTGGCGCAGCGGCAGCGGCTCGCCGGCGGCGATGCGCAGCTGCCACTCCACCAGGTCCAGCCCGGTGATGCATTCGGTGACCGGATGCTCGACCTGCAGACGGGTGTTCATCTCCAGGAAGTAGTGCTTCAGATCCGCATCGACGATGAACTCCACTGTGCCGGCGCCGCGGTAGCCCACCGCCAGCGCCGCAGCCACCGCGTCGCGGCCCATGGCCTCGCGCAGCGCCGGGCTGACCACAGGCGAGGGCGCTTCCTCGATGACCTTTTGCCGGCGGCGCTGCGCTGTGCAATCGCGCTCGCCCAGGTGGATGGCATTGCCGTGCGCATCGGCGAAGACCTGTACCTCGATGTGGAGGCCGTGTTCGATCAGCCGCTCCAGCATCAGCCGCCCGTCGCCGAAGGCGCTGTGCGCCTCGCGCCGCGCCCCGGCCAGCGCCTCGGGCAGCTCGTCCATCTGCCGCACCAGGCGCATGCCGCGTCCGCCGCCGCCGGCCACCGCCTTGACCAGCAGCGGCAGGCCCAGTTCGGCGGCCATCGCGGCCAGCGTGGCGTCGTCCTGCCGCTCGCCCAGGTAGCCGGGCGCGCAGGGTACGCCGGCCTCGCGCATGCGACGCTTGGCCTGTGCCTTGTCGCCCATCGCGGTGATGGCCGATGGCGGCGGGCCGATGAACACCAGGCCGGCGTCGGCACAGGCCTGCGCGAAATCGGCGCGTTCGCTGAGGAAGCCGTAGCCGGGGTGCACCGCGTCGGCGCCGCTGCGGCGTGCCGCGTCGATCAGCGCATCGATCTTCAGGTACGACGACGAGGCCGGCGCCGGCCCGATGTGCACCGCCTCGTCGGCCTGCTGCACGTGCAGTGCGTCGGCATCGGCATCGCTGTAGACCGCCACCGTCCGGTAGCCGAGCGCACGAGCGCTGCGCATCACGCGGCAGGCGATCTCGCCGCGATTGGCGACCAGGATCTTGTCAAACACAAGCTACCTCCATCGCGGCGAGCTCGCCTGGCTGCGCTGCGCGCAGCAGGCAATCTGGCTTCGCCGCAACGGCCGCTTTGCGGCCGTTTTCACCCCGATTGGCGACCAGGATCTTCGAGAACGTCATTGCGGCGCCCACTTCGGCTTGCGCTTCGACAGGAAGGCGGTCGTGCCCTCGATGCCTTCGGGCCCCAGCGTCGCATCGACGAACACCGTCGCGGCATCGGCCACCAGCGCGGCGGCCTCCTCGCGCCGGGCGCGTGCCAGCAGTGCCTTGGTCTGCGCCACCGCGCCGGGGGCGCATTGCAGGATCTGCTGCAAGGCCTTGTCCAGCGCGTTCGGCAGTGCGCTGTTGGCATGCACCTCGTGCACCAGGCCCAGGTCGAGCGCGGCCTGTGCGTCCAGCTTGGCACCGGTGACGGCCAGGCGCTTGGCATCGCTGTAGCCCAGCCGCTCGACGAGGAAGGCGGCGATCTGCGCCGGCACCACGCCGAGCGAGGTCTCCGGCAGGCGGAACACGGCCGTGCTGGCGGCGATGGCGACATCGGCCACGCAGGCCAGGCCGAAGCCGCCGCCCATGACCGTGCCTTCCAGCACTGCCACCGTGGCCAGGCCGGTGCGCGAGAAAGCCACGCACAGCTCGCCAAAGGCCGCACTAACCTCGAGCAGTGCGGCGCGGCCATCGCCGGCGGCACGGGCCCGCGCCATGTCGGCCAGGTCGCCGCCGGCGCAGAAGTGCCCTCCAGCGCCGCGCAGCACCACCACGCGGGTGCTGCCGTCGGCCTCGGCCGCGGCGAGTGCGGCGCGCAGCTCGCGCACCATCTCCATCGACATGGCATTGCGCTGCTCGGGGCGGTTCAGCGTGATGTGCAGCACGCCGCCTTCGTTGCGCAGCAACAGGGCGCTCATGATGCCTTTCCCGGCAAGGTGCCTTCGAGCTTGCAGATGATGCCGAGCATGACTTCGTCGGCGCCGCCGCCGATCGAGATCAGCCTGGAGTCCCGATACGCCTGAGACAGCGGGTTGTCCCAGGTGAAGCCCATGCCGCCCCAGTATTGCAAGCAGGAATCGGTGACTTCGCGCGACAGCCGTCCGCACTTCAGCTTGGCCATCGAGGCCAGGCGCGTCACGTCCTTGCCCGACACGTACAGCTCCACCGCGCGGTAGGTCAGCGCGCGCAGCGCCTCGACCTCGGTGCGCAGCTCGGCCAGCCGGTAGTGCACCACCTGGTTGTCGAGGATGCTCTTGCCGAAGGCCTTGCGCTGGCGCGTGTACTCGATGGTCTGGTCGATCAGCCGGTCCAGGCTGAGC
>JAGTRL010000305.1 GCA_018261815.1 Pseudomonadota bacterium
CCTTTTCCTTTTCGGCCTTGGCCTGTTTTTCGCGCTCGGCCTTGTCGCGCTCGGCGCGCAGGCGCTCGGCCTTTTCCTTTTCCTGGCGTGCCTTTTCGATCGCGATCTGCGGGTCGACGGCTGGCGGCGGTGCGGGCGTGGCCACGCGTGGCGTGGGTGCCGGCGGCGGTGGGGGCGGTGGCGGAGGGGTGGCGGGCGTGCTTTCCACCGCGCGCGGCGCGGCCACCTGCGGCGTGGCCGACCAGAGCTCGGCGCTGAAGGTCTGCGGCGTCTGGCTGCGCCAGTGGACGGCCACCGCCAGCGCCACCACCAGCAGCGCGTGCACGCCCAGCGCCAGCAGCGCGCCGCGGCCCATGCCGCCGGGCGGCTGGGGGCGCAGCGGGTCGGTACCGGGCAAGGTCAACATCGCGACCGACATCTCAGCGGCTCCACCGCGCCGTGCGCAGCGCCCAACCACCGCGTCGGTCCCCTCGAGCAAGCGCCGCGGATCCGGCTTTACCGGTCCGCCAGCGGTGCCCCCTTGAGGGGGCGCGCGCAGTGCGTAGGGGGTGGCCCACATCAGCCCCCTTGCTTGACGGACAGGCCCACGCGCTGGATGCCTTCGCGCTGCAGCACGTCCATCACGCGCACCACGGCTTCGTACTTGACGCTGCGCTCGGCGCTGATGACCACCGGCACCTGCGCGTCGCCCGCCTGTGCCTGCTTGACGCGCGCCGGCAGCTGCGCCAGCGTGAGGGTGCCGCTGTCCTTGCTGTCGATGCGCATGCGCAGCTTCTCGTCGGTGCCGAGCACCAGCTCGATCACGTGGTCGGGCCGCTGCTTGGCCTTTCCGACCGTGGGCAGATCGACCACGCCGGTGGTGATCAGCGGCGCGGTCACCATGAAGATGATCAGCAGCACCAGCATCACGTCGATGAACGGCACCATGTTGATCTCGTTCATCGCGCGGCGCCGGCGCGAGCCGCCTCGGGGTGCGATGCTGGCCATGTCAGTCCCCCATGCGGCCAAGCGCCGCAGGGCATGCAAGGCAGCACTGCCGTCGAGCGGACGCCGCGGATCCGCCTTTGCCGGTCCGCCAGCGTCGCCGACTGCGAGGACGCAGCCGGCGCTCGTAGGCGAGAAACCGTCCGCAGGGACGGCTTCTCGTCCGACTCGTCCCCCTTGAGGGGGAGGTGCCGAAGGCGCTGCGGGGGTGGGTCATGTCTGCACCGCGCTGCGTTGCAGGATGTTGGAGAACTCCTCGATGAAGGTCTCCAGCTGGATGGCGATGCGGTCGATGTCGCGCGACAGCCGGTTGTAGGCGATGACTGCCGGGATCGCGGCGAACAGGCCGATGGCGGTGGCCACCAGCGCCTCGGCGATGCCTGGTGCCACCGTGGCCAGCGTCACCTGCTGCATGTTCGACAGGCCGACGAACGCATGCATGATGCCCCACACCGTGCCGAACAGGCCGACGTAAGGGCTCACCGAGCCCACCGACGCCAGGAAGCTGAGGTTGCTCTCGACCACGTCGAGCTCGCGCTGGTAGCTGGCGCGCATCGCGCGGCGCGCACCGTCGAGCTGCGCCGCGGCGTCCAGGCGCCGCTCGCGCAGCTTCATGAACTCGCGCATGCCGCTGGCGAAGATGCGCTCCAGCGGCGCGGTGTGCGGCTTGGCGGCGCTGGCCTGCTGCAGCTCGGTGAGGTTGCGGCCCGACCAGAAGTCGCGCTCGAACTCGTCATTGCCCTGGCGCACTCGCTTCAGGCCGAAAAACTTGCCGAAGATGACGGTCCAGCTGGCCAGCGACACGGCCATCAGTCCGGCCATGACGAGCTGCACCACGAAGCTGGCCTGCAGCACCAGCGTGATGATCGACAGGTCCTGGTTCATTGAACTTTCTCGAGGATCGCCGCGGGAATGCGGCAGGGCCTGAAGCCCGCGGCGCTGGCGTCGACGGCCGCGACGCAACCGATTCGGATCTCGCCTTCGGCCAGGAGTTCGTCCTCGCGCCAAGCCTGCTGTTGCAGGCGCATCGACGCGCGGCCGGCCTCGGCCACCGTGACCGTCACCTCGAGCAGGTCGTCCAGCCGCGCGGCGCGCCGATAGCGCAGCGCGGTGTCGGCCACGACGAACATCACGCGCTCGCGCAGCAGCATCTGCTGCTGCGAGAAGCCCAGCGTGCGCAGCCATTCGGTACGCGCGCGTTCGAAGAACTTCAGGTAGTTGGCATAGAACACCACGCCGCCGGCATCGGTGTCCTCCCAGTACACCCGCAGTGGGTGGCGGAACACGCCGGCGGACGTCGTGCGGTCGGGGTTTTCGGGCAGGGACGTGGCATGCATCGGCGCGGCCGATTATGCGCGACGCCCCCTGTGACGATGTGTATCGCGCCAGCGCGCGACAGGGGCCTTACTGCGACAGGCTCTTGTACACCGGGCCCCACACCGGGTGGCCTGCTTCGGAGCGGCTCAGCGCGAAGCCGGCATCGGCGGCGCGGGCTTCGCGGAACTCGGTCTGGCAATCGGCCAAGCGGTCGCTGGTGCAAGTGATGAAGGCCAGCAGCTTGTGGGCGGTGGCGCGGTCGCGCGCGCTTTGCAGGCCGTCGGCCAACGCCTTGCGCAAGGCCTTCTCGGCCTGCGCGTACTGGCCGTCGTCGTAGGCGCGGATGCCTTCCAGCAGCGCGCGCTCTGCCGGCCGCTCCATGACCTCGGACAGCCCAGTGGGCGGTGGTGCGGGCGGCGGTGGCGCGGCACAGCCGGCGGCAAGCGCGGCCGTGGCCAGGACGAGGAGCGACAGTCGGGTGTGTTGCAGGAGCGTCATGATCCGAACCGATGCTTGAGGGTGACGGGCCGTTCGGGATCGACCTGCACGCGCTGCGTGTAGGGCGGGAAATCCTCGTTGCGTATGGTGATGGTGTGTGTGCCCTGCGGCAGCTCCAGCCGGGTCAGCGGTGGCGTGGTGCCGACCGAGGCGCCGTTCACCTCCACCTGACCCCAGGGGCTGATGGCGATGTGGACCGCGCCCGGAGCCGGCGCCGGCTCGGCTGCCGCCACGGGCGCGGCCGGTGCTGCCTTGACACTGGCCTTGCGGGCCTTCGGCGGCGTGACGGCAACCTGGGGCTTGTCCAGGACTGGCGTCGCGGCCATGGCATCCGATGTCGGGGGGGATGCGGCGCCGATGCTTTCGGGCGGCGTCGTGGGCGGCTCGGCGGCCGGCACCGCGGCGACCGGAGCGGCGGCCAGTGGCGCCCTCGGCGGGGCTGCCACCCGCGTGTCCACCGTGGGTGCCCGCAACGACAGGAACAGGCCCGCTGCCAGCGCCGCCACCACGCCGGCGGCCACCATCAGGCGCCCGGTGCGTCGCGGCGGCGTGGCGATCTCGGCCGGGTCCCCGGTGGCCGGCTCCGTCGATTCAGCCGTGGCCGGCAGGGCCTGCTGCGCCAGCCACAGGCGCAGGGCCTGTGCCATTTCCTGCGCGCTGGCATAGCGGGCCGCAGGATCGCGTGCCATTGCTCGCAAGGCAATTTTCGACAACTCGGCGGGCACGGTTGGGCACAGTTCGTGCGGCAGCTGCGGGTCGTGCAGGAACACGGCCTCGCGGATCCGCTCCAGCGAGTCACCATCGAAGGCCTTGCGGCCGGTGAGCAGTTCGTACAGCACCGTGCCCAGCGAGTACAGGTCGGTGCGTGCGTCGATGCTGCCCGCCTGCAGTTGCTCCGGCGCCTGGTAGTGCGGCGAGCCGGCGACCACGCCTTCCAGCGCCGGCAGCGCGGCATGGTGCGCCACGCGCGCGATGCCGAAGTCCAGCACCTTGGGCTTGTCGCGACGCGTCAGGAAGATGTTGGCCGGCTTGATGTCGCAATGCACGACGCCACGCGCATGCGCGTAGGCCAGCGCATCGGCGACACGGCGTACCAGCAGTGCGGCCTCGGCCGGGCTCGGGCGCCATCCGCTGTGCAGCGCCTGGCGCAAGTCGCGCCCGCGCAGCCGCTCCATCGCGATGTACACGCCGTGCGCCGACAGGCCAGCGTCGTAGACGGTGACGATGTGGGTGTGGTTCAGCCCGGCCGCGGCGCGCGCCTCGTTCAGGAACAGCGCATCCAGCGAGACGCGCGAGGGCGTGTCGATGTCGAACTGCAGCGTCTTGACCGCGACCATGCGCGACAGCAGCGGATCCCAGGCCTCGAACACCGTGCCCAGGCCGCCCTGGCCGAGCTGCTGCTTCAACGCATAGCGGCCGATGCTGGACAGCGTGGGCTGGGTGGCGGTGTCGCCCGCTTCGGCGGCAGGATCGATGGCCGAATCGACGCCGAGTTCGGTGAAGACGTCGGGCACGGCCGAGTTCGGCACGGGCCCGGTCTCGAAATAGGGCACCGAGACCACGGTGGCCGCGAATTCCGAGGCTTCGGCTTCGTCTACGGCGCGGCGCTTGAACAGGCTATGTCCCACAGCGCCGAAGCTTAGGCGCGTGCCTGCGCCGGAGTGACTCGAAAAGCGTGGCTTCTGCCCGGCGGTTAACTGCTTGTCACGAAATTTCGCACGCGCTGCACGTGCAGGACACGCGCAGCCCTTCTCCAGCCGAGCACGAGCCCGTAGTGGGCTCGCGCTCGCGCGGGCTCAGCCCAGCTCACGGGCCAGCCGCTGCAGCGCCTGCTGCAGTTCGGCCATCGAGCTGGCGAAGGACAGACGCAGGTAGCGCTCGGCCGCATGCGGGCCGAAATCGCGCCCCGGCGTCAGCGCCACGTGGGCGCGCCGCATCATGTCGAAGCA
>JAGTRL010000306.1 GCA_018261815.1 Pseudomonadota bacterium
GACGACCCGACGCTGCTGTTCACCAACGCCGGCATGAACCAGTTCAAGGACGTGTTCCTGGGCTTCGACAAGCGACCCTACACGCGTGCGGCCACCAGCCAAAAATGCATCCGCGCCGGCGGCAAGCACAACGACCTGGAGAACGTGGGCTACACCGCGCGGCACCACACCTTCTTCGAGATGCTGGGCAACTTCAGCTTCGGCGACTACTTCAAGAAGGACGCGATCCGTTACGCCTGGGAACTGCTGACCGAGGTCTACAAGCTGCCCAAGGACAAGCTGTGGGCCACGGTGTACGCCGAGGACGACGAGGCCTACGACATCTGGCTCAAGGAGATCGGCCTGCCCGCCGAGCGCATCGTGCGCATCGGCGACAACAAGGGCGGCCGCTACATGTCCGACAACTTCTGGATGATGGGCGACACCGGCCCCTGCGGCCCGTGCAGCGAGATCTTCTACGACCACGGCCCCGAGGTCGCGGGCGGCCCGCCGGGCAGCGAGGAGCAGGACGGCGACCGCTACATCGAGATCTGGAACAACGTCTTCATGCAGTTCAACCGCACCGAAGACGGCGTGATGCACAGGCTGCCCAAGCCCAGCGTCGACACCGGCATGGGGCTGGAGCGGCTGGCGGCGGTGCTGCAGCATGTGCACAGCAACTATCAGATCGACCTGTTCGTGCACCTGCTGGCTGCGGCCAAGGCGGCGGTGGATGCGGCCGGCGCGAAAGACTGCGACAAGGACGCGCCTAGCCTGAAGGTCATTGCCGACCACATCCGCGCTTGCGCCTTCACGGTGGCCGACGGTGTGATCCCCGGCAACGAAGGCCGAGGTTACGTGCTGCGGCGCATCGCGCGCCGCGCCATCCGCCACGGCTACAAGCTGGGCGCGCGCAAGCCTTTCTTCCACACACTGGTGGCGGCGCTGGCCGACGAGATGGGCGAGGCCTATCCCGAGCTGAAACGCGACAGGCTGCGCATCACCGAGGTGCTGAAGCAGGAGGAGGAGCGCTTCTTCCAGACCATCGCCAACGGCATGGAGATTCTGGAAGCGGCCCTTCATGACGTCAGGCCAGGCGAGTTCGTACTCGAAGTTACCAAGCCACTTGCAGCGACGGCGAATGTGCAGCTGACTGGTGACGTCGCCTTCAAGCTGCACGACACCTTCGGCTTCCCGCTGGACCTGACGGCCGATGTCTGCCGCGAGCGCGGCGTCACGGTGGACAGCGCCGGCTTCGACGCGGCCATGCAGCGCCAGCGCGAGCAGGCCCGCGCCAAGGCCAAGTTCAAGATGGCGCAGGGGCTGGACTACAGCGGCGCGGCCACCGCCTTCCACGGCTACGAGCACCTGGTGTGCGAACACTCCCATGTCACCGCGATCTACATCGATGGGTCGCCGGTGCAGCGTGCGCGTGCCGGCGACGACGTGGTCATCGTGCTCGATCACACGCCCTTCTATGCCGAGAGCGGCGGCCAGGTCGGCGACAGCGGCGAACTCCGCAATGCCCGTTCGCGCGTGGTCGTGGACGACACGCTGAAGATCCAGGCCAGCGTCTTCGGTCACCACGGCCGCATCGTCGAGGGCGAGGTCGAACTCGGCGATGAGTTGATTGCACGCGTCGATGCCGAGCGCCGTGCGAAGACCGTGCGCAACCACAGCGCCACGCACCTGATGCACAAGGCGCTGCGCGAGGTGCTGGGCGCGCACGTGCAGCAGAAGGGCTCGCTGGTCAATGCCGAGCGCACGCGCTTCGACTTTGCCCACAACTCGCCGTTGAGCAACGAGCAGATCCGCAAGGTCGAGCAGCTGGTCAATGCCGAGGTGCTGGCCAATGTGCCGGTCAAGGCGCAGGTGATGCCGATCGAGGCCGCGCAGAAGGCCGGCGCGATGATGCTCTTCGGCGAGAAGTACGGCGACGAGGTGCGCGTACTCGACATCGGCAGCAGCCGCGAGCTGTGCGGCGGCACGCATGTGCAGCGCACGGGCGACATCGGCTTGTTCACCATCGTCGCCGAAGGCGGCGTCGCGGCCGGCGTGCGCCGCGTGGAGGCGCTGACCGGCGACAACTCGCTGGCCTACGTGCAGGGCATGGAAAGCGCGCTCGGCGGCGTGGCCGGCACGCTGCGTGTGCTCAAGCCCGAGGTGCCGGCGCGCGTCAATGCGCTGCTGGAGCAGGTGCGCGGCCTGGAGAAGGAACTCGACGCGCTGAAGGGCAAGCTCGCCTCCACGCAAGGCGACGAGCTGCTGGCCAAGGCCGTCGACGTCGGCGGGCTCAAGGTGCTGGCCGCCACGCTGCAGGGCGCCGACGCCAAGGCGCTGCGCGAGACGCTGGACAAGCTGAAGGACAAGCTCAAGAGCGCGGCCATCGTGCTGGCCACGGTCGACGGCGGCAAGGTGCAGCTGGCAGCGGGTGTCACGGCCGACCGCATGGGCAAGATCAAGGCCGGCGAGCTGGTCAACTTCGTCGCCCAGCAGGTGGGCGGCAAGGGGGGCGGCAAGCCCGACATGGCCATGGCCGGCGGCACCGATCCGTCGCGCCTGTCCGCGGCGCTGGATTCGGTGCGCGGCTGGGTGGCCGAGCGGGCCTGAGCCGGACACGAGACAGCGCCATCACAGTGTCTCTTGCGAGCGAAGTGGCGCCCTCCTGCAGGCGGACGCGCGGGCTGCAGGCCTGAGTGACGGCGTCGTTCAGCGCGACGCGGCTGACGCGGCAGGCGGCGTGGCCAGTTGCTTGCGCAGCGCCTCGCAGTGATCGTCCTGCGGTGCGACCAGGGCAGGGCGCCTCTCGTCGGCCACCAGGCTTGAGCTCGCCTCGCCGAACATCACCACCCGCACGGGCAAGGTGGCGTCGATTCTGGCCAGGTGCAGGGGCACGCCGCGGTCGCGCGAGGCGTGCTGCGCGCCCGCCAGCAGCAGGACCGTGCCGTCCGGCGGCGCGGCGCGCACTGCGTCGGCCGCAACCCGGGCCATCGCCTGGTCGCGGGCGATCTGGATGCGCACCATGCCGGGCTGCTGTGAGGCGGGCAGCAGGTCGCAATGGCCGCTGCGCACCGCGTCGGTGAGCACCGCGCGTGTGTCTTCGTCGACGCGGTCGTCCAACGCGGCGTCGGCCATGGCCGTACGCAGGTTGGCGCGCGGCAGGTTGCCGCCCAGCACCGGCACGCCCGCGCGTACCGCGTTCATCACTACGGCGGCATAGGGCTCCCAGGGCCAACCCTTCCATTTCAATGCGTCGCGGACTGCGGATTCGCTGGCATCACGCGGCAGGGCGCTGGTGCGCAGCGGCTGCTCGGCCATCTCCAGCACCACCGCGGCGAGTTGGCCGCGCCCGGCCAGCGCCTGCACCTCCGCTGCCACCTGGCGCTGCTGGTCAGGCTGGTCGTGCTGCTCGCCGAAGATCAACAGCCGCGCCGCCGACGCCGGCAGCCCCGCACAGGCCAGCAACAGGGCGCTGCAGCGCCAGCTCAGGGATTCCATGGGTGGCAAGTGTGCGGCATGCGCGCGACCGGTGCCGATCGGCGCATGGATCGACCTCGTTGCGGCCATGACATCATCCGCCTGCCCCGGCCCAGCCCACACCACGCCATGAAACCGCGCGACAGCAGTGATGCCGAGATCCAGGCGCTGGAGGCGCTGTGCGAGCGCCTGGCCGGCTTCGACGAGCGGGTGTCGCCGGAGTGGCTCGATGGCTGCATGGCCGCGCTGCTGGCCGGGCCGCGGGCGACGACGCCGCTGGAATGGCTGCCGCGGCTGCTGGGCGATGCCTGGGAGCGCACCTTCGCCGATCCGCAGGACGTGCAGCAGGCGCTGGAGACGTTGCACAAGCGCTGGCAGGTGCTGGCCTCGCAGCTCGATGCGCAGGCGCTGTTCGACGCGCCCGACGAGCTGCGCCTGTCGCCGCTGCTGGGCGACTACGGCAGCGAGGCGCGTGATGCGCTCGTGGCCGAAGGCAAGCTCAGCGCCGAAGAGGTCGAGGACTGGCCGCTGACCGGCGAGCTGTGGGCGCTGGGCGTGCTGGAGACCATCCAGACCTTTGCCGAAGACTGGGTGGCTCCTTCCGAGGACGACGAGGACACCGCCTGGTACGACGGCAGCCTGCGCGCCGTCGAGGCACTGGCGCAGCGCGACGCGGCGCAGCTGGCGGCCGACCTTGCGCTGCGCTACCCCGGCCAGCAGCTCAGCCGCGACGAGCTGGTCGACGAGGCCTGCCTGGCACTGCAGGATCTGCGCTGCTACTGGGTGGACCATGCGCCGCGCCACGCGCCGCGGCGCGTCGAAGCCACCCCGGGCCGCAACGACCCCTGCCCCTGCGGCAGCGGCAAGAAGTACAAGAAGTGTCACGGCGCCGGCGACGGCACGCCTTGAGCTAGAGTGCGCGCCATCATGAGCGAACCCCTGGATCTGCAAGGCCGCCACATCGTGCTCGGGCTGAGCGGCGGCATTGCCTGCTTCAAGTCGGCCGAGCTGGTGCGCGAGCTGGTGCGCCAGGGCGCCACGGTGCAGGTGGTCATGACCGAGGCCGCGGCGATGTTCATCACGCCGGTGACGATGCAGGCGCTGTCCAACCGCAGTGTCTACACCAGCCAGTGGGACATGCGCGAGCCCAATGCCATGGCGCACATCAACCTCACGCGCGCAGCCGATGCGGTGTTGGTGGCGCCGGCCAGCGCCGATTTCATGGCCAAGCTGGCGCAGGGCCGCGCCGACGAGTTGCTCAG
>JAGTRL010000014.1 GCA_018261815.1 Pseudomonadota bacterium
GTCACCGCCTCTTCCTGGATCTGCGGGCGGCTCATCACCCAGTCGCAGATGCGCGCGTACTTGCTCAGGCCGATCAGGTTGGAGTGCTCGTTCGGCAGGATGCCGATCCAGACCTTGCCGAAGATCGGGCAGAAGTGGTGGCTGCAGGCGCTGCGCACGGTGATCGGGCCGACGATCATCAGCTCGTTCAGCCGCTCGGCGTTGGGGAACTCGGTCACCGCCGGCATCTCCACGTAGCGGCCGCGGAACACCTCCTCGACGAACATCTTGGCCACCCGCTTGGCGGTGTCCTGGGTGTTGTGGTCGTTGTCGGTGTCGATGACCAGCGCGCGCAGCACCTCCTGCATCTTGGCCTGCACCTCGGCCTTCAACTCGGCCATCTCGCCGTCGCGGATGTGGTGAGCGATGTTGTCGTTGGCATGGTGCCGGCAGTTGGCAGACACCAGGCGGTAGCGGATGCGCTCGGAGGCCGGCAGCTGGGCCAGTTCGTCCTCGCTGCGCAGGACGCGACCAGCCGTGGCGACCGAGCTGAGTTTGGTGGTGGACATGGGCTTCGAGGGCGACCTAAAGCACTCATTGTGCGCGTTGGCGCATCACCCCGGTGCAGACAGGATTGCCCCTAGACTGCTCTGGGTGAGCGACGCCCCCCTCCAACCCCCGCTGTCGCGGCTGCTCGAACGCAGCGCCGAGGCCCTGCAGGCGGTGCGCTCCGGGCGCTCGCTGAACGACGCACAGGCCGACGTGCCCCCCGAGTTGCGCCCGGGTGTGCAGGCGCTCACATTCCACGCGCTGCGCCACCTGGGTGCCACCACCCAGGCCTTGCGCGACCTGGCCCCCAAGGCTCCGGCAGCGCGCATCGAAGCACTGCTGTGTGTCGCGCTGGCCCTGCTTTGGCCCGCTGAGCGGCCGGCTTATGCGCCGCACACGCTGGTCGATCAGGCCGTCGCTGCGGTGCGCCCGCGCACGCCTGCGGCGGCAGCTTTCGTCAACGCAGTGCTGCGCCGCTTTCTGCGCGAGCGCGAAGCCCGTGTCGCGGCGGCGCTGCAGTCGCCAGTGGCAGCCTGGAACCATCCGGCCTGGTGGATCGAGCAGTTGCAACACGACTGGCCGGAGCACTGGCCCGCTCTGTTGGCGGCCGCCAACCGGCACCCGCCGATGACGCTGCGCGTCAACCGCCGCCGCGTCAGCGGTGCGGCCTATGTCGAGCGTCTGGCCGCGCAGGGGCTGCAGGCAGGGCTGCTGGACAACCCGGCCTTTGGCGGGCAGGCGGTGGTGCTGCAGCAGCCCTGCCCGGTGGAGGCATTGCCCGGCTTTGCCGATGGCGAGGTGTCGGTTCAGGATGCCTCCGCCCAGCGTGCGACATTGCTGCTGCTGGCCGACGCCGGCCTGCCCCCAGGAGCGCGAGTGCTGGACGCCTGCGCCGCGCCGGGGGGCAAGACCGCCCACCTGCTGGAGCTGGCCGACCTGGATTTGCTGGCGCTGGACAGCGATGCCCAGCGCCTGGCCCGCGTGGGCGACACCTTGCGCCGGCTGCGGCTGCAGGCCGAGCTGAAGGCCGGCGACGCCAGCCAGCCGGCGGCTTGGTGGGATGGCCGGCCCTTCGACGCCATCCTGCTCGACGCGCCCTGCAGCGCCTCGGGCATCGTGCGCCGGCACCCTGACATCCGCTGGCTGCGCCGGGCCGCCGACCTGCCTGCGTTGGCCGCGCTGCAGGCGCGGCTGCTGGAGGCGCTGTGGCCGCTGCTCAAGCCGGGTGGGCGGCTGCTCTACGCCACCTGCTCGGTCTTCAAATGTGAGGGCCAGGCGCAGATCGACGCGTTTTTGCAACGCCATGGCGCCAGCGGGGCGGCGCTGCACCCGGCCTCGCCCGGACATCTGCTGACGGTGCCCGACAATCGAGCCGATGCCGCCGCAGGCGAGGTGCTGCACGACGGCTTCTACCTGGCCCTGATCCTCAAGACCTGACATACCGCCGCAAAAAGCCCGCGATGCGCCCCGAACTGGTCCGCCGAAGCTTGCTGCAGGGCCTGGCGCTCGCGCTGCTGCTTGGCCTGCTGGGCACCGCGACGGTGCGCGCGCAAGGCATCGAGCTGGCCCTGCTGCAGCTGCAGCGCCAGGACGGCGAGCTGACGCTCGACTTCGACGCCCGCCTGACGCTGCCCAAGAGCGTGGAAGACGCCATGCAGCGCGGCGTGCCGGTGTACTTCGTCGCCGAAGCCGCGCTCTACCGCAATCGCTGGTACTGGCGCGACGAGCGCGTCGCCCGGGTGCAGCGCAGCTGGCGCGTGGCCTACCAGCCGCTCACGTCCACCTGGCGCGTCGGCTTCGGCGGCTTCAACCAGAGTTTCCAGACCCTGGGCGAGGCGCTGACCGTGGTGTCGCGCAGCTCCCGCTGGAAGGTGGCCGAACTGGCCCAGCTGGATGCCGAATCGCGCTACTACCTGGAGTTCAGCTACCGGCTGGACAGCTCGCAACTGCCCAGCCCCATGCAGTTGGGCCTGGGCAGCCAGGCCGAGTGGGTGCTGGGCGTCGAGCGCAGCCTGCGTGTCGATTGACGGCGTGACGGCGCTTTCCCCACGGTTGGCAT
This sequence comes from Pseudomonadota bacterium, assembly GCA_018261815.1. Taxonomy (GTDB): domain Bacteria; phylum Pseudomonadota; class Gammaproteobacteria; order Burkholderiales; family Burkholderiaceae_C; genus Rubrivivax. The sequence goes on from JAGTRL010000014.1 coordinate 2,588, forward strand.
GAACCGCAACGCACGCTGGGTCTGGCTGGTGGCCAGCATTGCCGTGTTCGGTGCCGCGCTGGTGCTGTCCTTCGTGCTGTCGCTCACCGGCCAGAGCGAAGGCTTCTACGAACGCAACTTCATCTGGCTGTTCTGGCTGAACGTGGCCGTGGGTGGCGTGTTGTTCGTGGTCATCGCCGTGGCCCTGGCGCGGCTGGTACTGCGCCAGCGGCGCGGCAAGTTCGGTACCCAGCTGCTCACCAAGCTGGCCGGCATCTTCGCGCTGGTGGGGCTGCTGCCCGGGCTGGTGATCTACACCGTGTCGTACCAGTTCGTGTCGCGCAGCATCGAGATCTGGTTCGACGTGAAGGTGGCCACCGCGCTGGACGCCGGCCTGGCGCTGGGCAAGGGCACGCTGGAATCGCTGGTGGCCGAGCTGGGCACCAAGACACGCCAGGCCGCCGAGCGGATGGGTGACGAGCGCCTGCCGGTGACGCCACTGTCGCTGGAGCGGCTGCGCGAGCAGCTGGACGTGCGCGACCTGGCGCTGCTCGGCGCCAACGGGCAGATCCTCATCAGCGCCGGCGGCGGCGCCGACGCCATGGCGCCCGAGCGCCCCAGCGCCGAGGCGCTGCGCCAGGCGCGCGCGCTGCGCGTGGCCAGCCAGATCGATGGCCTGGACGAGGAGCCGCTGGCGGGAGCTTCGCACCACGGCCCGCGGGTGCGAGCGCTGGCTTTGGTGCGCGACACCGAGATCTCGCTCAAGCCCGGCGAGGAGCGTTTCCTGCTGGCGGTGCAGCCAGTGCCGCGGCAGCTGGCGGCCAACGCGCTGGCGGTGCAGACGGCCTACAGCGAGTACCAGCAGCGCGCGCTGGCGCGCAACGGCCTGCGCCGCATGTACATCGGCACGCTGACGCTGGCGCTGGTGCTGTCGGTCTTCGGCGCGGTGCTGCTGGCTGCGCTGCTGGGCAACCAACTGGTGCGCCCGCTGCTCCTGCTGGCCGACGGCGTGCGCCAGGTGGCCGCCGGCGACCTGAGCAGCAAGCCGGTGTTCGCCTCGCGCGACGAGCTCGGCGGGTTGACGCGCTCCTTCGCCGACATGACGGCGCAGCTGGCCGATGCGCGCGAGGAGGTGCAGCGCGGTGTGACGCAGCTCGAAGGCGCGCGCACCCGGTTGCAGACCATCCTGGACAACCTGACCGCCGGCGTGGTGGTGTTCGACCGCGAGGGCCGCATCGACACCGTCAACCCCGGTGCGACGCGCATCCTGCGCCTGCCGCTGTCGGTGTACCGCGGCCGCCGGCTGGACGAGGTGCCGGAGCTGGGCGAGTTTTCCAAACGGGTGTGGCAGCGTTTCGAGTTGCATGCCACCAGCCCCGAGGCTGGCGAGCGCGACCATTGGCAAGAAGCCTTCGAGCTACGCCCTGGCGAGCGCGACACGCAAATGCTGCTGGTGCGCGGCGCCACCTTGCCGGACGAAGGCCCCCAGGCCGCTGCCGAGCAGCAGCCGCCCCCCGAGGGGGAGCCGGCACCTTCGGACCGCCGGGCGGCGCCGGGCGCGCGTCTGATGGTCTTCGACGACATCACCGAAGTGGTGTCGGCGCAGCGCTCGGCCGCGTGGAGCGAGGTGGCGCGCCGCTTGGCACACGAGATCAAGAACCCGCTCACGCCGATCCAGCTGTCGGCCGAGCGGCTGCAGCACAAGCTGCAGCCCAAGCTGGATGGCAGCGACGAGGCGTTGCTGGTTCGCTCGGTGGCTACCATCGTCAACCAGGTGCAGTCGATGAAGCAGCTGGTCAACGAATTCCGCGACTACGCACGGCTGCCCGCTGCCCAGCTGACGCCGCTGGACCTGAACGCGCTGGTCGCCGAGGTGCTGGCGCTATATGGCCAGGCGCAGGAGCAGGGCCGGCTGCAGGCGCAACTGGCCGACGGGCTGCCGCTGATCATGGGCGACGCCACGCAGCTGCGGCAGGTGGTTCACAACCTCGTGCAGAACGCGCTGGACGCCGTGGCCGACAAGGCGTCCGGCCTGGTGCGCGTGGCCACATCGGCCGCGCTGGGCGAAAGCGGCGAGCTGCGCGCGGTGCGCCTGACCGTCATCGACAATGGCCCGGGCTTTGCCGAGAACGTGCTGCAGCGCGCCTTCGAGCCCTACATCACCACCAAGAGCAAGGGCACTGGCCTGGGCCTGGCGGTGGTGAAGAAGATCGCCGACGAGCACCGCGCCACCGTGCGCATCGCCAACCTGCGCGATGCCGCCGCGCCCGACGCCGACGGGGCGGTGCGCGGCGCAAGAGTATCGTTATCATTTTCTTCATTCATGCCTACACCGGGCCCTGCGGCGGCCGACGGTGAAACAACGCAGGCGCACTGAAAGCTCATGGCAATCATTCTTGTGGTGGACGACGAACTGGGCATCCGCGGCCTGCTTTCCGAGATCCTGACGGACGAAGGCCATACCGTGGAGCTGGCGGAAAACGCCGCGCAGGCCCGGGCGGTACGCGAGCGCATGCGCCCGGACCTGGTGCTGCTGGACATCTGGATGCCCGACGTGGACGGCATCAGCCTGCTCAAGGAATGGGGCACCACCTCGCAGCTCACCATGCCGGTGATCATGATGAGCGGCCACGGCACCATCGACACCGCGGTCGAGGCCACCAAGCACGGCGCCATGGCCTTTCTGGAAAAGCCCATCACGCTGCAGAAGCTGCTGCGCGCGGTAGAGCAGGCGCTGGCCAAGCCCAGCCAGCGCATCGCCGCCGCCGTGGCTGGCCTGCGCAACGACATGGCGCACGGCGCCGACAACGGCGGCCTGCCAATCGGCTTGGTGGAGATGCAGCCCGACCTGGGCCCACAGCCCGAACAGAGCTTCAATCTGGACCGCCCGCTGCGCGAAGCGCGTGATGCCTTCGAGAAGAGCTACTTCGAATTTCACTTGGCGCGCGAAAACGGCTCGATGACACGCGTGGCCGACAAGACGGGGCTGGAGCGCACCCACCTGTACCGCAAGCTGAAGCAACTGGGCGTGGACCTGACGCGCAACAAGCGCGGTGGTGGGCAGTAGGCCGGGGGCCGGGAAGGCGCTGGCTATAATGCTGCGCTTTTGGCCTGGTAGCTCAGTTGGTAGAGCAGCGGATTGAAAATCCGCGTGTCGGTGGTTCGATTCCGCCCCAGGCCACCAAGTTACTGTTTCAGGACGTCCCACAACGTCCCAGGAAGTCCCAGAATCCTTTGAAAATCAAGGATTTAGGTTCATCTTCATGTCCCAAGCGCTGTCATGGGATCCCTTAAGTTCCTGCCCTTGATGCAGTAACTTTCCAGTAACTGGCCAGAACCTGCTGTTTGGGCCCAAAAGTTACTGCATGCCACGCCACCTCATTTCCTCGGACGCCACGATCAGGGCCGTGCGCGGAGGAGACCCACGCAAGCGGCTGAGCGACGGCGATGGGCTGTACCTGCTGCTCTTCGTGAAGGGCGGCGCGCACGGCTGGCGGCTGGACTACAGCTTCCAGGGGCGACGCAAGACACTGTCGCTTGGCACCTATCCGTCGACGACGCTGGCCATTGCAAGGCGCAAGGCCGACGCTGCCCGCGAAAAGGTCGCCGACGGGCTGGATCCAAGCCAGGAGCGCAGGGAAGAACGAGCGGCGCACGCCAAGGCCAGAGTGGCTGAGGAGCGCCAGCAGCAGGGCCTGCCGCCTGTCGATTCCTTCGAAGCCGTGGCGCGGGAGTGGTTCGAGGTCAAGCGGGGCGGCTGGGCCAAGGGCTATGCCGACAAGATCGTTGCCCGGCTGGAGGCTGACGTGTTTCCTTATGTTGGCAGCGCGCCGGTGGCCGGCGTCACGCCGGTCCAATTGTTGGAAGTCTTGCGTCGTGTCGAGGCGCGTGGAGTGGTCGAGACAGCGCATCGTGCGCTGGAGAACTGCGGACAAGTCTTCCGCTACGCCGTAGCCACCGGACGGAGTACCACCAACCCGGCGCGCGACCTGAAGGACGCATTGCGTCGACCGGAGCCCAGGCACTTCCCGGCCATCACCGACCCGAAGCGATTTGGTGAACTCCTTCGCGCGTGTGATGCCTATGCGGCGACGCCAGTGGTCCGTGCGGCGCTGAAGCTGGCGCCGATGTTGCTGCTGCGGCCTGGCGAATTGCGCTTCGCCGAGTGGCCCGAAATCGACCTAGACGCCGCAATGTGGACGGTACCTGCCGTCCGCATGAAGCGCGAGCTGCGCGAGAAGCTGCACGGCGCGCCACATTTGGTGCCGCTGCCCAGACAGGCGGTGGCGGTGCTGCGCGACCTGCACAAGCTGACAGGCCACGCCACGATGGTCTTTCGCGGCGAGCGGCATCACCATCGTGCGATGAGCGAGAACACCATCAACGCTGCTTTGCGCGCGATGGGCTTCTCGGCCGACGAAGTGACCGGCCATGGGTTCAGAGCGACTGCAAGGATGATGTTGCATGAGCGTCTGGGCTTCAGCCCCGATGTGATTGAGGCGCAACTGGCGCACTCGGTCCGCGACAGCCTGGGACGGGCCTACAACCGCACGGAGTTTGTCGAGCAGCGGCGGGCGATGCTCCAGAGCTGGGCCGACTATCTGGACAAGCTGCGGCGGGGCGCCGACGTGGTGACCTTGCGCAAGGTGAAGCACGCGAGGCCGTCGACGTAGGTTGGCCTGCGGTAGGCCGACTTAGCAGGCGTGCGGGTCGAAGCGCTCCACCAACATTTGGTGTTGGGCCGCGAATAGCTTGGTATTGCTCTTCTTCAGCTTGGCCAGGTTGAACAGCTTCCACTTGAGCGCCGGCAGTTCGGGCAGGTGTTGCATCGGCATCAGCTCCCAGGCCGGAGCGCCTTGGACCAGGGACAACAAGAAGTCCCGGTGCGCCGAGGTCAACAGCCGCGGCAGTTCCTGGAACAAACGCCCTTGAACCTGTGCGAGCGTGTCCAGCTCTACCGGGTCGCGTGTCATGCCAGCGAACTCGTTCGTAAAGGCGGGTTCGAGAGGCTTGGTCTTCGGGAACAGCACTTCGTGCACCGGGCGGTTGTGACCGGCCAGATAGACCACGAAGCAGTCGACGAACGATGCCTGCCAGCCAAAGTGATCCAGCATGTGTATCACGTCAAAGATGTCGCGCGGGTGCTGACGATCCATCGCCGCGACGAGTTTGCTGCCATAGATCTCCGCCGTGGCCAGCACAGGAACGGCGAGGTCCGTCGTGAACAATTCCTGGGCGGTGGCAACGAGCGAACGTGTCTCGACCGGCAGCGCGGTGCCCCGAAAGACGAAGTTCACCTCGACCTTGACCTGGGCGGTTTCGTTGCTGACCACGAGCTTGACGTCATCCCCGTCGGCGTTGGCAGGCAAGTGGGCGCGGTATCCCTGGCCCGCGAGCGTTGCCTGCACGGCGGTCAGTTCCTGGCCGATGGCCTGCAATGCGGCGTGGCGGTCCGGGCGATGGTCGACGAGCACGAGGTCGATGTCGACAGACAGGCGTGGCATCTGCTGCACGAACAGGTTCAATGCGGTCACGCCCTTCATCGCGAACCGGCCAGAGGCAAACACCGCCGGCGCGATGGCGAGCAGCAGCCGGACGGTGTCGATGTAGGTCTGGTTCATGGCCGCCTCAAGTCGAGTCGTTCCCCCGATCGGCCAACGGCGACCCATCGTGCGCCACCGCCGATGCGTGCGCTGTGTTTGCTGGCGAGCGCCGCCCAGGGCAGCTTCATGCTGGCTGCGAGGGAGGCAGCCATGCGGACGACCTTGATCCGGGTCGTGTGCCTCAGCAACTCGTCGAGGACTTTCTCCCGCAGACCGGAAAGGCTCGCCACCAATCCCCGAGTCTCGGCCAACGACTGGACTTTGCCGACATCGCTGAGCAGTTCCAGCATTGCCCGCTCCGAGACTGACACGAGGACCCTTGGGTCGCCCGCCGGCAGTGGCTGCAAGCCGAAGCCTTTGGGCAACGCGTCGTCGAATAGTTGCGTGGCCTGATAGCCTGCCGGGAACCGTTGCGTGAACCACTGCGGCAAGCGCCGGGGCGCATCACCCCACAGGTTCAAGTGCTCGCGGAACGCGATGTTCTGGCGTACGCCCCGCCATGCGAGGGCCGTCTTGCTGCCGACGTGAAGGCCGGGTGTCTGCGCCGCCAGGAAGGCGAGGCTGCCATCGCGCGTCAGCGTGTCGCCCGGCAGCATGTAGACGCCGCGCGCCAGGTGCACCAGCCAGCCGCTACGCGCCAGCGCCGAAGCGCGAAACGCGCTGAGGCCGCGGGCTTGCAAGGCGGCGGTACTCAGAGGTTCGCCCCTGGGTAAGTTGGCCAGCAGCGCCTTGAATGAAACGGGTGGGGCAGTTGTTTCCACGTGTCAACTGTAGAACTATGTTCATCCATAGACAATCTAGGTTGGATGAAATAAGCATTGCAGTTGCACTATAGGGACAACTAGCGCCGACAGATCATTCTCTGCGATGCCTGATGAGCAGTGGCGTCGGCTCCAGGTGCGTGCGGCCACCCGCCGACGATTTCGACCCCAAATCCAGCAGGCGCCTGAGCCGACACAGCACCCAGAAGCGATCACGCGCCAACTCGCCGATGATTTTTGGTCCGGAATCGTCGTGCGGCGCATGGGCCAGAGGCCGCAACATTGGCAATCATGCGCGCGCTGTCGAAGACCCCCGCTCTCGACTTGCCAGAATTGGCAGGTCTCGATCAGCCCAGTCTGTTCGACACCCAACCCGTGCCGACCGGCGAGCCGTTGACGGTGCCGATCGATCGGCTCGATCAGGACCCGAACAACCCGCGCACGGAATTCCCGCAGCAAGCCATCGACGAACTGGCACAAGACATCGCCCAGCGAGGCATCCTGCAACCCATTGTCGTCAGCGCTGCGGATGAAGGTGGCCGGTACAGCATTCGCTTCGGCAGCAAGCGCTGGCGCGCCGCAAGGCAGGCCGGTCTCACCGAAGTGCCAGTTGTCCTTGCAACGCGGGCACACGACGCCTACGACCAGGTCGCGGAAAACCTGAAGCGGCACGGACTGTCGCCGCTCGAACTGGCGAGGTTCATCGGCGGGCGAGCCGAGGCCGGTGACTCGAACGCCACGATCGCGAAGCGGCTCTCAATTGACGAGACCACGGTGGCGCACCACTTGACACTGCTTGCCTTGCCACCGGTGCTCGACATCGCATTGCAGACCGGGCGATGCACGTCACCGCGTACGCTGTACGAACTGACCAAGCTGCATGCGAATCAACCCGAGCGTGTCACCGAGTTGGTGACTGGCAGCGAGCCCATCACCCGCGGAGCCGTGGCCCAGATACGCGACGCGGCGCTGCTGGACCCATCTGCCATGGGCCCGTCGACGCTGACCCAGCCCCGATCGGACCGGGCAGCGCAGTTCTTGTCCAACGCCAACCGGCTGTGTGAACGGCTGGACGCGGCACTGCTGCGACTGAGCAGAACCGGCGTCGCCGCATATTCAACCAATGACATGGCGACCTTGCGTCAGCGTGTCGCGGCCCTGGCCAGTCGACTGGCCACTTGAGGGCTGAAACTCGGCACGAGGTACAACGTGGGACGCGGCACGCGCGACCGAGTGACCATCGAACTGCGCGGCATGCGCGAGCGCCTGCAGACGATCGCCGCAGTACGCAGCATGACCACGGCAGCGCTCATACGTAGGGCCCTGGTGCAGTTTCTCGACGACCCATCCGACAACGGGGCAACCTGCCGCCACGATCCGGCCACGACGCGGCATAGCCCGATCGTCAAGGTCACCATTCGCCTGGCCGCCGCACACGCGGTGGCACTGGCCAGCCGGGCCCGCGCGGCCGACGTATCACAAGGCATCTATGTGGCTCGGCTCCTCGACGGCACGCCCCCGGTCCCGTTGCCGCCGGATCACGCTCATGCTGTCGCAGCCCTCATCGGCTCGACCGATCAGCTCGCAGCGATGGGCGCGGACCTCAATGCCTTCATGCGCCTCCTGAGCAGGGGCTCATCGAGCGAAATCGAGCGCTATCGCGCCGGCATCATGTCTCTGGCCGACGACGTGAGAAGCCACCTTGCGCTGGCAGCCCCCGTGGTTGCAGAACTCGGCGCGGCGAGGAAGCGACCATGACGCCATGCTCAGCCATCGACGCCGTGCTTGTGCAATGGGGTGCCTGGCATCGATGCCGAAGAGTCACGCCGTGGCGCGCTGGCGGAACTCGCAAGTAGAACCGGAAACAAGCGGCATGCGCTGATGGAACGGATTCGCAGGGCCGCCAAGGAAGAGATGGCCCTCACCAACGCGAACAAGCCGACCGCTCCGACCAAAGGAGTGGCTCAGTTCCACGACATGTTGTGGCACCACAAGCCCAAATAAGCCCGCAAGCGGGGATGGGCTGCGACCGGCGCAGTCCGAATTCCAGTGTCATGGCAGGCCATTGACGCGAAGGCCCCCCGCCAAGGCCCCGCCGTCCCCCGCCAAGCACCTTCTCGCAAGGCCCCACCCCCTGGGACCCACCCCTGGTGGGCAACTCGCCCCGACCCCGCCGCTTGACGGCGGGGTCACTGGTCAACGAGTTGCTGCGCGACAAGGGGCTGCTGCTCAAGGCCGGCACGGTGGTGGACGCCACGTTGATCGCCGCGCCGAGCTCGACCAAGAACGCCAGCGGCGAACGTGACCCGGACATGCACCAGACCAAGAAGGGCAACCAGTTGTACTTCGGCATGAAGGCCCATATCGGCGTGGATGCCGAGTCGGGCCTGGTGCACACCGTGCGCGGCACGGCGGCCAACGTCAACGATGTGGTCGAAGCCAACTGCCTGCTGCACGGGCAGGAAAGCGACGTGTTCGCCGATGCGGGCTACCAAGGCGCGCACAAGCGCGCTGACGCCAAGCCAGGGGTGAACTGGCACGTGGCCATGCGCCCGGGGAAGCGCCGGGCGCTGGACAAGACGCGGCGCTCGCATCAACTGATCGATCAGCTCGAGCAGTTCAAGGCCAGCGTGCGCGCCAAGGTCGAGCACCCGTTTCGGGTGATCAAGCGGCAGTTCGGACACGTGAAGGTGCGCTACCGCGGGCTGAAGAAGAACACCGCGCAACTGACCACGCTGTTCGCGCTGTCTAATTTGTGGATGGTGCGCAAGGCGCTTGAGGTACTGGATGAAAAAGTCCGCCTGAAAACGGCGATTGCGACATGAAAGAGCTGCAAAGCGCTCGCCAGATGCGCTGGGCACCGACATGGCTGCATGCAATGGATCAAACCTCGGATGCTGTGGGTTAAAAAGGCATCAGATTCAGCCACTTTGCGCCGGTACACGTACTGGATGTGATTTGCGCAGAGGTTCCTTAGCAACGCCACCATAGCGCCTCCGCACACCCCCGGCTGAAACCGCCTCCACGGTTCGGCCGGCGACCACCGCGCAGTTCCTGATTTGCACGCTAACGTCAAATTGTGACCGTGCAGTTCAAATGATCGGTGTGCGGTATAGAATTGGGCATGGCTCGATTGTCTTTTCGTGAGCAGGTACTGCGCGTCCGGGAGGACGCCATCGTCAGTTCGGTGAACCGGCTGCTTGCCGAGAAGGGCTTCGACTCGATGACGGTCGACGAGGTGGCGGCCGACGTGGGCATCGCCAAGGCCAGCCTCTACAAGCACTTCGCTTCGAAGGAAGCACTGGCCGCGGCGGCCATGGTGCGGGTGCTGCAGCGCGCACTGCAAGCCATCGAGGCGCAGTCGGCTATCGCCGAGGCCAGCGCCTTTGAACGTCTGCGCGCAGTGACCCGCTGGACGCTGCAGGTTCAATTGGCCGGCGAAATGCCGTCGTTGCCCTCGCAGAACTCCACGCTGCGCGCCACGCTGATCGCCGACAAGACCTATGTCGACCTGGTGATGGAAGTGAGCGAGCGGCTCGGCGAGTGGATCGTGCAGGCGCAGCAAGACGGCGCACTGACGTCGAGGCTGCCGCCCGAAGTGATCCTGTACACACTGTTCGCCCGCGCCTGCGACCCGGTGCTTGGCTTCCTCAAGGCAGGTGGTCAGCACAGCGACGAGAAGATCGTCGAATGGGTGTTGTCGACCTGTCTGGACGGGCTGGCGGCACGCCCCTGACGCAGGCCACCGGCTATGCGCCGGCCTCAGATCTCGATCAGTTTGCCTGGGTCGTAGCCGACGGCTTCGCCCTTGGTTTGCAGGCCGCGCGCCTGGCACACCACCCTGGTAGGCGCGCCTTGGGGTCGCTCGACCCGGTAGTCGTGCCGGCAATGCAGATGGCCGTGAATCCACAGATCGGCATGGGGCAGCAGGTCGTCGTCTGCATTGCAGAAGCTGGCGGTACCAGGCTGCGCACCATAGCGGACATCCGCGCTGCGAATGCTTGGCGCAAAGTGGGTAACCACTACGGTCTTATCCCAACGTCCGTTTGCAGGCCGACGCAGTTCGTCTTCCAGCCAGGCGCGGCAGGCCAAGGCCTCCTCGCGCACGCCGGCCGCGTCGAAGTCCCGGCCGCGCCGACTGGATCTCATCACGCGCATGAAGTAAGCAGCCGCTCTCATTGCGGACTCCTGCCGCTGAGGACCGAACAGGTTGAAATCGCTCCAGCGGATGGTGCCCAGGAAGCGCACCTTCTGCCCCAGGCAATCGGTCAACACCCAGGTTTCACACTCCAGCATCGTCCAGGCGAACCTCCTGGCTTGGGCACGCAGGGCCGGCCAAGCGTCGGTGATTTCGCGACCGTCGAACTCATGGTTGCCGGCAACGAACAGCGTCGGCACCGGCCAATGGGCAAAGCGCCCGAAGCCGGCCCAAGTGGCGTCGATGTCTCCAGCCAGCACCAGCAGTTCGGCCTCAGGTAGAGGCTGAGGATCGAAGGCCTCCGTCTCCAGGTGCAGGTCGGACAGCAGCTGGATCTTCACGTCAGCGGCAACCCATGACCCGGCGCTGCCGCCCCTGGACTCAGGCCGCCAGTTTCGCGGCGATGCGCTGTTTGGTAGCGCCGAGTTCGGCGGGCAGGTGGTAGGCCAGGCGCTGGAACAGTTCTTCGTGCAGTTTGAGTTCCTGCTGCCAGTCGGCATGGTCCATGCCGATGATGCGGGCGAACTGTTCCTTCGAGAAGTTCAGGCCGTTCCAGTTGAGGTCCTCGTAGCGAGGGCTGACGCCGAAGGCGTTGTCCTCGCCATGGCTCTTACCCTCGATGCGGCCGACGATCCATTCCAGCACGCGCATGTTCTCGCCGTAGCCTGGCCAGATGAACTTGCCGTCGGCGCCCTTGCGGAACCAGTTGACGCAGTAGATGCGCGGCAGCTTGGCGTTGGCCTGGCCCAGCTTGGCGCCGAGGTCCAGCCAGTGCTGGAAGTAGTCGGACATGTTGTAGCCGGCGAAGGCGATCATCGCGAACGGGTCACGCCGCACCACGCCGACCTGGCCGGCGATGGCCGCCGTGGTCTCGCTGCCCATGGTCGAGGCCATGTACACGCCTTCGGTCCAGTTGCGCGCCTCGGTCACCAGCGGCACGGTGGTCGAACGCCGGCCGCCAAACAAGAAGGCGTCGATCGGAACACCGTCGGGGTTGTCCCATTCCGGGTCGAGCACCGGATTGGCAATCGATGGCACGGTGAAGCGCGAGTTCGGATGCGCGGCCTTGGCGCCGGTTTCCTTGGCGATCTGCGGGGTCCAGTCCTTGCCCTGCCAGTCGGTCAGGTGGGCCGGCGGCGTCTCGGTCAGGCCTTCCCACCAGACATCGCCGTCGTCGGTGAGCGCGACGTTGGTGAAGATGACGTCGCGGTCGAGCATCTTCAGGCAGTTGGGGTTGGTGGCTTCGTTGGTGCCCGGAGCGACGCCGAAATAACCCGCCTCGGGGTTGATCGCGTACAGACGCCCATCCGCATGCGGCTTGATCCAGGCGATGTCCTCGCCCACGGTGGTGACCTTCCAGCCCTCGTAGCCCTTGGGCGGCACCAGCATCGAGAAGTTGGTCTTGCCGCAGGCGCTGGGGAAGGCGGCTGCGACGTGGTACTTCTTGCCCTGCGGCGAGGTCACTCCCAGGATCAGCATGTGCTCGGCCAGCCAGCCCTGCGCACGGCCCATGGTGGACGCGATGCGCAGCGCAAAGCACTTCTTGCCCAGCAGCGCATTGCCACCATAGCCCGATCCGTAGCTCCAGATCTCCTGGGTTTCGGGATAGTGGACGATGTACTTCGTGGCGTTGCAGGGCCAGCGCACGTCGGCCTGGCCCGACTGCAGCGGCGCGCCAACGCTGTGCACGCATGGCACGAAGTGCCCGTCGGTGCCCAGCAGGTCGAGCACCGCCTTGCCCATGCGCGTCATCATGCGCATATTCACCGCCACGTAGGCGCTGTCGGACAGTTCCACGCCGATGTGCGAGATGTGCGAACCCAGCGGTCCCATCGAGAAGGGCACGACATACATCGTACGACCGCGCATCGAGCCCTTGAACAGACCGGGCGTGCCGTCGGCCTTGCCAGTCTGCAGCAAGGCGCGCATCTCTGCCGGGTCGACCCAGTTGTTGGTCGGGCCAGCGTCCTCCTGGCGCGGGGTGCAGATGAAGGTGCGATCCTCGACCCGGGCCACGTCGCTGGGATCGCTGCAGGCCAGGAAGCTGTTCGGCCGCTTGGCTGGGTTCAGGCGCTTGAACACACCGCTGGCGACCAACCCGGAACACAGTCGGTCGTACTCTTCCTGCGAGCCGTCGCACCAGTAGACGTCGGTGGCTTCGGTCAGCGCCGCGATCTCAGTGACCCAGGCGACCAGTCGCGCGTGTTTCACATGCCCGGGCACGTTCAGCCGCTGGCCTTCCATCGAGGGGTGATTCATCTGAACTCCAATCGTCGATTCACGGATTCCCGCACCCGCTGCGGGACGGCTCCGGCGCAAGTGAGGGGAGCCGATTGTCGCCACAATGCCAGAGAGTCGAAACCACCCAGGCGCAGGGGAACTGCGAAAAGTCAAGCGGCGCGCGCAAAGCAGTTTTGACGAACGGCCAGCTAAAGCGTGGCCACTTTGCTATGCTGCGCCGCAGCAATTGCTTTCGCGAGCGGATTGCGTACCGCCGTGCGACAAGGAGGATCATGATTCGGGTGGTGAGCGTCAACGTGGCCCGTGCCAGTATGCGCACGATCAACGGCACGCCCGTGCTGACTTCTATTGGCAAACGGCCGGCAGGCGGGCCGGTGGCCGTTCGCGCGCTCGGCCTGGCTGGCGATGAACAGGCCGACTTGAGCGTGCATGGCGGGCTGAGCAAATCGATCTATGCCTACCCGCAGGAGCACTACGCGTTCTGGCAGGTAGTGCGTGCACAGGCCCGCATTGCCGCTTGGGATGCCGTGCTGAGCCCAGGCGCGATGGGCGAGAACCTGACGATTCAGGGCCTGCTCGAGGGCGACATGTGGATTGGCGACTACCTGCGGCTGCCGCACTGCACGCTGGCCATCAGCGAGCCGCGCCAGCCCTGCTTCAAGTTCAACGATGCCATGGGCTTCAACCAGGCGGCCAAGTTGATGCAGCAGTCGGCCTACTGCGGTGCCTATCTCAGCGTGATCGACACTGGCACAGTCGCCGCCGGCGACGAGGCCACCCTGGTGCCCGGCCCGCGTGAGGTCAATCTGCGCGAGTTGTTCCAGGCCCGGCGCAAGACGCGCTGAGCCCGGCCTGCGTGGCACATTGCGCCATCCCAGCGCACGGCCCGGCCCCTGAATGCTCGCCTACCGACATGCCTTCCACGCAGGCAACCATGCCGACGTGCTCAAGCACGTGGTGCTGCTGCAGCTGTTGCGCCACATGAGGTTGAAGGACAAGGGTCTGCGCGTCGTCGACACCCATGCCGGCGCGGGCGTGTATGCGCTGGATTCGCCACAGGCCTTGAAGAAGGGCGAATTCCTGCAAGGCATCGCCCGATTGTGGGCGCTGCAGGACACGCCGCCGGCCGTGGCGGACTACCTGCAGCAGCTGCGCGCGCTCAATACCGATGGCGCGCTGAGGCAGTATCCAGGTTCGCCGCAACTCGTCCGCCAGCTGCTGCGGCCGCAGGATCAATTGCGGCTGTTCGAGTTGCACCCCGCCGACTACCAGGCGCTGCACGAGCAGTTCAGCGGCGTCCCCGGCGTCGAGCTGCGCCAGGCCGACGGCTTTGCCGCGCTCAAGAGCCAGCTGCCGCCGCCGACGCGGCGCGCGCTGGTGCTGGTCGACCCCAGTTACGAAGGCCATGCCGACTATGAACGGGTGCTGCAGACACTGCGCGAGGCGCTGCGCCGCTTTGCCCAAGGCGTGTACATGGTCTGGTACCCGGTGGTCACCAAACCGGGCGCTGTGGCCATGGTGCAGGGCCTGAAGACCTTGGCACCGGCCGGCTGGCTGCACGCCCGGTTGGCGCTGCAGCAGCCCGATGCGCTGGGCTTCGGCCTGGCGGGCAGCGGCATCGTGCTCATCAACCCGCCTCATACGCTGCATGGCCAGCTGCAAGGCCTGCTGCCGTGGCTGGTGCAGCGGCTGGGCCAGTACCCCGGCGCGGGCCACGTGCTGGAGCAGCGGGCGGCGTGAATCCGCCGGCCCAGCCGCCGGGTGACCAAAAAGCCGGCCGGGCTTCGCGCCGTGGGCAGCCCGCGTCCGTGCACTGCCCTTTCTGGCTTTCATGCTGTTGCTGGTGCTGCGCGGTGCGCTGCCAACCGAAGGCACCTGGGGCTTCGACCCGCGCTGGATCTACGGCCTGACCGTGCTCGTCGTCGGCGCCATGCTGCTGGCATGGCGCAGGGACTACGGCGAGCTGGCCCGGCAGAACCTGCCCAATGCGACGGAGCTGCTCTGGGCGGTGGCCGTGGGCCTGGGCGTCTTCGTGCATGGATCCACTTCGTGCATGGATCCATCTCGACGCGCCCTGGATGACACTGGGTGAAGCCACGGCCAGCTTCCAGCCGCTGACCGCAGGTGGCGAGCTCGACTGGCCGTTGATCGCGATTCGCTGGATTGGCGCCACCATGGCCGGGTTGGCCTATGCCTGGCTGTACATCCGCAGCGACAAGTTGTGGAGCAGCGTCATCGCCCACGCTGTGACCCATGGCGCCCTGGGCGTGTGGGTGGTCTGCTTGCGGCAGGGGCAGTTCTGGTAGCTCAGCCCATGCCGACCGACCGCTCGGCGCGGAAGCGCTCGGCAAATGCAGCAAAACGGTCCTGATCCAGCGCCTCGCGCAGTTCACGCATCAGGTTCAGGTAGTAGTGCAGGTTGTGGATGCTGGCCAGCATCGGGCCGAGCATCTCGCCGCAACGGTCCAGGTGGTGCAGGTAGGCCCGCGAAAAGCCGCGGCAGGCGGTGCAGCTGCAGCTCTCGTCGATCGGCCGCTCGTCGCTCCTGTAGCGTGCGTTGCGGATGCGCAAGTCGCCAAAGCGGGTGAACAGGTGGCCGTTGCGTGCGTTGCGCGTGGGCATCACACAATCGAACATATCGATGCCGCAGGCCACACCTTCGACCAGATCCTCCGGCGTGCCCACGCCCATCAGGTAGCGCGGCTTGGCCGCCGGCAGCAGCCGCGGCGTGTGCGCCATGATGCGCAGCATCTCGTCCTTGGGCTCGCCGACGCTGACGCCACCGACGGCATAGCCCGGCAGGTCCATGTCCGCCAAGGCGGCGGCGGACTCGGCCCGCAGGCCTTCGAACATGCCGCCTTGCACGATGCCGAACAACGCGTTGGGGTTCTCCAGGCGCTGGAACTCGTCATGGCTGCGCTTCGCCCAGCGCAAGCTCAGTTCCATCGATCGGCGCGCCTCGTCCTCGCTGGTCAGCTGGCCCGCAGTCTGGTAGGGCGTGCATTCATCGAACTGCATGACGATGTCGCTGTTCAGCACGCTCTGGATCTGCATGCTGACCTCGGGCGTCAGGAACAGCTTGTCACCGTTGACCGGCGAGGCGAACCTCACGCCCTCTTCGCTGATCTTGCGCATCTCTCCCAGGCTCCACACCTGGAAGCCGCCGCTGTCGGTGAGCATCGGCCTGTCCCAGCCCTCGAAGCGGTGCAGGCCGCCGAACTGGCGCAACACGTCCAGGCCCGGGCGCAGCCACAGGTGGAAGGTGTTGCCCAGGATGATCTGCGCGCCCATGTCCAGCAGCGACTGCGGCATCACGCCCTTGACCGTGCCGTAGGTGCCCACCGGCATGAACACCGGCGTCTCGACGACGCCATGGTTCAGCGTCAGGCGGCCGCGCCGCGCCTCGCCGTCGGTCTTCAGCAACTCGAACTTCAGCATGGCGCACATTGTCACCGCGCCGATCAGCGCTCCAGCAGCATCGCGTCGCCGTAGCTGAAGAAGCGGTAGCGCGCCTCGACGGCATGCCGGTACAGCGCGCGCACCTGTTCATGCCCGGCGAAGGCGCTGACCAGCATCAGCAGCGTGCTCCTCGGCAGGTGGAAGTTGGTGACCAGCTGGTCCACCACCTTGAACTCGAAGCCCGGCGTGATGAAGATGTCGGTCTCGGCCGCGCCGGCGCGCAGCGTGCCATCGCGGGCCGCGGACTCCAGCGCGCGCAAGGTGGTGGTACCCAGCGAGACGATGCGTCCGCCGGCGGCGCGTGTGGCCGCGATCGCCTGCACCGTGGCGGCATTGACCTCGAACCATTCGGCATGCATGCGATGGTCGGCCAGATTCTCGGCGCGCACCGGTTGAAAGGTGCCGGCACCCACGTGCAGCGTCACCGCCGCGCGGCCGACGCCGCGCTCCTGCAGGGCCTGCAACAGCGCCGCGTCGAAGTGCAGCGCGGCCGTCGGTGCGGCCACTGCCCCCGGGCGCTCGGCAAACACCGTCTGGTAGCGCGCCTCGTCCTCGGGCGCGTCTTCGTGGGTGATGTACGGCGGCAGCGGCACGTGACCGTGGGCCTGCAGCAGCAGGAACGGGTCGTCCGGAAAGCGCAGGTGGAACAAGGCCTCGTCCGGCCCGGCGCGGCCCAGCACCTCGGCATCGAAGGCCTCGGCAAAGCGCACGACGCTGCCCGCCTTGGGCGACTTGCTGGCACGCAGGTGAGCCAGCACCTCGTTGCCGGGCAGCACCCGCTCGACCAGCGCCTGCACCGCACCGCCGCTGGACTTCTCACCGAACAGCCGTGCCTTGATGACACGCGTGTCGTTGAAGACCAGCAGGTCGCCTGCGCGCAGCAGCTCGGGCAGATCACGGAACACCCTGTCGGCCGGCAGGCACCCGCGGCCGTCGAGCAGGCGCGACGCGCTGCGCTCGGCCGCCGGGTGCTGGGCGATCAGTTCCGGCGGCAGCTCGAAATCGAAATCGGCAAGCGTGTAGTTTCGGGTGGGCATGGCGTTGCAGCAGGGCAGAGTGGTCTGACAGACCACGCCGGGGCAAGAATGTTCCCTGCCGCGTCGTCGCGCCACCGCCTGCCCTGTAGAGTATCCGGGCCATTAACTTCCGCACGAGGACCGGCCCATTCCGCCGCCGACCCCATTTGCCGGACCCGCGGCACGCGCTGCCAGTGGCCCGGCGCGGGCCATGGACAAGCTTGGCCTGCGCAGCGACATCGACCTGGCGCTGCACCTGCCGCTGCGCTACGAGGACGAAACCCGCCTGACGCCACTGGCCGCGCTGCGCGAAGGCCAGGTGGCGCAGGTCGAAGCGGTCGTCAGCGACAGCCGCATCGAGCCCCGGCCACGCCGCCAGCTGATCGTGCGTGTGCGCGATGGCGCAGAGGAACTGCTGCTGCGCTTCCTGCACTTCTACCCGTCGCAGCAGAAAAGCCTGGCGCCGGGCGCGCGCGTGCGCGTGCGCGGCGAGGTGCGCTGCGGCTTCTTCGGCCGCGAGATGGTGCACCCGGCCTTCAAGCTCGTTGGCGACGACAGCCCGCTGCCGGCCTCGTTGACGCCGGTGTACCCGAGCAGCGCCCAGCTGCCGCAAGCCTACCTGCGCAAGGCCATCGTCTCGGCGTTGGCGCGCGCGCCGTTGCAGGAGATGCTGCCCGCTGCGCTGCTGCCGCCGGGCCTGCCCAGCCTGCGCGAGGCGCTGCAGTTCCTGCACCATCCACCGCCCGATGCCGGCCTGGCCACGCTCGGTGACCACAGCCACCCGGCCTGGCAGCGCCTGAAGTTCGAGGAACTGCTGGCCCAGCAGCTGTCGCAGGCCCAGGCCAAGCGCGAGCGGCTGCAGTTGCGCGCACCGGCGCTGCACGGTCGCACCGATGCCGGCCTGCACAAGCAGTTGCTGGCCGTGCTGCCTTTCCAGCTGACCGCCGCGCAGCAGCGCGTCAGCGCAGAAATCGCCGTCGACCTGGCACGCGAGCAGCCGATGCACCGGCTGCTGCAGGGCGACGTCGGCTCCGGCAAGACCGTGGTCGCAGCGCTGGCCGCGGCACTGGCCATCGATGCCGGCTGGCAATGCGCGCTGATGGCGCCCACGGAGATCCTGGCCGAGCAGCATTTTCGCAAGCTTGTGCACTGGCTCGAGCCGCTGGGCGTGGGTGTGGCCTGGCTCACCGGCAGCCGCAAGGGCAAGGCGCGCACGCAGATGGTGGCGCGCGTGGCCAGCGGCGAGGCGGCCCTGGTGGTGGGCACACACGCGGTGATCCAGGACGACGTGCAGTTCGCGAAGCTCGGCTTGGCGATCATTGACGAGCAGCACCGCTTCGGCGTGCAGCAACGCCTGGCGTTGCGTCGCAAACTCGTCGAACATGCTGGGCCCGCCCCCGCGAGGGGGAGGGGCGGGGAGGGGGCGGGCGTCAATTCAAGTCATGAGGATGGGGATCGAGCGAAGCTAGAACCCCACCTCCTCATGATGACGGCCACGCCGATCCCGCGGACACTGGCCATGACCTACTTCGCCGACCTGGAGGTCAGCACCATCGACGAACTGCCGCCCGGGCGCACACCGGTGCTGACCAAGGTCTTCGCCGAATCGCGCCGCGACGAGGTGGTGGCGCGCATCCGCGACGAGGTGGCGCAAGGCCGGCAGGCCTACTGGGTCTGCCCGCTGATACAGGAGAGCGAGGCGTTGGACCTGCGCAATGCCACGCAGACCTACGAGGAGCTGGCCGCTGCGTTGCCCGGCCATGCCGTCGGGCTGCTGCACGGCCGCATGAAACCGGCCGCCAAGGCCGAGGTGATGGCGCAGTTCGTCGCTGGAACGCTGCAGGTGCTGGTGGCCACCACCGTCATCGAGGTCGGCGTCGACGTGCCCAATGCCAGCCTGATGGTGGTGGAGCATGCCGAGCGCTTCGGCCTGAGCCAGCTGCACCAGCTGCGCGGACGCGTCGGCCGCGGCGCGGCGGCCAGCGTGTGCGTGCTGCTCTATGCGGCGCCGCTGGGCGAGTCCGGCAAGGCGCGGTTGAAGGCCATGCTGGACACGCACGATGGCTTCGAGATCGCACGCCGCGACCTGGAGATCCGCGGCCCGGGCGAGTTCATGGGCGCGCGCCAGTCGGGCGACGCACTGCTGCGCTTTGCCGACTTGGCCGAGGACAACCGTCTGCTGCAACACGCGCGGCGCGTTGCGCCGCTGCTGCTGGAGCAGCACCCTGAGGCCGCGCAGCGCCATGTGCAGCGCTGGCTGGGGGCGGGGGCGGAGTTCCTGAAGGCCTGAGCACGCACAATGCGCACATGACGCTGACCGAACTGCGCTACATCGTCGCCGTGGCCCGCGAGCGCCATTTCGGCCGTGCGGCTGAAGCCTGCTTCGTGTCGCAGCCCACGCTCAGCGTGGCCATCAAGAAGCTGGAAGAGGAGCTGGAGGTCAAGCTCTTCGAGCGCGGCGGTAACGAGGTCAGCGTCACCCCGCTGGGCGAGGAGATCGTGCGCCAGGCGCAGGCCGTGATCGAGCAGGCGGCAGCCATCAAGGAGATCGCCAAGCGCGGCAAGGACCCATTGGCCGGCCCGCTGCGCCTGGGCATCATCTACACCATCGGGCCCTACCTGCTTCCCGAGCTGGTGCGCCAGGTCATCGAGCGCAGCCCGCAGATGCCGCTGATGCTGCAGGAGAACTTCACCGTCAAGCTGCTGGAGATGCTGCGCACCGGCGAGCTCGACTGCGCGATCCTGGCCGAGCCCTTCCCCGACACCGGCCTAGCCATCGCACCGCTGTACGACGAGCCCTTCATGGCCGCGGTGCCGATGTCGCACCCGCTGGCCAAGCGCAAGTCGATCACCGCCGAAGAGCTGAAGCAGCAGACCATGCTGCTGTTGGGCACCGGCCACTGCTTTCGCGACCATGTGCTCGAGGTCTGCCCGGAGTTCGCGCGCTTTTCCAGCGACGCCGAAGGCATCCGCAAGAGCTTCGAGGGCAGTTCGCTGGAAACCATCAAGCACATGGTGGCCTCGGGCATGGGCGTGACGGTGGTACCGCGGCTGAGCGTGGATGCCGAGGCCCAGCCGCACGTGCGCTACATCCCCTTCGCCGCGCCGGTGCCGACCCGCCGCGTGGTACTGGCCTGGCGCCGCAGCTTCACGCGCTACGAAGCCATCGCCGCACTGCGCAACGCCGTCTACGCCTGCAAGCTTGACGGCGCAACCCGGCTGTCCTGAAGGCTATGTCAGGGATATGCCCATTCAATTGGCTGCGGCCGGCGGCGGCGACTATGCTGAACCTTTAGGTCGAGCCGTCAGTATTTACAGGAGGAATGCCATGTCCAGCGACGCCAAATGCCCGTTCACTCACAGTGCCGGTGGCGGTACCTCGAATCGCGATTGGTGGCCCAAGCAGCTTCGCGTGGACCTGCTGCATCAGCATTCCAACAAGTCCGACCCGATGGGCGCGGACTACGACTATGCGAAGGACTTCAAGAGCCTGGACTACACAGCCTTGAAGAAGGACCTGGCCGCGCTGATGACCGATTCGCAGGACTGGTGGCCGGCGGACTTCGGCCACTACGGCGGCTTGTTCGTGCGCATGGCCTGGCACAGCGCCGGCACCTACCGCACCGGTGATGGCCGCGGCGGGGCGGGCAGGGGCCAGCAGCGCTTCGCACCGCTGAACAGCTGGCCGGACAACGTCAGCCTGGACAAGGCACGCCGGCTGCTATGGCCGATCAAGCAGAAGTACGGCCGCAAGATCTCCTGGGCCGACCTGATGATCCTTGCCGGCAACGTCGCTCTGGAGACGATGGGCTTCAAGACCTTCGGCTTCGGTGGCGGCCGGCCGGACGTGTGGGAGCCCGACCAGGACGTCTACTGGGGTGACGAGAAGACCTGGCTGGCCGACCAGCGCTACAGCGGTGAGCGCGATCTGGAGAACCCGCTTGCAGCCGTGCAGATGGGCCTGATCTACGTCAACCCCGAAGGCCCGAACGGCAATCCCGACCCGGTGGCCGCGGCCAAGGACATTCGCGAGACCTTTGCGCGCATGGCGATGGATGACGAAGAGACCGTCGCGCTGATCGCCGGCGGCCACACCTTCGGCAAGACCCACGGCGCCGGACCGGCCACGCACGTCGGGCCCGAGCCCGAAGCGGCTGGCCTCGAACAACAGGGCCTGGGCTGGAAGAGCAGCTTCGGTAGTGGCGTGGGTGCCGACTGCATCACCAGCGGCCTGGAGGTCACCTGGACGACCACGCCGACCCGGTGGAGCGGCAACTTCTTCTGGAACCTGTTTGGCTACGAATGGGAGCTGAGCAAGAGCCCGGCCGGCGCGCACCAGTGGGTGGCCAAGGGGGCGGGCGCGACCATTCCGCATGCCTTCGACAAGACCAAGAAGCTGGTGCCGACGATGCTGACCACCGACCTGTCGCTGCGCTTCGACCCGGCCTACGAGAAGATCTCGCGCCGATTCATGGAGAACCCGGACCAGTTCGCCGACGCCTTTGCGCGCGCGTGGTTCAAGCTGACGCACCGCGACATGGGCCCGCGTGCGCGCTATCTGGGGCCGGAAGTGCCGGCCGAGGAGTTGATCTGGCAGGACCCGGTCCCCGCAGTGAACCATGCGCTGGTCGACGACCAGGACATCGCATCGCTGAAGACCAAGGTGCTGGCCTCGGGGTTGACGGTGGCGCAACTGGTGTCCACCGCCTGGGCCTCGGCCAGCACCTTCCGCGGCTCGGACAAGCGCGGCGGCGCCAACGGCGCGCGCATCCGCCTGGCGCCGCAGAAGGACTGGGCCGTCAACCAGCCGGAGCAGCTGGCCAAGGTGCTGAAGGTGCTGGAAGGCATACAGGGCGAGTTCAACGCCGCGCAGAGCGGTGGCAAGGCAGTGTCGCTGGCCGACCTGATCGTGCTGGCCGGCAGCGCCGGTGTCGAGCAGGCGGCGAAGAACGCCGGCCATACGGTGACAGTGCCGTTCACACCGGGGCGCACCGACGCGTCCCAGGAACAGACCGACGTCGAAGCCTTCGCGGTGCTCGAACCGGTGGCCGACGGCTTCCGCAACTACCTGAAGCCCCATCTCAGCGCCTCGGCCGAGGAGTTGCTGATCGACCGCTCGCAGCTGCTGACGCTGACCGCCCCCGAGATGACGGTGCTGATCGGCGGCCTGCGCGTGCTGGGCGCCAATGCCGGCCAGAGCACGCACGGTGTCTTCACGCAGCGGCCGCAGACGCTGAGCAATGACTTCTTCGTCAACCTGCTGGACATGGGCACGGCGTGGAAGCCGACCTCGGAAGCCGCGGATCTGTTCGCGGGCAGCGACTGCGCCAGCGGCAAGCCCAGGTGGACGGCGACGCGCGTCGACCTGGTCTTCGGCTCCAACTCGCAGCTGCGCGCGCTGGCCGAGGTCTACGGCAGCTCGGACGCACAGAATAAGTTCGTCGACGATTTCGTTGCGGCCTGGACCAAAGTGATGAACCTCGACCGTTTCGACCATGAATAACTCAGGAGGAAAGATGGCCAAGAACAAATCTGCCGGCGCACCGGGGATCAACATCGGCATCGGCGAGAAGGACCGTGCGGCCATCGCCGCCGGGCTGTCCAAGCTGCTGGCCGATACCTACACGCTGTACCTGACCACGCACAACTTCCACTGGAACGTCACCGGGCCGATGTTCAACACGCTGCACGCGATGTTCATGGCCCAGTACACCGAACTGTGGAACGCGGTGGACCCGATCGCCGAACGCATCCGCTCGCTGGGCCATCCTGCCCCCGGGTCCTATGCGCAGTTCGGCAAGCTCAGCTCGCTGGAGGATGCGCCAGCGGAACCGCCCAAGGCGCTGGAGATGGTGCGCATCCTGGTCGAAGGCCATGAAGCCGTGGCGCGCACGGCGCGCAGCGTCTTCCCGCTGGCCGACAAGGCCGGCGACGAGCCCACCGCAGACCTGCTGACGCAGCGGCTGACGGTGCATGAGCAGACGGCCTGGATGCTGCGTTCGCTGCTGGAGCCGTAGCCGGCGGCCACTGGCACGCCACCGGATAATGCAGGCCTTTGCAGCGCGCCATGCGCTGCTGCCGTGCCGCGCCCGCAGGCGCCAGCCAGGAAGCCCGATGAACGATACTGCCGCGCGCCTTGCGCACGAAGTGCGCCGCCGCCGCACATTTGCCATCATCAGCCACCCCGACGCGGGCAAGACCACGCTGACCGAGAAACTGCTGCTGTTCTCCGGCGCGATCCAGATCGCCGGCAGCGTCAAGGCGCGCAAGGCCAGCCGCCATGCCACCTCCGACTGGATGGAGATCGAGAAGCAGCGCGGCATCTCGGTGGCCTCCAGTGTGATGCAGATGGAGTACCGCGACTGCGTCATCAACCTGCTCGACACCCCCGGCCACCAGGACTTCTCGGAAGACACCTATCGCGTGCTGACCGCGGTGGACGCGGCGCTGATGGTCATCGACGCAGCCAACGGCGTCGAGCCGCAGACGCGGCGGCTGCTGCAGGTGTGCCGCGCGCGCAATACGCCGATCCTGACCTTCGTCAACAAGATGGACCGAGAGGTCAAGGCGCCGCTGGACCTGTTCGACGAGATCGAGTCCGAGCTGGGCATGAACGTGGTGCCATTCACCTGGCCGGTGGGCATGGGCAAGGTCTTCGGCGGCGTGCTCGACCTGCGGCGCGACCAGATGCGCGTGTTCTCGCCGGGCGAAGACCGGGTCAAGGATGCCGACGAGATCATCGACGGCATCGGCAACCCGGCGCTGGCCGAGCGCTTCGGCATGGCCTACGAGCAGGCGGCGTCCGAGGTACAGCTGGTGCGCGAGGCCGCGCCGGGCTTCGACGAGGCCGAGTTCCTGGCCGGGCGACAGACACCGATGTTCTTCGGCAGCGCCATCAACAACTTCGGCGTCCAGGAGGTACTGGACGCCCTGGTCGAGCTGGCGCCGCCGCCGGGCCCGAAGGCCGCGCTGCAACGCGAGGTGCAGCCCACCGAGCCCAAGTTCAGCGGCGTGGTATTCAAGATCCAGGCCAACATGGACCCGGCGCACCGCGACCGCATCGCCTTCCTGCGCGTGGCCAGCGGCCACTTCGAGCGCGGCATGCGGCTGAAGGTGGCGCGCAGCGGCAAGGAGCTGCGGCCGAATACCGTGGTCTCCTTCCTGAGCCAGAAGCGCGAGCTGCTGGAAGAAGCCTTCGCCGGGGACATCATCGGCATCCCCAACCACGGCGTGCTGCAGCTCGGCGACACCCTCACCGAGGGCGAGGCGCTGCAGTTCACCGGCCTGCCCTTCTTCGCGCCGGAGATGTTCCGCTCGGTGGAAGTGGCCGACCCGCTGCGCACCAAGCAGTTGCGCGCCGGCCTGACGCAGCTGGGCGAGGAAGGCGCGATCCAGGTCTTCCGTCCGGTGGCCGGCAGCACGCTGCTGCTCGGCGCGGTGGGGCAGCTGCAGTTCGAGGTCGTTGCGCACCGGCTGGAGCATGAATACGGCTGCAAGGCGCGCATCTTGAGCGCGCGTTACAACGTGGCGCGCTGGGTCACGGCCGACACCGGCGAAGGCGCGGCCGCCGACGAGCGCGAGCTCAAGCGCTTCATCGACGGCAATTCACACCGCGTGGCGCTGGACGCGGTGGACGCGCCCTGCGTGCTGCTGGAGTACGCCGGCGAACTGCGCGCGATGCAGGAGAACTGGCCGAAGATCCGCTTCCACGCGCTGCGCGAGCACGCCGGGCTGGTGTTCCAGAAGCAGCTGGATGGCTGAATGAACGCGCCGCTGGCCCACCCGGATGCGCCTGGCCGCCCCTCTCGGCTGGCGCTGTACCTGAACCTGATCCGCTGGGACCGGCCGGCCGGCTGGCTGCTGCTGCTGTGGCCGAGCCTGAGCGCACTGTGGATCGCGGCCGACGGCTTCCCGGGCTGGCACCTGCTGGCGGTGTTCGTGCTCGGCACCATCCTGATGCGCAGCGCCGGCTGCTGCGTCAACGACGTCGCCGACCGCGAGTTCGACCGCCACGTCAAGCGCACTGCGCAGCGGCCGGTGACAAGCGGCGATGTCTCGGTGCGCGAGGCGCTAACGCTGGGCGCACTGCTGTCACTGCTGGCCTTTGCGCTGGTGCTCAGCACCAACCCGGCGGCCATCCAGCTGTCGGTGGTAGCGCTGGCGGTATCGATCGGCTACCCCTTTGCCAAGCGCGTGGTGGCCATGCCGCAGGCCGTGCTCGGCGTGGCCTTCAGCTTCGGCGTGCCGATGGCCTTCGCGGCGGCGCTGGGCGGCAGCGAATGGACAGCCTCGGCCATCGCCAGCGCGGTGCCGTCCTATGCCTGGTGGCTGCTGCTGGGCAACCTGTTCTGGGTGCTGGCCTACGACACCGAATACGCCATGGTCGACCGCGACGACGACATCCGCATCGGCATCAAGACCTCGGCGTTGACGCTCGGCCGCCATGACGTGGCTGGGGTGATGGCCTTCTATGCCGCCTACCTGCTGTCCTGGGCGCTGCTCGGCCGAGCGCTGGGCCTGGGCCGCATCTACCTGCTGGGCATCGCCGCGGCGGCGCTGCAGGCGCTGTGGCACTACACGCTGATCCGCACCCGCACCCGCGAAGGCTGCTTCAAGGCCTTCCGGCTGAACCACTGGGTCGGATTCGCCGTGTTCGCCGGCGTAGCGCTGGACCTGGCGCTGCGCTAGCCCTGGGCTAGAACTCGTCGCCCAGTTCGCGCGCACGCTGCTGGGCGGCGCGCAAGGCCTTGATGAAGGCCGCTTTGACACCATCCAACTCCAACGAGCTGATGGCTGCATGCGTGGTGCCGCCCTTGGAGGTGACCCGCTCGCGCAGCAGCGCCGGCGGGTCGTCGGACGCTTTGGCCAGGGCGGTGGCGCCAGCGAAGGTGGCCAGCGCCAGGTTGCGACCCTGGGCCTCGCTCAGACCCATCTCGACGGCGGCCTGCATCATGGCCTCGACGAAGTAGAAGACATAGGCTGGCCCCGAGCCGGACAGTGCGGTCACTGCGTCCAGGTCTTCCTCGCGCGCCACCCACAAAAGTTGGCCGGTCGGCGCCAGCACTTGCTCCACCGACAAACGCTCGGTCGGGCCGACGGCATCGCGGGCATACAGCCCGGCAATGCCCTGGCCGATCAGCGCCGGTGTGTTGGGCATGGCACGGACGACGCGCTCGCTGCCGGTGGCACGCACGATCGTCGCACTGCGGATCCCGGCCATCACGCTGAGCTGCAGGGCCTCGCCGACGAAGGGAGCACAGGGCGCGGCCGCGGCGGCGAAGAGCTGCGGCTTGACCGCCCAGACGACGAGACCGCAGCCTTCCAGCGCCGCGCCGGCGGCGGCATGCACGGCCACACCAAACTGCCGCGCCAACTGGTCGCGCTGCGCCGCGAAAGGCTCCACCACATGGATCGACGACGCCGCGCGGCCGGCCTTCAACAGCCCACCGACGAGTGCGCTGGCCATGTTGCCGCCGCCAACGAAGGCGATGCTGGACGAATTCATGCATCCAGTGTAGCCACAGCGAATACGGCAGCAGACTCCTTACACTGCGCGCTGCGCAAAGCCGTGCCGTCCGGGACGGCTTGCAACCGACACGATCGACCCGATCTGCAAGCCATGAACTCTCCTTCCGCCGCCCCCGACCTGTCCTTCGACGTTACTGAGGCCGATTTTCGCCAGACCGTACTCGAGCGCTCGCTCGACGTGCCGGTGCTGTTGGACTGCTGGGCGCCGTGGTGCGGCCCCTGCCGCAACCTGAAGCCGATTCTGGAGAAGCTGGCGCGCGAGTACGGCGGCCGCTTCGTGCTGGCCAAGCTCAACACCGACGAGGCGCCGCAGATCTCGGCCGCGCTGCAAATTCGCAGCATTCCGCTGGTGGTACTGTTCGTCGGCGGCCGGCCGGTGGACCAGTTCATGGGCGCGCTGCCCGAGGGGCAGGTACGCGCCTTCCTCGACAAGCACATCGGCGAGCAGGTGTCCGAGGCCGAGGCGCTGCGCCTGGACGCGGCAGCCGAGGCCGA
>JAGTRL010000015.1 GCA_018261815.1 Pseudomonadota bacterium
GCATCGCCGCGGTAGAAGTCCCACAGCTGCGACCACTGCAATGCCAGCGCGTCGCGCGGGTATTCGACCAGCAGTTCGTCCCAGCAGCGGCAGGCGGCCTGCCAGCGGCCTTCGGCCACAGCCTGCACCGCCTCGAGGTGCGCGCGCTCGCGCGGCGGCGCGCCCGCGATGAGTTCGCGCGCGGCCTGCAGATGCTGCTGCGCCTCGCCGAGCATCGAGGCCTCGGTCAGGCTGAGCAGAAAGCCGGCGCGCATGACATGCGGCAGCGCCCAACCGGGGTCGAGCGCGCTGGCCGAGTCCAGGTCCGCCAGCGGCGTGTCGTAGAAGGACATCATGCGCCACAGCGCACTTTCCGCTGCATCGCGGGCGGCGGCGCTGCGCGTGCCGCAGGGGTTGCCGCGCGGGTCGGGACTGGCCATGCGCGCGAATGTAGCCGAGCGTCGTGACGGCAGCTCAGCCGCGCGGGATCAGGGCGCCGTGGCCCACGACACCGCCGCGATGTCGTTGGCTTCGATGGGCGAGCTGGCCCACAGGCCCTTCAAGCCCTTCTTCGCCACCGCCACCTGCGCCGGGTTGAAGATGAAGGCGTTGACTGCATCCTCGGTCAGCTTCTTCTGCATGTCGGCGAACAGCTTGCTGCGCTCCTTGGGGTTCGACGCTTCGGCATACTTGGCGGCAATGTCGCGGAAGGCCTTGCTGTCGTAGCCCCAGTAGTAGCTGGTGTTGGCGTACTGCATGTAGTCCAACGGTTCGGCATGCATGACGATCGTCAGGTCGAAGTTGCCCTTGAAGGTGCCGGACAACCACTGCGCCCATTCGACGTTTTCGGTTTTCACTTCCACGCCCACCTTGGCCAGCTGCGCGGCGACGATCTCGCCACCCTTGCGTGCGTACTGCGGCGGTGGCAAGGTCATCGTCAGCTTCAGCGGCGTGGCCACGCCGGCTTCCTTCAGCAGGTTGCGCGCCTTCACCGGGTCGTAGGGGTAGACGTTGGTCAGGTCGACATAGCCAGTGTCGGTGGGCGCGAAGTGGCTGCCGATCGGCTTGGCCAGGCCTTCGTACACACCGTCGATGAAGGCCTTGCGGTCGATGGCATGCATCAGCGCACGGCGCACACGCACGTCGTCCAGCGGCTTGACGCGGTTGTTGATGGTCATGATGCCCTTGCCCGCGGTGTCGCCGATCTCCACCGTGAAGCGCTTGTCGCCCTGGAACTGCTTCAGGCTTTGCAGCGCGCCGAAACGCGGCATACCGTCGATGTCGCCGGCCAGCAGCGCCGCCACCTGCGCGGATGGGTCGTTGATGAAGCGGAAGGTCACCTTTTGAATCGGAATGGCCGCGGCGTTGCGATAGCCCGGCCACTTGAGCAGCGTGATCGACTGGCCCTTCTGCCAGCTGTCGAAGGTGTACGGGCCGGTGCCGACGGGTTTGGTGGCGGTGGTCGCCGCACTCTTCGGGCTCAGGATGACGGCCGTGTTCTCACCCATCCGGAAGGGCATCGTGCCATCGGCGTTGTTCAGCGTCAGGATCACCGTGTGCGGGTCGGGCGCGGCGATGCTGGAAATGTTGTCGAACACCGCCTTCTTGGCCTTGTTGGTGGAGCCGTCGGCCTTGGCGCGCTCGAAACTGAACTTCACCGCCGCGGCATCGAAGGGCTCGCCGTCCTGGAACTTGATGCCCTTTCGCAGCTTGAAGGTGTAACTCTTGCCGTCGGGCTCGATGCTCCAGCTTTCGGCAAGCAACGGCGTCACCGAACCGTCGACGTTGATCTTGGTCAGGCCTTCGAGGATGTTGTAGTGCACGATCGCGCCAATGGCCGCGGCCGCGCCAGTGGTCGGGTCCAGGCCGGGCGAGGGTTCGAGCACCATGCCCAGCACCAGGCTGTCCTTGCGCGCCTGGGCCTGGGCGTCAAAGGCCGAGGCACCGACCACGGCCAGCGTGCCGGCCAGCAACAGGTTCAGGGTGCGGCGTTGCAAGCTCATCGTCATCTCCTTGATTCGATGGGGATTATTTTGCGTCATTGCTCAGGCCTCGCCGCTGGGCAGCGCGGCCACGGTCTCCGCCACGTGGCAGGCCGCCGCGTGCACGCCCGAGGGCTGAGCGGCCAGCGCGCGCAGCCGCGGCCGCTCGGCGCGGCAACGCTCGGCCGCGAAGGGGCAGCGCGGCGCGAAGGCACAGCCTTCGGCCGGCGCCGAACCCGAGGCCGCGGCCAAGGCCACTCCGCGCCGCGCGCGCGCCGCGCCCGGCTGCAGCCGCGGCACGGCCTGCATCAGCGCGCGGGTGTAGGGATGGGCCGCGCGCTGGAACAGCGTGTCGGGCGCGCCGTGTTCGACGATGCGGCCCTGGTACAGCACGATGACCTCGTCGCACACCATGTCCACCACTGCCAGGTCGTGGCTGATGAACAGCAGCGCCAGGCCGAACTTGTCCTGCAGGTCCTGCATCAGGTTGAGCACCTGGGCCTGCACCGACACGTCCAGCGCGCTGACCGGCTCGTCGGCGACGATCAGCTTGGGCCGCGTGATCAGCGCGCGCGCAATGGCGATGCGCTGGCGCTGGCCGCCGCTGAACTCGTGCGGGTACTTGCCCAGATCGGTGGCGCGCAGGCCGACCGCGTCGAGCGCCTCGCCGGCGCGCTCGCGCTGTTCCGCCGCTGTCGCGCCGTGCAACACGCGCAGGGGTTCGGACACCGTGTGCAGGATGGTGCGGCGCGGGTCGAGCGAACCGTAGGGATCCTGGAAGACCATCTGCAGCTTCTCGCGCGCGGCACGCAGCGCCGCTGGCGACAGGGCATTCAGTTCCTGCCCGTCGAGCCGCACCTGGCCGGAGGTGGGCGGCTCCAGCGCCATCACCAGCCGCGCCAGCGTGGACTTGCCCGAGCCCGATTCGCCGACCACACCCAGGCTGCGCCCGGCCTGCAGCGTGAAGCCCAGGCCCTGCACCGCGCGCACCAGCGGCGCGGGCGCCAGCAGCCGTTCGCGCGGCAGCCGGTAGTGCTTGACCAGGTCCTGCACCTCGAGCAGCGGCACGTCGCTCACTGCACGAGCCTGCGCACTGCGCGCGCCGGGATGAGCGCTCTGGAGCGGCCACGCGCGCTCATGGCATGGGCGCGCTCAGCGCATCGAGCCGGATGCAGCGCGCCTGGTGCTGCGGACCGACGTTCATCGGCGGCGGCAGCGCACGCCGGCAGGCGTCGACCACGAGCGTGCAGCGCTCGGCGAAGGGGCAGCCCGCGGGCAGGTCGGCCAGCTCGGGCACGCGGCCGGGGATGGTGGCCAGCCGCGTGCCGCGTGCCAGGCCCAGCCGGGGCCGGGCCGCGAACAGCCCGCGCGTGTAGGGGTGCGCCAGGTGACGGAAGACCTCGGCCGTGGGCCCGCTCTCGACCACCGTGCCGCCGTACATGACCAGCATGCGCTGCACGGTCTCGGCCATCACGCCCAGGTCGTGGCTGATCAGCAGCAGGCCCATGCCGTCTTCGGCCACCAGTTCGGCGATCAGGTCCAGCACCTCGCGCTGGATGGTCACGTCCAGCGCGGTGGTCGGCTCGTCGGCGATCAGCAGGTCGGGCCCGCAGGCCAGCGCGATGGCGATGACCACGCGCTGGCGCTGGCCGCCGGACATCTGGTGTGGCCAGGCGTCCAGCCGCTTCTCGGCCTGCGGCAGCTGCACACGCTGCAGCAGGCGCAGCGCCTCGGCGCGCGCCGCGGCCGCGCCCAGGCCCTTGTGCAGGCGCAGCGGCTCGGCGATCTGCCGGCCGATGGTGTGCAGCGGGTTCAGTGCCGTCATCGGCTCCTGGAAGATCATGCCGATGCGTCCGCCGCGCAGCGCGCACATCGCGTCCTCGTCCAGCGTCGTCAGCTCCTGGCCGTCGAAGCGGATCGACCCGCCGCTTCGCGCGCCTTCGGGCAGCAGCCCCATCAGCGCCAGCGCGGTGATGCTCTTGCCGCAGCCCGACTCACCGATCAGCCCGACGGTGTCGCCGCGCTGCATCGAGAAACTCACGCCGCGCAGCGCATCGGCGGCGCCGCGCGAGGTCTGCAGCGTGACATGCAGGTCGGAAACTTCCAGAAGGGTGCTCATCGGGCCGGCGGAAACAGCGGCGAACGATAGCGCCTTTGGCCACGCCGGCGATCGCGCGGCGGGCTGATACGCTACGCCCTGCGATGAGCGAACTGCCTGCCTTCATGTTCCTGGCCCTGTCCCGGCCGAGCACGGTGGGCGCGATCCTGCCATCGTCGCGGCGGCTGGCCGAAACCATGGCGCGCGCCGCACGCGGTTCGCAGCAGCTCATCGAGCTGGGCGCCGGCACCGGCGCCATCACCGCGGCACTGCGCCGCCAACATCCCGACGTGCCGCTGCTGGTCGTGGAACTGGAGCCGCGGCTGGCGCGGCAGCTGCGCGAACGTTTTCCCGCGGTGGAGGTGCGCGCCGCTGCGGCGCACAAGGTGCTGCTCGAGGCCACGGGCCTGCCCGGCAACACCGTGCTGGTGTCCTCGCTGCCCTTTCGTTCGCTGCCGCCGCGCCTGCGGCTGCGCAGCAGCCTGGCGATCGAACGCTTCCTGACCGAGCGGCCCGGGCGCCGGCTGGTGCAGTACACCTATGTGCCGCGCGAGCCCTTCCCGCTGCGCGCGCGCAGCACGTTGCGCTGGCGCCGCCTGGCGGCGGTGTGGGCCAACGCACCGCCGGCCTGGGTGTGGGAGCTGAGCGCCGCACCGGCCTGAAATTCAACGCCGGCGCAGCAGCCACACGCCGGCACACAGCATCCACAAAGACAGCATCGACACCGCTGCGGCCACCGGCATGTGCAGCTCGATGCGCAACGCCGGCAAGGACAGCGCCGCGAGCATCAGCGCCGAGATCACACCGGCCGCGGCCAGCCAGCGCGGCAAGCCGCCGCAGCGCAACGCGCCCAGGCAGAGCAGACCCAGCGACAGCGCCATGAACAGGCTGACGCCGAGGATCTCGCCGATGCCACCGCCGTAGTCGGTGATGGCGCCGAAGACCAGCTCGACCTGCGCGCGTTGTGCCGGGTCGGCCGCGGCATGCGCGCCGGCCAGCGCCGGCATCACCGTCAGCCAGCGCAGGATGCCGATGGCCCGGGCCAGGGCCGACAGCGCACCGAAGGCCGCCACGGTCAGCGCCAGCGGGTGCTGCAGGCCGCCGCAGGCCCAAGCGGCCAGGCCGATCATCACCGGCGCCACCAGCACGGAGTACAGCAGGTACAGGCCATAACCCAGCGCCACCGCATCGGCATGGGTGGCGATGGCTGCCAGCTGTTGCGCCGCCGGATTGTCCAGCGACGCCGGCCAGCCGATGGCCGCGCCCAGCACCACCAGCGGCGCGAAGGACAGCAAGGCCTCCGCGATCAGCAACACACCGAGGCCACGGCCCGGCGCGGTGGCGTCGGTGCGGAAGGTCGCGGGCAGGCGGTCCGCTGGCAGGCTCAGGCTGTACATCATCAGGCTCCTTGGGGCGGTTGGATCGGGGGCAGGCCGGCAGCCGCAGCGCCATGGCCGAGTTGCCGCAGCGCGGCGCGCAAGGCGCTGTCCAGCGCCGTGGCCGGCAGCGGGCCGACGCAGGCCTGCAGCGCGCGGCCGTCCAGCGCATGCGGCACGCGCCACAGGTATTCCATCTCGGCCAGCTCGCGCCACATCGGCACGACCAGCCCGCCGGCGCGCAGCAGCGGCCACGGCAGGCTGCCGTGGCGCCAGCCGGCGGCCGGCACGATGCCGAGCGTGGCGGCGGCACGCTCCAGTGCCGCCAGCAGCTGCGCACCGGTGAGCGTGTGGCCGGCGAAGTGCAGCGCGCTGAACATCGGCAGGTCGGTGCGCGAGGCCACGGCGACGAAGGCGCGCGCCAGGTCGGGCAGGTAGGCCCAGGCATGCGGCACGTCCTGCGGGCCGGGATAGACCAGCTTGCGCCGCGCCAGCGAGGCCAGCACCACCTTGTCGAGCCACGCGCCGCGGCCACCGCCGAAGAAGTCACCCGCGCGCAGCACCACGCTGCGATGCCCCTGCGCGGCGCGCTGCTGCATCTCGGCTTCCATCTGCACGCGGATGCGGCCCTTGGCCGTGTCGGCCTGCTGCGGCGTGCCGGGCTCCAGCAGCGCCGGCATCGACGTGCCGAAGTTGTAGACATTGCCGGGCAGCATGAAGGTGGCGCCCAGGCGCTGCGCCAGGTCCATGCCCTGCCGGGCCAGCGGCAGGGCCTCGCGCGCCCAGCGCGTGTAGACCGGGTTCAGCGCATGCAGCACCACCTGCACGCCGGCCGCCTGCGCGGCCAGGCGCGGCAGGTCCTGCAAGGCCAGGCCGGTGTGTTGCGCGCCGGCCGGCAGGGGCTGCACCGGCGCGCGGCGCGACTGCGCCAGCACGCGCCAGCCGGCGGCGGCAAAGGCCGCGACGGCGGCTTCGCCCAAGCGGCCGTTGGCGCCGAGCACGAGCACGCTGCGTTGGGGGGTGTTCATGTGGGGACTCCTGCTTTGCGACTTCGATGACCGGCAGTCTGGCCGCCCTCGTGCCATTCGACAATTGCCGAGATAGGCATTCGAGCTATACATTTCTGCATGGCCACTCAAGCTTTCGACTGGGCCTTGGTGCGCAGCTTCCTGGCCGTGCTGGATGCCGGCAGCCTGATGGGCGCGGCACGCCGGCTGGGCGCGCAGCAGCCGACGCTGAGCCGACACATCGCCGAGCTGGAGGCGCAGCTCGGCGCCCCGCTGTTCGAGCGCACCGGCCGTGGCGTCACGCCCACCGCAGCGGCAGTGGCCATTGCCGATGCGGCGCGGCAGATGGAGGCCGGCGCCGAGCAGCTGGCGATGCGGCTGGCCGGCCGGCGCGACGCCACCAGCGGCAGCGTGCGCATCACCACCAGCCAGGTGGCGGCCAGCTACCTGATGCCGCCGGTGCTGGCCGCGCTGCAGCAGGCAGAGCCGGGCATCCAGGTGGAGCTGGTGGCGTCCAACCAGATCAGCAACCTGCTGCGCCGCGAGGCCGACATCGCGCTGCGCATGGTGCGCCCGGCGCAAAGCACGCTGGTGGCGCGCAAGCTGGCCGAGCTGCCGATCGGCGCGGCCGCGCACCAGGGCTACCTGCAGCGCCACGGCACACCGCGCAAGCCGCAGGAGCTGCTGCAGCACCGGCTGATCGGCTACGACCGCGACGAGACCATCGAGCGCGGCTTCGCGCGGCTGGGCCTGGTGCTGCCGCGCGAAGCCTTCGCGCTGCGCACCGACGACCAGGTGGCCTATGGCCGGCTGGTGGCCAGTGGCGCGGGCATCGGCTTCGTCGCGCTATACAACATCGCGCACTGGCCCGGCGTGGTGCCGCTGCTGCCGATGCTGCAGATCCCGCCGCTGCCGTGCTGGCTGGCGGTGCACCGCGAGATCCGCGGCAGCAAGGTGGTGCGCCGCGTCTACGACTTCCTGGCCGAGGCCATTCCGCGCGAGCTGGCGCGCACCGCCCTCACTTGAACGGGTTGGCGGTGGCGAACCACAGGCCGATGCCGGTGGCGATGATGAAGGCGCCGTCGGTGACGCCGACCGCGAGGAAGAACTTGGTCTGCAGGTCGGCCATCAGCTCGGGCTGGCGGGCACAGCCTTCCAGCATCTTCATCGCCGCCATGCCCACACCGATGCACGAACCCAACGCGGGGATGGCGATGAGCAGGGCCACGGCCAGCGGGAGGATGTCGCTCGAGCTCATTCGAAGGGCCTTTCTGCTGCTGTGGGGATGGCTACAGTGTCCGGGCCGCGCGTACGCGTGTCGATGACCTCCCAGGTCATGGACGCCAACGGAGAACCCAACGCGGCGCGGCAGCGGTCAACCCCAGCGAGGGTCGGCAACAGACGGTCAGCGGTCGGCCGCGACGCGACGGGATACACCTGCTGACGACCCACACCGGTCATCAGCATCGATCGATACGGCGCCTCAGAGCCGACATTGAATCCAGGCTTCGTCGGGCTGTGCGGCTTGGGGCCCGGAGGGCTGCATTCAGTGCAGTGGCGATTTGCTGAAGTGGCCGCGGCGGGCCGTTCGCATCAGCGCGCAGAACTGTTCGCCCGACATTCGCAGCAGCCTTCGGTGGTCGCCGCCTTCGAGATAGACCGGATCATGGCCTTCCAACTCCTGGTCTACCACCGTATCGATGCCCCATGCCATGCCAACGGGCGGCACCGCACCGCGATCGCAGTCCGCGAATACCGCCGCGATGCGTTGCTCATCGGACAGGTGCAATTCGTGTCGATTCAGCAACTGCGCCAATCGCCCCAACATGACGTACTTGTCTGCCGGAACGACGGCCATGACCAACCCAGCATCGTCTTCCAGGATGACGGACTTCGC
The DNA here is from genome assembly GCA_018261815.1 of Pseudomonadota bacterium. GTDB lineage: Bacteria > Pseudomonadota > Gammaproteobacteria > Burkholderiales > Burkholderiaceae_C > Rubrivivax. Next base: position 8,340 of record JAGTRL010000015.1, read on the forward strand.
GATGGATCGCGGTGACACGTGAGCAAGCCTCGCAGTCTGGGCGCTACCGCGGCTCCAGCGGTGTTCACTCACCTCATAGCGCACATGCTGCTGATCGAGATAGTGCGACAGACGCGCTGGAATCGACATGACGTGCCTCACGAGGGTGAAGATGCGCCGCCGCCAACCCCAGGCTGCTCCAGGCGACGCAACCCAAGTCTGAACCACCCCGCCACGCGGCACATGTGATCGCACTGGCACGAGTATGGAAATCTGGTGCGGCCCCACATCGTCCTTGTCGACCTCAACAGGGACCATTCACTGCGCCGCACCCATCGACTTCTTGTGCGCAGTGTGCGGGACCGCATTGCAGTCCGGCCAAGCTGCACTTCGTCTTGCGTGTCCTCGGCTGTCGACCTCTTGGCCGGCCGCCGGTCTGCCTTTTGGCGCCGCCCGCCCACTACGGCGGGACGGCGGCGTAGGAGTCGCGCCTACATCGAAAGTGGGGGATGCCGACTTACGCCACTGGCGCCGCAGCCAGACCATCTAGGTACGCCTCGTGCTTGGCCGATTTCCGTATGCACCAAGGGCGCCGTGGCGCATGAGCGCCCAGTACCAAGGACTCCACCATGCACACCGAATCCATCGACTATGTCGGCCCAGCCAATGCGTTTGCAGGCCTGATGAGTCCGCAACTGGGCCTGATGGCGCACCGGCGCATCGCCGCCGGAACCTCGACGCGGCTGCGAGTGTGCAGGCCTCTGGACAAGCCGCTGATACCACTGGCCGGCGCCGATGTTAATGACCTGCTGACGGGTAAGGAGGACGACGACGAATCCGTCGACGGCACGGTGGACTACGAACGCCTGGGTGAACTCGACATCGGCCACGACGACATCATCAAGGTGATCGGGCCGCGCGAGCGTGTTGGATGACGTAGAAGGTGAAAAGCACCCACCGACGAGGCTTCTCGGGCCTGGGCCTGGTTGCTCTGGTGCGCAGTCTCCACCCGGAACAGGCCCGAACTGGCGAAGGGCGCGCCGCCGTCGACGCGCTGGCGTTCGAGGCCAGGCGCCGCGAGCAGCGCGGCGCAGGGTACCGCGAAGGTCCAAAGATTTACGCGGTGCGCCTGGCTTTCACGCGTTCGATGTCGGCCAGCTGGCTCTCAAGGGCCCAGATCTTCTTCTTCTCGTCGTCGCTGAGGCTTTCGGGCCTGATGTGCTTGATCAGCACGCCCAGCGCGTCGCCGATGCGCCCGAGCTGCCGGCCGTAGCTACCCACCTCGTTGAGAATGTCCTCCTCGAGGGCAGGGTCGGCGCTCCTGCCCAGATTGATATTGACCAGGCCGAACTGGCTACCCGCGGACTTGAAGATCCAGTTCCACGGATTGATGGTCTGCATGACGTCGCCGGAAAGTGGCAGACGAAGGTTTGGCATGCGTGCGCTCCCGATTGAAAGTGACGGTGCGAATGATCACCGATTCGAGATGCCGGGTTTGGCCGGCCGCTCAGTGCCGGCAATCAGCGACGAAGTGAAGCTCGTGATCGCCGTCGAGGCCTACAAGGACTGACTTCGTCCGCAACGAGACGGGCGCGTCCCGGCCCACACGGCGGCGCGCCCACGGGCATGACGTCGTGAGTTGGCGCGCATCGCCCGACGAGGTCTGCTCGCACCCTTCGAGGTCGGTCGGCCAATCGATGGGTCGCCGCAGTGCCGTCGATTGCGGGCACCGGCCCCCACCCGGTGCCGGCTCAAACTGCAACACCAATACGTGAATGGCCTGCGCCACGGGACGCACCCGGGAGTTGCAATTCTCATGGTGCCCAGCATCCTTAATGCTGACGACAGCTTCAGGGTGTCGAACTCAAGCGGTTGGCTGGCGCAGTCCGACCCACAATTGCCTCTCGCCGGCACGGAATGAGCGCCACAAAGCCGACGCACGAGACATGAACGACCTGAGTCGGCGAACGCTTCGCACGCGATCTGAGGGACCGCCGGTTCATGTGCCCGGGCAGCGCGTGTCGGGCGAACAAGCCAGGCGCACGACAATGCCACGGGACGGACCCAGAGGGGCGACGGCGGCTTGTTCGTGCAACTCGCCGCGCGCTGGCAGCCACTGGTAGAGCCAGAACACGATCAGCCCGAGTCGAGGAACACATCGATCTTGAGAGTCCGTCCCTCGCAATGCCGCTGCCTGCGGGCGCGGGCCCGTAGGCCAACGCCGCTTGGAAGGCAAGCCTAGCCGGCAGGCGTGTACACCTTCGCTGCCGCTGCGGCGTGCTCAAGCGTGGCAGCCGGATCCATCGCCTCGAGAATGTGGATCTCGCTGACCGCGCCACTTGCTGCCACGGCCATCTTCAGGCCCAGCACTCGATCGAAGCTGTCCGCCTCGGCGACCACCACGATGTCGAATGTCCCGCGGCACAAGTCCAATGAGACGAACTTGACCCCCACGGCCTTGCAGATCTTCTTCACCGCGTCATGACCTCTGGTTCTGGACCCCTCGCCGTGGTGGTCGGTGCAGGCGTCGGTGGTTTGACGGCGGCTGCCGCGCTGTCGCACCACTTCCCTCAGGTCATAGTCCTGGAGCGCGATGCGTTGTCGCGCGAAACACTGCTGCGACAGGGTGTCCCACAGGGCCATCACGTGCACGGCCTGCTGGCGGGCGGCGGGCGGGCTGGATGCGCTGGAAGTGTTGCTGCCACGACCGGCGCCGACAAGCGTCAGCTGGGGGGCGTCACATACTTGGATGGCCGGTTCCAAGTGGCGAGTTCACAAAGATGGCCGTCATATGAAACTGCGCGAGTGATCAGGCGCATCTGGTCGGTGGGGAAGTTGATGGATGCGTTCGAGCGAATGGCCGCGAGCCTGATCATCAGTGCATCGGGTTCGTCGGCCGACATGCTGGCGGCGTGCACGGCTTGTCGGCTGGCGGCCGCTGCGCCAGGCACCAAGCGGCAGCAACCGCGTGCTACTTAATGCTGCGGACCCCTGCGCCGGGTGTTCGAACAGGAAGGTCCCGTATCGCTATGCCTGAGATGCAGTCGTCTCTGGTCGCTTGGCGGAAACGATCCTCATGTGCGACTTCAACATGTAATGATCCCCATCGCGGAAGGGCTCGTAGGCCTGGGCCACGGCTTGATGCGCTTTCTTCTGCTCGTCCGGTGTCAATCCAGTCCACACCTCTGTGGCATTCATCTCGAGAAGCGGTGCCCAGAATGGGATACCCACCTTGATGCGGGGCTCGACAATCAACTCCTGCTCGCGCGCATCCACGAGACCCGCCGACGTCATCATCGCCGCGAGAACGCCGGGTTCGGCGAAACGCGTAGCCGCGAGAAACCCTTCCTCGGGCATCGGTCCGCCCAAGAACGTATTGGCCGCACGCATGCCGTGAAAGACGACGCTGTTGTTCGCCTCGGGGCCCCAGACCATGACCGCGATTCGGCCAGCAGGGCGAACAACGCGGGCCGCCTCGGAAAGCGCACGCACCGCATCACGCGCATACATCAGGCCGTAACGACAGGTGACGGCGTCGAAGCTGCCATCGGCGAACGGCAGTGCCTCCATGTCAGCCTGTCGGCACGTGACGTTGCTAAGGCCCAGCCGGGCCAGGCGCTGAGCCAACGCCTGCACCATCGGCACGCTGATGTCGGTGGCAGTGACCAAGCCTTCGGCGCCGACCATCGCCGAGGCCGTCACGGCGGGTTCACCGGCACCGCTGGCCAGGTCGAGCAACCGCGCACCGGGTTTCACCGCCGCCGCCGCCAACAAGCCCAGGTTGACCTTGATCTGTTGCTCGGCCAGCTGGTCCGCCCACTTGCCCCAGTAGGACGCGGCCTCGTCGTAATGGGCCCGCGATAGGTTCAAGCTGTCTTCGGACCAGTTCTGCATGTCTTGCTCTCGATGAAGGTGCTGAAGGAAGGCTACGCGTCGGCCAGACCCGCGTCGCGCAGAAACGCGGCAAGCCTAGCGGCATCGGCCTCAATGCACAACGGATGGCGGCGCATCACGCGGCGCACAGTTAAGCGCGAGTCGAGCTTTCGAGCGCTGGCAATCGCCTGCGCCGCCTGTGCCGGCTGGCCCTGGCCGATGAACCCGGCCGCCATCATCGTGTGGGCCTCGACCCATTGGGGCAATTGCCGCGACACCCGCTGCAGCGAGCCGACCATGTCCGCATAGCGTTGCAGGCCGAACAGCGCGACTGACCGCACTTGATAGGCACCATAAAGCAAAGGGTCCTTCGGGCTCATGCGCAGTGCCAGATCGAAGCGCGGCAGCGCATCCTCGTAGTGACCGGCATAGGTCAATACCACCGCGGCGCGGAGTATGGCGTCGAAGTTGCCCGGCGCGAGCTCACAGGCACGTTCGGCGGCAACGATGGCCTCGTCGTGGCGGCGCAGCGCGACTAGCAGCAAGGACATCACGGCCTGCGCGCCGGAAAGGCCCTCGTTCAGGTTGACCGCGCGCGCGGCCGCCTGCATCGCCTCGTCGATCGCCGCGCTGCCCGACGGCATCCAACCGCTCAGCGCGGCCGCCCACAGGAAGGAGGCGAGCCCCGCGTGCCCCTCGGCCTCGTCCGGCGCGAGTTCGATGGCACGACGGCTCAGCGCGATCGCCTCAAGCATGTCGGCGCGGGTCCAGCGGTAGAAGTGGTCCAGTGCCTGCGCACGCAACTGCCAAGACTGCAGGTTCTGCGGGCGCAGCCGGCGGCTCTCGTGCGCCAGCAATTGCCCGACCTTGGCGCGCACCATGTTCATGACCTGCGCGGTGATCTCGTCCTGGATGTCGAACAACTGCGCGATGGGCGCGTCGAAGCGTTCGCTCCACAGCGTGCCTTGGGTGCTGCAGTCGATCAGCCGCACGTTCAGGCGCATGCGCTGCGCCACGATGCGCATGTTGCCCTCGAGCACGTAGCGCACGCCGAGCTCGCAGCCGACGGCGCGCGCGTCGACGACGCGGCCCTTGTACGTGAAGGTGCTGCTGCGCGCAATCACCATCAGCCCTTGCACGGTAGCGAGCGCGCAGATGATGTCATCGACCAGTCCATCGGCAACCCACGCCTGCTCGGAGCTGTCGCCGGTTTGCTCGAAGGGCAGCACCGCGATGCCCGGCTTGCCTGGCCCGTCGTGCCCTGGGTCCGAAGGCAAAACGGCGACATCGCGTTGTGCCCCGGGGCGAGGCGGCAACGCCGCACCCGGCAGCACGCGATAGGCACGCACCGGCTCAGTAATGTTCTTGACCTGCTGTTCGCCCTGGTCTTCGAAACTCGCGACGAGCCGACCCTTCACAGTGCCATGCACCGCGTCGGAGACCAGCACGCCGCCGGGGAGCGCCAGGCTCTGCAGACGTGCGGCGATGTTGACGCCGTCGCCGTAAACGGTGCCGTCGTCCTTTTCGATCACGTCACCGAGATGCACGCCGATGCGAAAGTGCATGCGGCGGTCGTGCGGCAGCGTGTCGCCATGCGCTTGCAGCCGCAGTTGGATGGCCATAGCCGCCGACACTGCCGCGCTGGCGTTGTCGAAGACCGCCAGCACCGAATCGCCAGCCATGTCGATCACGCGCCCCGCCTGCTGGGCGATCTCGGCACGGAACAACGCTCGCGACGCATCCAGCATGGCCACCGTACCGTGATCGTCGAGCGACATCAGCCGCGAGTAGCCGGAAGCATCCGCCGCCAGCACCGCCAGCAGGCGGATTCTCGAAGCGTCGGAGCCTGCGCTCAACGTAGCCATCGTCGGATCATCCCCCTTGGCGTGAACCAGTCTACACGGCGAATGGCGACACACCCAGGGCAAAGCGCGTGAGCCGCGCCTGTCTCTTTTCTCTGGCACGGGTTGCCCAGCTGCAGGTATACCAGGTGTACGCCGCGCTGGCTTGGCTGGACTGCCGCGGCTGGTACCCGCCACGGGTGCGGACGCAGCCGGCGCCGCTTGCTCGAGGGCGCTGCACCCGTGGCGCGGTCAACCGTGCCGAACGCGAAGCATCCCGTGCCGTCGCTGCGATGCCAGCGCCGACGGGGTCGGCTTCGTGGCTCGAAGTCTGCCCGGACTCCAGAGCACAAGCATGCCGTGTCTGCCACTGGCGGCATGGTCCGGCTACAGCTCAGACCGATTGATGCCGCAGCGGCTTTCGCTCCGGCGGTGTCCTGGGCGGCGGTTGAGGGTCCAGCTCCAGGTAAGGCAGGACCATCTCGATCACCGGCACCGGCTGTTCCAGGATGGCGGCGATGAAGTTGACCCGCCGCGAAGCTGCCGGCCGTGAGCGCCGGCTGATGGCCGCCAACGTGAGTCCGGCGACCGACCGCGAACGGCGGCTCCCGCTGCATTGCCGAAGGTGAACGACGCGCAATCGACAGATCGCAGAAGACTGGCTCCCGTTCTCCATCGCGTTCCCGGCAGTCTGCGACAGGCCCGCCGTTGACCAGAGTCAATGCAAGAAGGCGCGGCGAGCGTAGCGTGTGCACATTCATCGTTGTGGAAATCCACCGTGCAACTCGCGAAATCAGTGAGGGCGGCAATTGTCGGACTTGCCTTGGCGTCGGCTTCTCTGGTGCTCTTCGCCCAGCCGAAGGTCATGAACGGCGTGTTGACCGATTCGTCCGGACTGACGCTGTATGTCTTCGACAATGACGCCACGGTGCCAGGCAAGAGTGCTTGCACCGGCGTATGCCTGAACATGTGGACGCCCTTGTTGGCAGAGTCTGGAGTCAAGGCCGCAGGGGATTACTCGCTGATCACGCGGGATGACGGCAAGCGCCAGTGGGCCTACAAGGGCAAACCGCTCTACCGTTGGTACAACGACAAGAAGCCGGGCGATCAGGACGGCGACGGCCTGCGTCGGGTCTGGCACGTCGCCAAGCCATAGGGGCGCCGCGGCGCCGCCACTCGCGCGCGTCTGCGCAGGGCCGGCAGCACAGGTGTGGGGGCCCGCACCCGCCCTGTGTGTCAGGCTGCGCGCAAGACAGGGCTTCGGGCCGGGGCCGTGGGCACCGTGCCCCGGGGCCTATGCTTGCGGATCGCTTCAGGAACGCCCATGACCCACCCGACCCGGACTTCGGCTTCGCTGGACCAGGCCCTGGCTGCCGCCGTCGAGCGCTACCGTCAACGCAACCCAGCCAGCGCCGAGCAGTTCGAGCAGGCCACCGAGGTGCTGCCCGGCGGCAACACGCGCAGCGTGCTGTTCCAGGCACCCTTCCCGCCGGTGATGGTGCGCGGCCAAGGCTGCTGGCTGTGGGATGCCGACGGCCACAAGTTGCTCGACGCGCTGGGCGAGTTCACTGCCGGGCTCTATGGCCATTCGGCCGCGCCGATCCGTGCGGCCATCGTCGCTGCGCTGGACGGCGGCATCAGCCTGTCGTCGCACACGTTCAGGGAGGTGGAGCTGGCGCGCGAGCTGGTACGCCGCTTCCCTTCGATGCAGCTGCTGCGCTTCACCAACAGCGGCACCGAGGCCAACCTGCTGGCGCTGGCCACGGCGGTGGCCCACACCGGGCGGCGCAAGGTGCTGGTCTTCGAAGGCGCGTATCACGGCGGCGTGCTGTCCTTCGGCGGTGCGACCGGCTCGGTGAACGTACCCCACGAGTGGCTGCGCGCACCCTACAACGACCTGGCCGCCGCGGCCGCGCACGTCGAGCACGACGGCGAACAGATCGCCGCCATCCTGGTCGAGCCGATGCTCGGCTCGGGCGGCTGCATCCCGGGCACGCCGACCTTCCTGCAGGGCCTGCGCCGCCTGGCCGACGAGTGCGGTGCGCTGCTGGTCTTCGACGAGGTGATGACCTCGCGCCTGGCCCTCGGCGGCCGGCAGTCGCAGCTGGGCCTGGTGCCCGACCTGACGACGCTGGGCAAGTACTTCGGCGGCGGCCTGTCCTTCGGCGCCTTCGGCGGCCGCCGCGAGCTGATGCAGCGCTTCGACCCGCGCCGCGCCGACGCGCTGGGCCATGCCGGCACCTTCAACAACAACGTGCTGAGCATGGCCGCCGGCCTGGCCGGCCTGCGCGAGCTGTGGACGCCGGCCGCGGTGGACGCGCTCAACCGCCGCGGCGAGCGCCTGCGCGAGCGCTGCAACGCGCTGTTCCGCGACCGCGGGCTGGCGCTGCAATGCACGGGCCTGGGCTCGCTGATGACGCTGCATGCCACCGACTGTCCGCTGCGCTGCTACGCCGACCTGGCGGACACCGACCCGCGCATCAAGGACTTGATCTATTTCGGCCTGCTGGAACGCGGTGTGTTCATGGCGCGGCGCGGCTTCGTCGCGCTGTCGCTGCCCTTCGGCGATGCCGAGCTGGAGCTGTTCGTCGCGACGCTGGACGAGGTGCTGCGCGCCTATGCCGAGGTGTTGCCGGCGACGGCACGCAGCATGTCCATGTAGGCGCCGCCCAGCCGCGGCGCATGCTGCAGGCCGAGCCGTTGCATCCAGCCCTCGGCGATGGCCCGGCCTTCGTCGTCGGACTGGCCGTCGCGCAGCACCACCTCCAGCTCGACGAAGTCGCCCAGGCCTTCGACCCGGTCCAGGTGCAGCCGAGTCTGGCCCAGGCGCAGCAGCAGGCGGTGCTTGCGCACCCGGCCGAGCATGCCGCAGCCGCGCGCCAGCGCCTCGCGCAGCGCCGCGGCATCCGCCACCGGCACGCGCACGTAATCCGACGGCCGGGCCTCGAGGCCGTCGCCGCGGTGGTAGTGGATCAGCTCGGCGCTGCCGTCGGCAAACTCGCGCAGCTTGAGCCGGCCCATCGCCACCGTGAAGAAGGTGTCGTCCTGGTCGATGGGCTCGGCGTCGCCATCGGCCAACGCCCGTGCATGCGCCAGCAGCGCCTCGACCGACGCGATGCGGGCCTTGATCTCGATGTTGCGGGCCATGGGTTGCGCTGGTGCGGCCTTGACGCGGCTCAAGGGGCGAAGCAGCGCCGAGCCTAGCATCGCCGGCAGAATGTCCGGCCTGGCCGCCCGCGGGTTGCGGCCTCTTGCAAGGAGACTGCCCATGGCCGCGCGCAAGCTGCTGCCCGGCGAACTGGCCACGCATTGCGACGCGGCGGCGTTGCAGATCGACCGCGATGCCGGCCCCGCGCCGCCCGACATCGTCGGCCAGGACCGCGCGCGCGCTGCAGTCGAGTTCGGCATCGCCATGCGCCATGCCGGCTACCACCTGTACGTGATGGGGTCGCCGGGCTCCGGCAAGCGCAGTCTGGTGCGCCGCGCCATCGACGCCCATGTCGCGGCCGATGGCATCCATCGCTCGGACTGGGTGTACGTCAACAACTTCGAGACGCCGCACCGGCCGAAGGCACTGCAGCTGGCCGCCGGCCGCGGTGCACAGCTGCGCGCCGACATGCGCGCGCTGGTGCAGGAACTGCGCAGCACGATCCCCGCGGCCTTCGAATCCGAGGAGTACGCGGCCGAGCTGGAGCGGCTGAACACCGACTTCAAGGAGCGCGCCGAGCGCGGCCTGCTCGACGTCAGCGCCGAGGCGCAGAAGCAAGGCCTGCTGATGATCCGCACGCCGGTGGGCTTCACCTTCGCGCCGCAAAAGGGTAGCGAGGTGATGTCGCCGCAGGACTTCGAGGCCTTGCCGCAGGCCGAGCGCGAGCGCTTGCAGAAGGCCGTGCAGACGCTGCAGGACAAGCTGGTGCAGGTGCTGCGCGAATCGATGCGCCTGCGCAAGGAGCATGCCGACCGGCTGCGCAGCCTGAACCGCTCGACCACGCAGCTGGCGGTGGACCACGCGGTCGACGAGACCAAGGCGCGTTATGCCGAGCTGGCCGAGGTCGCCGCCTACCTGGAGGCGGTGCGCGCCGCGGTCATCGACAACGCCGACGCCTTCCGCACGCGCGAAGACGCGGATGCCAATGCCGCCGCCGCGCAGGCCGCGGAGCTGGGCCGCTACGAAGTCAACCTGCTGGTCGATGCCGGTGGCAGCGATGGCGCGCCCGTCGTCGATGCCGACCTGCCCTCGTACCAGAACCTGGTCGGCCGCGTCGACCATGTGGCGCATTTCGGCATGCTGGTCACCGACTTCCGCCACATCAAGGCCGGGCTGCTGCACCGCGCCAATGGCGGCTACCTGCTGGTCGATGCCGTCAAGCTGCTGACCCAGCCCTTCGCCTGGAACGCACTGAAGCGCGCGCTGCTGGCGCACGAGATCCGCATCGAGTCGATGGCCGAGATGTTCAGCATGGTGTCGACCATCCAACTGGAGCCGCAGCCGATCCCGCTGGAGCTGAAGGTGGTGCTGGTCGGCGAACGCAGCCTCTGCCACGCGCTGCAGGCCTGGGACCCGGAGTTCGACAAGCTGTTCCGCGTGATTGCCGACCTGGGCGACGACCTGCCGCGCGAAGCCGGCACGCAGCAGGCGCTGGCACGCACGCTGGCCAGGCAGATGCACTGTGCCGGGTTGCTGTCGCCCACGGCGGCGGCGCTGGCGCGGCTAATCGACCATGGCGCACGCTGCAGCGGCGATGCCACCCGCATCAGCGCCAACATCCGGCGGCTGCTGGACGTGGCGCACGAGGCCGACCACCTGGCGCGCGCGGCGCAGCGCACGCAGCTCGACGCGGACGACATCGCCGCGGCCATCGCCGCGCGGCGCGAGCGTGCCGGCCGGGTGGACGAGCGCATGCGCCAGGCGATGCTGCGCGACATCCTGGCCATCGCCACCCAGGGTGAGGCCGTCGGCCAGATCAACGGCCTGGCGGCCTACGACGCGGGTGGCGAGACCTTCGGCGCGCCGTCGCGCATCACCGCCACCACGCGGCTGGGCGACGGCCAGGTGGTCGACATCCAGCGCGAGACACGCATGGGCGGGCCGGTGCATGCCAAGGGCGTGCTGATCCTGTCGTCCTTCCTGGCGGCGCGCTACTCGCGCTTCCAGCCGCACGCCATCATCGCCAGCCTGGTGTTCGAGCAGACCTACGGCCTGGTCGAAGGCGACAGCGCGTCGCTGGCCGAGTTGCTGGCGCTGCTGAGTTCGATCGCCGACGTGCCGCTGCGCCAGAGCCTGGCGGTCACCGGTTCGGTCGACCAGTTCGGCACGGTGCAGGCCGTCGGCGCGGTGAACGAGAAGATCGAAGGCTTCTTCGACCTGTGCGCCGCACGCGGCCTGGACGGCACGCAAGGCGCGGTGCTGCCGCACAGCAATGCCGCGATGCTGATGCTGCGTGACGACGTGGTCCAGGCCGTCGCCGCAGGCCGCTTCGCGGTGCACGCGGTGCACACGGTGGACGAGGCGCTGGAGCTGTTCACCGGTCTGCCCAGCGGCGACGCGTCGGTGCCGGTCGAGGACACGGTCAACGGCCGCATCGCCCAGCGGCTGCGCGAGTATTCGTCGCTGCGCCGCGGCGAGCCGCGTTTCGGGCAACGCAGCGCACGGCGCGTCGGCATGCGCGGGCCGCGGCGCGCAACCGAACGGGGGGCGCCATGAGCGCGCGTGGCCGTTCCAGAGCGCTCATCCCGGCGCGCGCAGCGCGGAAGGTCGTCCGGTGAGCCGGCCGCCGGACTCGCCGCAGACCATGGCGGCTGCGCACGACGCGGGCGCCGCGCCACCGACGGTGCTGGCGCTGCTGGACGACGCGGGTGCCGGTGCGGCGCTGCTGGAGATCTCGTCGACGCTGGCGCGCTCGCTGCGGCGCGAGTTGTCGGTGGTCTATGTCGAGAGCACGCGCTCGCTGGTGGCCGCGGCGCTGCCGTTCACCCAGGTGCTGCCGGCCAGTGGCAGCCGCTGGCTGCCCTTGCAGCCGGACGACGTGGAACAGGGCTTTCGGGCGCATGCGGCGCGCTTGCGCAACATGGCCGCACGCTATGCACTGCGCGAGGCGGTGGCCTGGTCGCTGCGCGTGATGCGTGGCAGCCTGCCCGATGCCGCTCTGGACCTGAGCGCCGGCGCCGACCTGCTGTTGCTGGCCAATGCGCCGACGATCAGGGCGCCGGCGACGACGCTGCGCCGCCCGCACCGGCCGCGCATCACCGTGCTCGGCGACGGCGATGCCGCCAGCCAGCGCGCGCTGCGCGTGGCCGGCCAGCTGGCCGAGGCGCTGTCCGGCGTGGTCGAGGTGGCGCACGACGATGCCCGCGCGAGCCTGCTCGATCAGCCTGAGGCGCTGGCGGCGCTGACGCGCTGCGATGTGCTGGTGCTGCCACGTGCGCCGCTCGACGCGCCGACGCTGGCACTGCTGCGCTGCCCGGTGGTGCTGGTCGGCTGAGCGCCGCCGGCCGGCCCGCGCCGGGCCACGCGGTGGTCAGCGCAGACGGCCGTCCAGGTACGTGACGATGGCATCGAGTGTCGTCAGTCGCGCGTAGTCGGACTCGGGAATGTCGAGGCCGAAGCGTTCGTGCAGGCCCAGGATGACGTTCAGCCAATCCATCGAATCCAGATCCACCTGGTCACGCAACGCCCGGTCGGCGCGCAGCTGGTCGGCTTCGAGTTCGGGCGCGACGGCCTGGATCGCGGCGATCACGCCGTCGCGGATGTGCGTTGTGTCCACGGCTTCGCTCCTCAAAGTTCTTCGGGCCGTTGCAACTGCTCGCGCAGCCGCGCCAGGAACAACCCGCCGCGATGCCCATCGCTGACACGGTGGTCGGCGCTGAGGCTGGCGCTCAACATCGGCATCGCGCTCAAGCGGCCCTGGTCGACCCAGGGCATCTCGGCAATCCGCCCGAAGCCGACCAGCGCCACCTGCGGCGGATAGATCACACCTAACACGGATTGCACACCTTGGTCGCCAAGGTTCGTGACGGTGATCGTCGGGTCCGCCATCTCCGAGCTGCGCAGGCTGCCGGCGCGGCAGCGCCGCACCAGATCGGCCAGTTCGCGCATCAGTGCGTCCAGCGGCTTGCTGCCGACGTCGTGCAAGGCCGGCGCGACCAGCCCGCCCTGGCGCAGCGAGATGGCCACGCCGATGTGCGCGGCCGGGCTGGCGCTGAAGCGGCCATCGACGTACAGCCCGTTCATCTCCGGGTAGTCGCGCAGCGCCAGCGCCACCGCCTTCAGCAACAGCACGGCGGGCAGCAGCCGCGCGGTGACGGGACGGTCGGCGTTGGCCACGCGCAGCCAGTCGAGCGCGCGGCGCATCGGCACGGGCTCGCTCAGGTAGTAGTGCGGAATCTCGCGCTTCGAACGGCTCATCGCCGCGGCGATGGCCTTGCGCATCTCGACCGCGCGCTCGGCGGGCGCCGGCGCGGCACGGCCGGCGGCGGCGCGGTCGACGTCCTCGCGCGTGACCGCGCGATCGATGCCGCTGCCGGCGATGCGCGCCAGGTCCACGCCCAGTTCCAGCGCACGCTGCCGGGCCGCCGGTGACACACGCTGCCGCGACGTGGGCGCCGTGGTTGGCGTTGCCGCACGCACGGGCGCGACCGCTGCAGCAGGCGCCGCGGCGGCACCGGTCTTGGCCGCCGGGCGCGGCGCCGCGTCAGGCGGCGGTGCGGCTTCGCCCGGCGCCAGCAGCAAGGCCATCACCGCGCCCACCGGCACCGTCTCGCCCACCTCGGTGAGCAGTTGGTGCACCGTGCCGTCGAACCAGATCTCCACGTCCACCGCAGCCTTGGTGGTGTCGACCACCGCGACCACATCGCCCTTCTTCACCGCCTGGCCGGGCGCGACCTGCCACTGCACCAGCTTGCCTTCGTCCATGTCGGCGCCCAGCGAGGGCAGCGTGAACTCCAGCATGCTCAGCGCCCCATCATCTGCCGCACCGCCGCGACGATCTTGGGCACCTGCGGCAGCGCTGCGTCCTCCATGTGCTTGGCATAGGGGATCGGTACCTCCTCGCTGCACACCCGCGCCGGCGGCGCGTCGAGCTCGAAGAACGCGCCTTCGACGATGCGCGCCAGCAGCTCGGCGGCCAGGCTGCCGCTGCGCCAGCCCTCGTCGACGACCAGCGCCCGGCGCGTGCGCCGCACCGAAGCGAGCAGCGTGGCCTCGTCCAGCGGGCGCAGCACACGCAGGTCGATGACCTCGGCCGAAATGCCTTGTGTGGCCAGCGCCTGCGCTGCATCGAGCGACTTCCACAGGCTGCCGCCATAGGTGATCAACGACACGTCGCTACCGGCGCGGCGCACCGCAGCATGTTCGATGTCGGCGCTGAAGGGCTGTGGCAGCTCGTCCGTCATGTTGTACAGCTGTGCATGCTCGAAGATCACCACCGGGTCGCCATCGTTCAGCGCCGGCCAGAGCATGCCGCGCGCGTCTTCCACCGTCGCCGGCGCGAGCACGCGGATGCCGGGAACATGCGCGTACCAGCCCTCCAGGCTGTGCGAATGCTGCGCGGCAAGTTGCCGGCCGGCACCGGTGGCCATGCGGATGACCACCGGCACGCCGAACTGCCCGCCGGACATGTGGCGCAGCAGCGCCGCGGTGTTGACGATCGGGTCCAGCGCCAACAGGCTGAAGTTGACCGTCATCACCTCGACGATCGGGCGCAGCCCGCCCAACGCGGCGCCGATGCCGGCGCCGACGAAGCCCAGCTCCGACAGCGGCGTGTCGCGGATGCGCTCGGGCCCGAACTCGTCGAGCAGACCCTTGCTCACCGCATAGGTGCCGCCATAGCGGCCGACGTCCTCGCCCATCAGGATGACGCGCGGGTCGCGCTGCAGCGCGTCGCGGTGGGCCTCGCGCAGGGCGTCGCGGTAGCTGGTCGACGTCATGGCGCCGCCTCGACGATCCCTGCAGGGGGCCGCGTGACATCCTTCAGCAGATCCTCGACCGGCTCCCACGCGCCGGCCTCGGCGAAATCCACCGCGCGCTGCACTTCGCCTTCGACCTGGCGGTCGAGCTCGAGGAACTGCGCTTCGGTGAGCAGGCCCTGCGCCTTCAGCCGCGCCGTGTAGGTGTGGATCGGCCCACGCTTCTTCCAGGCCTCGACCTCGGCCTTGTCGCGGTACAGCTCGGCGTCGAACATCGAATGTGCGCGGAAGCGGTAGGTGCGCAGCTCCAGGAACAACGGCTGGCCTGCATTGCGCACCCACTGCGCGGCCAAGCGCGCCGCGTCGTGCACCGCGACCACGTCCATGCCGTCGACGCTGCGCGCCTCGACCCCGTAGGCGCGCGCCTTGCTGCACAGGTCGGTCTGCGACTCCGAGCGTTCGAGCGCGGTGCCCATCGCGTACAGGTTGTTCTCGCAGCAGAACAGCACCGGCAACTGCCATAGCGCGGCCAGGTTCATGGCCTCGTGGAATGCGCCTTCGGCCATCGCGCCTTCGCCGAAGAAGCAGGCGGTCAAACGCGGCTCGCGCTGCAACTTGGCCGCCAGCGCCAGCCCGGCGGCCAGCGGCAGGCCGCCGCCGACGATGGCGTTACCGCCATAGAAGCGCGTGGCGGCGTCGAACAGGTGCATCGATCCGCCGCGCCCGCGTGAGCAGCCTTCGCGCTTGCCGTACATCTCGGCCATGATCCGCTCCATGCCCACGCCGCGCAGCAGCGCGTGGCCATGCTCGCGATAGGTGGCGACGATGTTGTCCTGGGGCGTGAAGGCCGGCATCGCGCCGGCCGCCACCGCTTCCTCGCCGATGTACAGGTGCAGGAAGCCGCGGATCTTGGTCTGCCCGTACAGCTCGGCACATTTCTCCTCCATGCGGCGGATGCGCAGCATGCCGGCGAGCAACTGCAGCGCGAGCTCGGGCGCCAAGGGTACCGGCCCGGTCGGCGGCGGCGGGGCTGCGTGGTCGATGCTCATTGGGGCACCCCACGGCCTTCGGCCGGCCCCGCCGCGCGGGGGCCTGAGCGCTCGGGGCGGCCCGGCGCGCTCATCCGCCGGCCTCCAAGGTCGACAGGTCGCCTTCGGGCAGGCCGAGCTCGCGCGCCTTCAGCAGCCGGCGCATGATCTTGCCGCTGCGTGTGCGCGGCAGCGTGGCCTGGAAGGCCAGTTCTTTTGGCGCCACCGCCGCGCCCAGGCGCTTGCGCGCATGGCCAATCAGCTCCAGGCGCAAGGCCTCGCCAGGTTCGAAACCGGGTTTGAGCGAGACGAAGGCCTTGACGATCTCGCCGACCATCGCATCGGGCTTGCCGATGACACCGGCCTCGGCCACCGCCGGGTGTTCCATCAGCGCGCTCTCCACCTCGAACGGCCCGATCAGGTGGCCGGCCGACTTGATGACGTCGTCGGCCCGGCCGATGAACCAGAAGTAACCGTCGGCATCGCGCCGCGCCAGGTCGCCGCTGAGGTACAGGTCATCGGCAAAACACTTGTGGTAGCGCTCCTCCTGGCCGAGATAGCCGCGGAACATGGCCGGCCAGCCCGTGCGCAACGCCAGTTCGCCCTCGACATCGGGCTGCTCGACCGGCACCACCGCACCGTCCTGCCTGCGCACGATCAACGCCTCGACGCCGGGCAGCGGCTTGCCCATCGAGCCGGGCTTGATGTCCATCGCCGGCGCGTTGGAGATCATGATGCCGCCGGTCTCGGTCTGCCACCAGTTGTCGTGGATCGGCAGGCCCAGCACCTCCTTGCCCCACCACACGGCCTCCGGGTTCAGCGGCTCGCCGACACTGGCAATGAAGCGCAGCTTCGGGAAGCGATATCGGCGCGCCAGTTCGGGGCCGGCCTTCATCAGCATGCGGATCGCCGTCGGCGCGGTGTACCAGACCGAGACTTCTTGCTCCTGCAGGATGCGGTACCAGCGTTCGGCGTCGAACTCGGCCTCGTCGACGATGCTGGTGACGCCGTGCAGCAGCGGCGCGACGATGCCGTAGGACGTGCCGGTGACCCAGCCGGGGTCGGCGGTGCACCAGAACACATCGTCGTCATGCAGGTCGAGCGCGAAGCGGCCGGTGGCGAAATGCGTCAAGGCCGCGCCATGCACATGCATTGCGCCCTTGGGCGTGCCGGTGGTGCCGCTGGTGAAGTGCAGCAGGGCCAGGTCGTCGGCGCGGGTGCGCACGGCAGGGTCGGAATCCGGCGCACGCGACATCCAGGCGTGGTAGTCCAGCGTGCCGCGGATGGCGCTGGCCGTGCCGCCCTCGCCGACGACGATGACGTGCTGCAGCGACGGCAGCTGCTCGCGCATTTTCTCGATCTTGCGCCGGTACAGCGCCTCGGTGGTGACCAGCACCTGCGCCTGCGCGATGCCGATGCGCGTGGCGATCGGCTCCGGCCCGAAGGCCGAGAACAGCGGCGTGACGACGCTGCCGTTCTTCAGGCTGCCGAGCACCGCCACGTACAGCGGCGCGATGCGCCCGGCCAGCACGAACACCCGGTCGCCTGCACCGATGCCCAGCGCGCGCAGCCCGTTGGCGAAGCGGTTCGTCAGCCGCTGCAGCTCGGCATAGGACAGCGCCTGCTCTTCAGCATCGACCCGCAGCAAACGCAGCGCGATGCGCTGCGCGCGCGGTCCCGCCGCGTGGCGGTCGATGGCCAGCCGGGCGATATTGAAGTCATTGGCCGGCGCGCCGAGTTCGTCGGCCACCGCAGCCCAGGAGAAGGCCTGGCCCTCGACCCAGTTCGGCTCGACGCGCAGGTCGGCGGCGGTCTTGCGGATCACGGCATCGCGCATGGCAGCAACTCCCAACCTCCGCAGTGGCTTCGTGCCGCAATGATGGGCCTGCCGGGCGCCGTCACGATGAGCCCACTCAATGGGGAGCCGATTTGGGCTCCTTCCGCGCGCCCATGAACGGTTCGAGCGCCCTGGTATCGACGCCGGCCAGCGCCTGGCGTGCCAGCCCCGAGAGCAGCGTCGCGACGGCCGGCGTCGCGACATCGATGCCCAGTCCCGCCTGATTCGGCCACGGCGCATCGATGCGCAGGTAGCGGTCGCCCAGCCGGTCTTCCATCATCGCCATCACATGTTGCTGCTGCACCGAGATCAGCGTCAGCAGCAGCCGCCCGTCGCTGAGCCAGCCGACCGCGCCATCGTCGCTTTCGGCGCCACCGGCCGGCTGGTAGCCCGCGGTGGCCGTGCCCAGCGACAGCATGCGCACCCGCGATGCGCCGAGCTTCATGAAGTGCTCGACCTCGTGCAGCGCCACCAGGTCGGGCGCCACGGCAAACATGCCGCCGTCGGCATAGAGCGAATCGCCGATGCGCACCGCCGGGAAGTAGGCCGGCGCGGCGCTGGTGGCCATGGCCACGTCGACCGCACGCACCCGTTCGTCGCCCTGCGAGGCGGCGACATGCGGCGTCTTGAACACCTTGGTCAGGCTGTGCGTGACATTGACCGCCGGCACGACGATGTCGTGTTGGGCTTCGGCCAGGGTGCGCGTGCCCAGCGCCTCGACCAAAGCCCGGCGCAGCGCCTCGCCGTTGTACTTGGGCCCCGCCACCGATCGGCCCAGGTCGAGCAAGCGCCCCAGCGGCCCGGTGGGCAACGCGCGTGCCGAGAACACCTGGCTGCCCTTGTCGACGAACAGGTCGACGATGGTCTGCATCGGCACTTCGTAAGCCAGGGCGACGGCCAGGATGCCGCCCACCGAGGTGCCCGCGATCAGGTCGAAGCGCCGGCCGATGGGCTCGCCGACGCGGGCCTCCAGTTCGGCCAACACGACGGCGGTGAACAGGCCGAGGTAGCCACCGCCGGCCAGCGACAGGATGCGGAAGGATTCGGCAGTGGCCATCATTGGCTTTCGAAGCTGCTGACATCGTGCCGCGCCGGCGACGGTGGCAGATTGATCCGTCGCAATTGGGCGCTGTCCCCGCGCGATGGCGCGCTGGCCCACAATGGCCCCAGGAGAGTCCGCCCGTGAACGAGCCCGCAGAGTTCTTCGACCTGTACCGGCAGGGATTCGCCCGCGTGGCGGTGGCGGTGCCGCGTTGTCGTGTCGCCGACCCGGCCTTCAACGCCGTGCAGACGGTGGCCTTGCTGCACGAGGCGGCGCGCGCCGGTGCGGCGCTGGTCGCCTTTCCGGAGCTGGGCCTGTCGGCCTACACCTGCGACGACCTGTTCCACCAGCGCGCGCTGCTCGACGCCTGCGAAGCCGCGCTGGCGCAGGTACTGGCGGCGTCCGAGACCTGCACCGCGGTGGCCGTGGTCGGGTTGCCGCTGCGCGTGGACCACTCGCTGTTCAACTGCGCCGCCGTCGTGCACCGCGGCCGGCTGCTGGGCATCGTGCCCAAGACCTACCTGCCGAACTACGGCGAGTTCTACGAGGCCCGCCAGTTCAACCCGGCCGACCATGCGCAAGTGCGCGAGATCCGGCTGCTCGGCCAGGCCGTGCCTTTCGGTGCGGAGCTGCTGTTCGAGGCGCAGGACCTTCGCGACCTCAAGTTCCATGTCGAGATCTGCGAGGACCTGTGGGTGCCGATCCCGCCCTCGTCCTATGCGGCGCTGGCCGGCGCCACGCTGCTGCTGAACCTGTCGGCGTCCAACATCACGGTGGGCAAGTCGGCCTACCGGCATGCACTGGCGGCGTCGCAGTCGGCGCGCTGTCTGGCGGCCTACGCCTATTCGTCGGCGGGCCAGGGCGAATCGACCACCGACCTGGCCTGGGACGGCCAGGCGCTGATCTGCGAGAACGGCCAGCTGCTGGCCGAGTCGGAGCGCTTTGCGAACGACTCGCACTGGATCAGCGCCGACGTGGACCTGGAGCGGCTGGCGCGCGAACGCATGCGCCAGACCAGCTTCGGCCAGTCAGCGGCGCGCCATGCCGAGCGCCTGTCGGGCTTCCGTCGCGTGCCCTTCACGCTCGGTCTGCAGCGCAAGGCGGCCCTGCAGCGTGGCCTCGAGCGCTACCCCTACGTGCCGGCAGACCGCGCGCAACGCGATGATCGTTGCCACGAGGTCTACCACATCCAGGTGCAGGGCCTGACGCAGCGCCTGCAGGCCAGCGGCATCAAGAAACTCGTGATCGGCGTGTCCGGCGGGCTGGATTCGACCCATGCGTTGCTGGTGTGCGCGCGGGCGATGGACGCCTTGGGCCTGCCACGCAGCAACATCATCGGCGTGACGATGCCGGGCTTTGCCACCGGCACGCGCACGCTCGACCAGGCCTTGCGCCTGATGGACGCGGTCGGCTGCGAAGCGCGGCAGATCGACATCCGGCCCAGCTGCGAGCAGATGCTCAAGGACCTGGGCCATCCCCATGCCGAGGGCAAGGCGCAGTACGACATCACCTTCGAGAACGTGCAGGCCGGCGAACGCACCAGCCACCTGTTCCGGCTGGCCAACTTCAACGATGCGCTGGTCGTCGGCACCGGCGACCTGAGCGAACTTGCACTGGGCTGGAGCACCTATGGCGTGGGCGACCACATGTCGCACTACAACGTCAATGCCAGCGTGCCCAAAACGCTGATCAAGCACCTAGTGCGCTGGGTGGCCGAAAGCGAAGGCAAGCTGGTGCCGGACGCGAAGGTGCTGCTGGACATCCTGGCCACCGAGATCAGCCCCGAGCTGGTGCCCGGCAGCGCCGAGGGGCAGCCGGGCCAGAACACCGAGAGCCTGATCGGCCCCTACGACCTGCACGACTTCTTCCTTTACTACACCTTGCGCTTCGGCTTCACGCCGACGAAGGTGGCCTACCTGGCCCATGCAGCGTGGCACGATGCCGCCACCGGCGCCTGGCCCGAAGGGCCGCATGTGCAACGCCAGGCCTACGACTTGGGCACCATCAAGCGCCACCTGCGCAGTTTCGTCTGGCGATTCTTCAAGACCAGCCAGTTCAAGCGTTCCTGCGTGCCGAATGCACCGAAGGTCGGCTCGGGCGGCTCGTTGTCGCCGCGCGGCGACTGGCGCGCGCCCAGCGACGGAGAAGCCAGCGCTTGGCTGGCGGATCTGGAGCGCATTCCCGACGCTTGAACGGCTGGTATGCGCACATCCAGTCCGGTAGCAAGCGTTGGTACAAGTCCGCAGCGAGGAGGGTGGCAATTCCGATTAAGGTAATGTTTTTGCTGCACACTTCAGTCAATGCGGCCTCGTGACATTCTGGCATCCAACCTGCGCGCGCTCATGGCGGCGCGGCCGGATCTGGACACGCTCCCGAAGATCACCGCGCGCTGCGGCGTGACCAACGGAACGCTGGATCGCATCCGCCGCGCGGTGGTGTCCACCCGAGTCGACGAACTGGATCGGCTGGCTCGCGCCTTTGGCATCGAGCCGTGGGAGTTGCTGCGCCCGAACGGCCATGCCAAGCTTTCGCCGCTGGCCCTGCAGTTGGCCACGCACCTGGATCGCACTGCGCACGACGAGGCCACGCACACGGCCGCCTACGCTGCCGCCACAGCGGTGATCAATGCCCTGGCCATCCGACCCGAACCACCGTCAGCGCCCGAGCCGGGGCCCGACGCCCGTCCGGAACCGGCGCCCACGAAGGAAAAGCGCGCGGTGTAGC
>JAGTRL010000307.1 GCA_018261815.1 Pseudomonadota bacterium
AGCCGGTGTTCATCGTGCCGTCGTGGATCATGAAGTACTACGTGCTGGACCTGTCGCCGCACAACTCGATGGTGCGCTGGCTGGTCGAGCAGGGGCACACGGTGTTCATCGTGTCGTGGCGCAACCCCGACGAAGGCGATGCCCTGCTGGCCATGGACGATTACCTGCAGCTGGGCGTGTTCGACCCGCTGGCGGCCATCGCCCGGCTGCTGCCGCGCACGCGCGTACACGCCTGCGGCTACTGCCTCGGCGGTACCTTGCTGGCCATCGGCGCGGCCGCGCTGGCACGGCCCGAACGCATCGAGCGCGCGGAGCTGCTGGCGCCGCTGGCCAGCCTGTCGCTTCTGGCCGCCGAGACGGACTTCAGCGAGCCGGGCGAGATGGGCGTGCTGATCGACGAATCGCAGGTCGCGATGCTCGAGGACCTGATGGCCGAGCGCGGCTTTCTCACCGGGCGGCAGATGGCGGGCAGCTTCCAGTTCCTGCATTCGCGCGAGCTGGTGTGGTCGGCGCTGACGCGCGAGCGGCTGCTCGGCGAGCGGCTGCGCCCCAACGACCTGATGGCCTGGAACGCCGACGTCACGCGCATGCCGGCCGCCATGCACAGCGAGTATCTGCGCCGCTGCTACCTGCGCAACGAACTGGCCGAAGGGCTTTACCCGGTAGAAGGCCGGCCGGTGTCGCTGGCCGACATCCGCTTGCCGGTCTTCGCGGTCGGCACCGAGAAGGACCATGTCTCGCCTTGGCGTTCGGTCTACAAGCTGCACCGGCTGACCCACACCGAGCTGACTTTCGTGCTGACCAACGGCGGCCACAACGCCGGCATCGTCAGCGAGCCGGGGCACCCGCACCGACATTTTGCGATGCACACACGCCAGCCCGACGACCCGGTGCGCGATGCCGACAGTTGGCAGGAGCAGGCACGCCGTCACGAGGGCTCGTGGTGGCCGGCCTGGCATGCCTGGCTGCTGCAGCGCGGCAGTGGCACGCTGGTGCCGGCGCGGCGCATCGATGCCGGCACGGCGCTGGACGATGCGCCGGGCGGTTACGTGCTGCAGCGCTACAACGACTGACTCGCGCCGTTGGTCCGCCGCAGCTTCACGGGATGCGGCTGCCGGTCCTGGCCGTGCGCTCGCCGCCGCGTCAGGTTGCGCCGATCTTGTCCTGCGTGCGCGTGTCGAAGTCGCTGGCGTCGTGGCGCTCGTGCAGCTGGCTGGCCGGCACGCCCGAGATGCGGTTGACCATGCGCCCGCGCTTGACCGCCGGCCGCGCGGCGATCTGCTCGGTCCAGCGCTGCACGTGCTTGTAGTCCTGCACACTGAGGAACTTGCCCGCCTCATACAGCAGGCCCTTGGCCAGCGCGCCGTACCAGGGCCACACCGCGATGTCGGCAATGCTGTACTCCGCCCCGGCCAGGTACTCGCTGTCGGCCAAATGCCGGTCAAGCACGTCGAGCTGGCGCTTGACCTCCATCGCGAAACGGTCGATCGCGTATTCGATCTTCAGCGGCGCATAGGCATAGAAATGGCCGAAGCCGCCGCCCAGGTAGGGCGCGCTGCCCATCTGCCAGAACAGCCACGACAGGCAGGCGGCGCGCGCCTCGGGCTCGGTAGGCAGGAAGGCGCCGAACTTCTCGGCCAGGTACATCAGGATCGCGCCGGACTCGAACACGCGGATCGGCTTCGGCCCGCTGTGATCCATCAGCGCCGGGATCTTGGAGTTGGGGTTGGCGGCAACGAAGCCGCTGCTGAATTGCTCGCCTTCACCGATGCGGATCAGCCACGCGTCGTACTCGGCGCCGGCATGGCCCAGCGCGAGCAGCTCTTCCAGCATCACGGTGACCTTCACGCCGTTGGGCGTGGCCAGCGAATACAGCTGCAGCGGGTGTTTGCCCACCGGCAGCGCCTTGTCGTGCGTCGGCCCGGCGATCGGCCGGTTGATGTTGGCAAAGCGCCCGCCGCTGGCCTTGTTCCAGGTCCAGACTTCGGGCGGGACATAGGCGGTTGAATCGGTCATTCAGGCCACTCCGGCGATACGGGAAAGCGGCGACTCTAGCGGACTCGGCCGCGTGCTGCTCAGGCTGCGGCGGCCACCCTCAGCCGGGCCAGGCTGGCCAGGGCCGCCACCCCCGCCAGCACGGCGCCCAGCCCCAGGGCCCAGACCGGGCCGCGCGCGCCGGCCAGGCCGAAGCACAGCGCCACCAGCGCGGCGCCGATGGCCTGGCCATTGAGCCGCGCCATCGCCACCATCGCGCTGGCGCCGCTGCTGCGCTCGGGCGGCGCCGAGGACATCAGTGCGTTGAGGTTCGGCGACTGGAACAGCCCGAAACCCAGGCCGCACAGCGCCATGCGCAGCACGATGGCCGGGGTCGAGGCTTCAGGCGTCAGCAGCGCCAGCGAGGCCAGCCCGCCGCCCAGCAGCAGCAAGCCGATGCCGCCCATCAGCCCCGGCGGGTAACGCTCGGACAGCCGCCCGGCCAGAGGCGCCGCCGCGGCCACCACGATGGCCCACGGCGCGATCAGGAAGCCGGTCTGAACCGCCGGGCGCTGCAGCACGGTTTCAATGAAGAAGGGCAGCGACACGAAGGCCAGGCCCTGCGCCGCGAAGGAAGACATCGACGTGGCCACCGACAGCGCAAACAGCGGCCGGCGCAGCAGGTCCACCGGCAGCATAGGCGCCGCATGGCCGGCCTGCCGGCGCAACAGCAGGCTGCCGCAACCCAGCGCAGTGAGCGCCAGCGCCAGCACGAGCAGCGGCGCGCTGCGCTGCGCGGCGGTGGCCAGGCAAGCGAGCATGGCGCCGAAGGTCAATGCGGTGAGCAGCGCGGCCTGGGCATCGAAAGGCTGGCCGCGCGGCGCCGTGCGCGGCAGCGACGCATAGCCCACCGCAAAGGCCAGCAGCCCCAGCGGTAGGTTCAGCGCATACAGCCAGGGCCACGGCAGCCAGGCCAGCAGCGTGGACGCCACCGTCGGCCCGACCGCGAAGGACACGCCCACCACCAGCGCGTTCAGGCCCACGCCGCGGCCCAGCTGCTGCGGCGGGTAGATCTGGCGCACCAGCGCGATGTTCACGCTCATCATCGCCGCCGCGCCCAGGCCCTGCAGCGCGCGTGCGGCCACCAGCACGGGCAGGCTCCAGGCCAGCGCGCTGGCCAGCGACGCGACGACGAAGAAGGCCATGCCGCCCAGGTGGATGCGGCGCGCGCCCAGCCGGTCGGCCAGCGCCGCAAAGGGCAGCAGCGCGGCCACCACCGCCAGCTGGTAGGCGATGACGACCCAGATCGACGCCGCTGGCCGCGCCTGCAGGCTGGCGGCGATGTTGGGCAGCGCGGTGTTGGTGATCGACGAATCGAGCGTGGCCAGCGACACCGCCATCAGCACCGCCACCAGGGCGCGGCGGTTGCCGACCCATGTCGTAAGTGCAGGCTGAGCGCTTGGCGGCGGCGACATCCACCACACGATAGTGGCATCCGGGCCGCAAGGAAAATCGTCGAAGCTGCGCTGTCGCGAGGCAACGCCCCAGCTCAGTGGCACAGGCTTGGCTGTCGCAGCCATTTCAGGGTGTGGTCCAGCAACTTCGACTCCAGCTTCTGCACCCTGCCGGCTGCGTCGCGGCCATTGTCAGCAAAGAGCACGCGGGTCCCATAGCCATCCACGAAGCAGGAGATCGTGATCTCACCACCCCAGTTGTTGTACATCAGCGAAAACGGGTACGAAACACGCAGGAAGTAGTCCGACGCATCGGCCGTGAGGATCGTCAGGCCCTCCGCCTCGGTGGCCCAGAGCAGCCCTGCGTACACATCGGTGATCGGATACCGGATCGGCGCGCCATCCATCCCGGCCACCGACAGATCCTTGGGGTTGGCTTCTGTAGCCACCTTGACCCCGGCGATGGCGCTGGCCGTGACCGCCGATACGGCAATTGGCGTGGCCACCGCCAGGGCCACGGCGCTACAGCCCCCCAGCGAAAAGGACCACAGCACGCACAGCATCCAAAACCAGATGCTCGATGCGGCGGTCGAAGAAACTGCGCTGCCCCTTGCCATCGAGCGCCTTGCCACTGCAGACAACCACCAAGCGGCCAACCCCACTGCACTTGAGCGGGCGGCAGTGGAAGCCTTGTCCTGCCTGCTCGTGGCGCGGTTGAGCCCGCTCAAGCGGGCCCGCTGGATGCGCGGGCTACGCCGGAAAACCGCGCTGTTGCAGACCCTAAGCCGCGGCAAGCAGCAGCCGCACCAGCGCCTCGGGCTCGGTGACCATCGGGCAGTGCCCTGTGGCCAGCTCCACCACCTTGAAGCCGGGCAACTGCCGCACGCGCTGGCGCATCGCGGCAATGGTCGGGTAGGCCGGCTGGGTGCAATCGATGAAGGTGCGCGGCAGCGCAGCCCAGCGCGCGCCGTCGAACTGCAGCGGGTCGCGGTAGGGGCCGAAGGGGTGCGGCACCTGGCGGCGCAGCAGCCAGTCGCGGTCGGCGCCGTGGATGCCGAAGTCGGCCGGGTCGGGCGGCGGCAGCGCATGGCCGTGGGCCAGCGCCGCGGCCGTGCGCGCGGCCACCACCTCGTCGCTGTGCTGATCGCCCCAGCCTTCGCCGGGCAGTGGCACCATGGCATCGACATACACCAGGCCGCCGACGGCATGCCTATCGTCCTGCAGCAGCCGGTCGGCCGCCCCAGTGATCACCATGCCCC
>JAGTRL010000308.1 GCA_018261815.1 Pseudomonadota bacterium
GTGGCCTGCTACGCGCTGGTGCTGGGCGCCGCGCTCGTGCGCGTGGCGGTGCCGCTGCTCATGCCGGCATGGAACGTCGGCGCGGTGCTGCTGTCGGCCGCGCTGTGGTCAGCGGGCTTCGCCCTCTATGCGCTGCGCTATGGGCCGGTACTGGTCCGCCCGCGTCTGGACGGAAAGCCGGGCTGATGCATGGACTACGCGGTGCTCAAGCTGCTGCACCAGGGAACGGTGGTGCTGTCGGTCACCGGCTTCGCGGCTCGCGGCCTGGCGTCGTTCATGGGTGCGGCCTGGGTGCGTTCACGCGCGGCCCGGACCTTGCCGCATGTCATCGACACGGTGCTGCTGCTGTCGGCATTGACGCTGGCCTGGCGGCTGCGGCTGACGCCCGGCGCCGCGCCCTGGTTGGCCGCCAAGATCGCCGGGCTGCTGCTGTACATCGGCTTGGGCATGGTCGCGCTGCGTCCGTCGCGGCCCCTCGCCCTGCGCGTGGCCGCCTGGGTGGCGGCGCTGCTGTGCTTCGGCTGGATCGTCTCGGTGGCCCTGAGCAAGAGCCCCTGGGGCGTGCTGCACTTCCTAGCCGTGTAGACGGCGCGACCGCAGCAGCCTAGGATTCGCCGATGACGACACCCCGCCACTGGACCCTGGGCATGAAGCTGGCGCTGGTGGCCATGCCCTTCCTGGTCCTGTCGCTGCTGGCCATCTCGGCCACGCTGTGGGTGTCGTGGCAGCTCGACGGCGGTGCGGCCGCGGTCAACGAAGCCGGCCGCATGCGCATGCAGACCTACCGGCTGTCGCTGTCGCTCGCGACCGGCGACGAGGCGAACCACCAGCGCCTGGTGACGGCCTTCGAGAACAGCCTGGCGCTGCTGCGCAGCGGCGATGCCGAGCGCCCGCTGTTCGTGCCCTGGGACGACACGGTGCGCGCGCGCTTCGCCACGGTGGAGCGCGACTGGGCCGCCTTTCGCGGGCAATGGGCCGGCTCGACGCCGGTCGACGTCAGCGCACTGCGCGTACAGGCCGCGGCCTTCGTTGACGACATCGACGCGCTGGTCGGCGCGATCGAGGTGCACATGTCGCATTGGACGGCCTTGCAGCACCTGCTGCAGCTGGCCGTGCTTGCGCTGGCCGTGACGGGGGGTGCCGTGCTGCTGCTCACCGGCTACCGCTTCGTGCTGGAGCCGGTGTCGCAGTTGAAGCGCGCGATCGAGCGGCTGCAAAGCGGTGACTTCAGTGCCCGTGTCAGCGGCAACAGCAGCGACGAGTTCGGTACCTTGGCCGCCGGCTTCAACGAGCTGGCCGAACAGCTGCAGTCGATGTATCGCAACCTGGAGGCCAAGGTCAGCGAGAAGACCTCGGAGCTGCAGGAAAAAGGCGAGCGGCTGCAGGCGCTGTACGACATGAGCACGCTGATCGCCAGCGCCACCACGCTGGAGGATCTGGCCGCCGGCTTCACGCGGCGCATCGCCCAGGTGGCGCGCGCCGATGCGGTGGCGCTGCGCTGGTCGGACGAAAGCAACCAGCGCTACCTGCTGCTGGCCAGCCATGGCCTGCCGCAGGCCATGGCCGAGCAGGAGCAGTGCCTGGCCGCAGGCGACTGCCATTGCGGCATGCCACAGGCCGCGCCCGGTGTACGCGTGATCCCGATCCGGTCGCTGCCGCAAGACAGTCTGAAGCACTGCGCGCGCGCCGATTTCGAGACCGTGCTGTCGCTGCCGATCCGCTTGCACGAGCGCACCATGGGCGAGCTGGACTTGTTCTACAACGCCCAGGTGTCGCCGTCGGAAGCCGAACGCTCGCTGCTGGAGGCGCTGGTCGCGCACCTGAGCGCGGCGATGGAGAACCTGCGCCTGGACAGCCTGGCCAAGGAAGCCGCCGTCTCGCAGGAGCGCAACCTGCTGGCGCGCGAGTTGCATGATTCGATCGCGCAGTCGCTGGCCTTCCTGAAGATCCAGGTGCAGCTGATGCGCGATGCATTGGCCAGCGGCAATGCCGCACGCATCCAGGCCGTGCTGGGCGAGATCGACACTGGCGTGCGCGAGAGCTACGGCGACGTGCGCGAGCTGCTGGTGCACTTCCGCACCCGTGCCAATGCCGAGCACATCGAGCCCGCGCTGCAGACCACGCTGCGCAAGTTCGAGCACCAGAGCGGCGTCAAGGCCAGCCTGCAGATGCAGGGCCAGGGCCTGCCGCTGTCGCCGGACCTGCAGATCCAGGTGCTGCACATCCTGCAGGAAGCGCTGTCCAACGTGCGCAAGCATGCACATGCCAGCCGCGTTTGGCTCGACGTGCAGCAGCAGCCGCGCTGGCGCTTCGAGGTGCGCGACGACGGCATCGGCTTCAAGACCGACGACCCCGGCCGCAATGAAACCCACGTGGGCCTGCGCATCATGGCCGAGCGCGCCGAGCGCATCGGCGCCACGCTGGAGGTGATCTCGACGCCCGGGCACGGCAGCTCGGTGGTGCTGGAGCTGGCACCCATGACCGCTCATGCAGCCCAGGCCCCCCGCGAAGAGGCCATGACGACATGAACGCGCTGGTGCGCATCCTGGTGGTGGACGACCACACGCTGTTCCGCCGCGGCCTGACGGCGCTGCTGTCGCGCGATGCCTCGCTCCAGGTCGTGGGTGATGCGGCGGATGCCGGCGAGGCGCAGCGCCGCGCCGCCGAGTTGCAACCCGACATGATCCTGCTGGACAACCACCTGCCGGGCGTCAACGGCGTCGATGCGCTGCCGGCGCTGCGCCAGGCCGCGCCGGCAGCGCGCATCATGATGCTCACCGTCAGCGAGGACGAGGCCGACCTGGCCGCGGCGCTGCGCGGCGGTGCCTGCGGCTACCTGCTGAAGACCATCGAGGGCGATGCCCTGGTCACCGCCATCCACCGCGCGATGCGCGGCGCCAGCGTGGTGGCCGAGGAGATGACCGACAAGCTGGTGGCCGCCTACCGAGACGCGGCGGCTGCGCCGGCCGAGAGCGAAGCGGCGCCACTGCCGACTTCGCCCATCGAGCAGCTGTCACCGCGCGAGCGCGACATCCTGCGCGGCATCGCGCGCGGCGCCAGCAACAAGGAGATCGCCCGCGAGCTGGGCATCGCCGAGACCACGGTGAAGATCCATGTGCAGCATGTGCTGCGCAAGCTGGGCCTGAGCTCACGGGTTCAGGCCGCGGTGGCGGCGACTTCGCACGGGCTGTAGCGCAGCTGGCCATCGCCACTGCGGCAGTGGGCTGCTCACGACTGCAGTGAGTGCTTCTTGAACGCACTGGCGAAGCAAAACGGGGGCGAAGGTTCAGCCTGGCAACGGCTGCAAGCCCGCGCGCTGCCGCAACTGCCCCGACGTGCCCCCCATCGCTGCCATCCGTGCTTGAACTCGATACCTTGTCGGCCGTCGGGTCTTGACGCAGCGCAAGCCGCGCGCCGATACCCGATCGGGTAGTTCTTCAGGAGGATGCCGCCTTCATTCGACATCCTCCTTCTGCATCGGCACGGCGCCTTGCGGAAGGATGCCGAATGGTGTGCGCGGCTCCTAGAGTGCTGGCATGCAACGCATGGGACCTAACACGATGGGCAACAACCGCAAGGCACTGTCGGTGCTGATCGTCAGCACGCTGGCATTCACCGTGTGCTTCATGGTGTGGATGATGTTCGGCGTGATCGGCATCCCGATCAAGAAGACGCTGGGCCTCAATTCCACCGAGTTCGGCCTGCTCACCGCCACCCCCGTGCTGACCGGCTCGCTGATCCGCGTGCCGCTGGGCATCTGGACCGACAAGTACGGCGGGCGCATCGTCATGGCCGTGCTGATGGCCACCACCGTGCCGGCGATCTGGCTGATGAGCTATGCCACCGCCTACTGGCACTTCCTGGTCATCGGGTTGTTCGTCGGCCTGGCCGGCGGCTCGTTCTCGGTGGGCACGCCCTACGTGGCGCGCTGGTTCCCGCGCAGCCGCCAGGGTTTCGCGATGGGCGTGTATGGCGCGGGCAACTCTGGCGCCGCGGTCAACAAGTTCGTCGCGCCGGCGCTGGTGGTGGCCTTCGGCTGGACCATGGTGCCGCAGGTCTACGCAGCCATCATGCTCGGCACGCTGGTGCTGTTCTGGCTCTTCAGCGCCAGCGACCCGACGCATCGGGTGCCCAGCCACACCAAGTTCAGCGACCAGCTGAAGATGCTGAAGGATCCGAAGGTCATCAAGTACTGCCAGTACTACAGCATCGTCTTCGGCGGCTACGTGGCGCTGTCGCTGTGGATGGTGCAGTACTACGTGGGCGAGTTCGGTCTGGACATCCGCGCCGCGGCCCTGCTGGCGGCTTGCTTCTCGCTGCCCGGCGGCGTGCTGCGTGCAGTGGGTGGCTGGTTGTCCGACAAGTACGGCGCGCACCAGGTCACCTGGTGGGTGATGTGGGTCAGCTGGATCTGCCTGTTTCTGCTGAGCTACCCGCAGACGGAGATGTCGATCATGACCGTCGACGGGCCGAAGACCTTCAGCATCGGCCTGAACGTCTACACCTTCACCGCGCTGATGTTCATCCTGGGCATCGCCTGGGCCTTCGGCAAGGCCAGCGTCTTCAAGTACATCAGCGACGAGTTCCCCACCAACATCGG
>JAGTRL010000309.1 GCA_018261815.1 Pseudomonadota bacterium
GCGCTCCGGCGAGGTGCTGGCCTTCGTCAGCAAGCCCACCTTCGACCCGAACCTGTTCGTCGACGGCATCGACGTGGACAGCTGGCGCGAGCTGAACGAGTCGATCGACAAGCCGCTGCTCAACCGCGCGCTGCGCGGCACCTACCCGCCCGGCTCGACCTTCAAACCCTTCATGGCGCTGGCGGCATTGAACTCCGGCAAGCGCGCAGCGACGACCGTCATCCAGGACAACGCCAGCTTCGCCTTCGGCAACCATGTCTTTCGCAGCCACGGCGACAAGGGCCTGGGGCCGGTGGACATGTACCGCTCGATCGTCAAGTCGAGCAACGTCTACTACTACTCGCTGGCCAACGAGATGGGCGTGGACCTGATGCACGAGCAGCTGTCGCCGCTGGGCTTCGGGCGCAAGACCGAGATCGACCTGGAGGGCGAAGTCACCGGCATCCTGCCGTCCACCGAGTGGAAGCGCCGCTACTACAAGCGCCCCGAGCAGCAGAAGTGGTACGCCGGCGAGACCATTTCGCTGGGCATCGGCCAGGGCTACAACGCCTTCACCACGCTGCAGCTGGCCAACGCCACGGCCACGCTGGCGTCGGGCGGCCAGCGCTTCAAGCCCCGGCTGGTGCGCGAGATCCACGACGCGGTCACCGACGAGAAGCGGCGCGTGGCCAACGACGCGCTCGAGCCGCTGCCCTACAAGCCCGAGCACATCGAGCTGCTGATGCGCGCGCTGCATGGCGTCACGCAGGAAGGCACCTCGGTGCGTTCCTTCGCCAGCGCGCCCTACAAGAGCGGCGGCAAGACCGGCACCGCGCAGGCCGTGGGCATCAAGGCCAACCAGAGGTACGACGCCTCCAAGATGGAGGAGCACAAGCGCGACCATTCGCTCTACATCGCCGTGGCGCCGATACCCGATCCGACCGTGGCGCTGGCGGTGGTGGTGGAGAACGCCGGCTTCGGCTCGGAAGCGGCCGCGCCGATCGCGCGGCGGGTCTTCGACTTCCTGCTGCTCGGCAACTACCCCAGCGAGGAAGACCTGGTCGCCACGCGCCAGGGAAAGTCGGGTGCGCCGATCGGCGTGCCGCGGCGCGCGGCCGACATGCCGCTGCCGGGGCAGGCCTTGCCGCAGGCCAACGCCGCGGCGGCCGCTGCGGCCTCCCTGAACCCGGCCGAGCCGCTGCGCGTGGCCACTGTTCCCCCATCCGCACGGGTTGCGCCACCATGAGCGCGGTACTGCAGCGACCGCCACTTTGGCAGCGCCTGAAGCCGGTGTTCGTCGGCTACGACCTGTGGCTGGCGCTGGCAGTGGCCTGCCTGGCGGCGCTGGGGCTGGTAACCATGTACTCCGCCGGATTCGACCACGGTACTCGCTTCGTCGACCACGGGCGCAACATGCTGCTGGCCCTGGGCGTCCTGTTGCTGGTCTCACAGGTGCCGCCGCATCGGCTGCTGCAGCTGGCCGTTCCGCTGTACGTGGTGGGTGTGGCGCTGTTGATCGTCACCGCACTGCCAGGCGTGGGCATCACCAAGAAAGGTGCCACGCGCTGGCTCAACATCGGCATGGTGATCCAGCCCAGCGAGATCATGAAGATCGCCATGCCGCTGATGCTGGCCTGGTGGTTCCAGCGACGCGAGGGCCAGCTGCGCGTGCTCGACTTCATCGTCGCAGCCGCTCTGCTGCTGCTGCCGGTCGGGCTGATCATGAAGCAGCCGGACCTGGGCACCTCGCTGCTGGTGCTGGCCGCCGGGCTGTATGTGATCTTCTTTGCCGGGCTGTCCTGGAAGCTGATCGTGCCGGTGCTGGTGTTGGGCGCCGCGGCCATCGCGGCGATCGTGCTCAGTGCCGATGCCATCTGTGCCGACGGCGTGCAGTGGCCGGTGCTCAAGGAGTACCAGCGCCACCGCGTCTGCACGCTGCTCGACCCCACCAAGGACCCGCTGGGCAAGGGCTTCCACATCATCCAAGGGCAGATCGCCATTGGCTCCGGCGGGCTCACCGGCAAGGGTCTGATGCAGGGCACGCAGACGCACCTGGAGTTCATCCCCGAGCGCACCACCGACTTCATCTTCGCTGCCTTCGCCGAGGAGTTCGGCCTGGCCGGCGTGCTCACGCTGCTGGCCGCCTTCACCTTCCTGATCTTCCGCGGCCTGTGGATCGCTTCCGAAGGGCCGACGGTGTTCACCCGGTTGCTGGCCGGATCGATCACGCTGAGCTTCTTCACCTATGCCTTCGTCAACATGGGCATGGTCAGCGGCATCCTGCCGGTGGTGGGCGTGCCGCTGCCCTTCGTCAGCTACGGCGGCACGGCGATGGTCACGCTCGGCCTTGGTTTGGGCCTCCTGATGTCGGTGGCCAAGAGCCGGCGCCTGATGCAGAGCTGAGGCCGCCACCATGGCCCCCCCGCAGCGTGAGGAACGACCCAGGGTCGGCATCGTCGGCATCGGCAACATGGGCCTGGGCATGGCATTGCGCCTGCTCGACCAGGGGTCTGCGGTGGGTGTGCGCGACCTGGTGAAGGAGCGCGAGCGGGCTGCACTGCGGCACGGCGCGACCGTGCATGCCGATGCCGCCGCCGTGGCGCAGGGCCGGGACTTGCTGATCGTCGCCGTGGTCGACTCGCTGCAGACCGAAGAGGTGCTGTTCGGCGAGCATGGCGCGGTCCATGGCCTGGCGCCGGGCTCGACGGTGCTGCTGTGCCCCACGCTGGCGCCGCAGGCGGTGGAAGACTGCGCCGCGCGGCTCGCTGGCCGCGGCATCGACTGTGTCGATGCGCCAATGTCGGGCGGGCCGTCCCGGGCCCGGGACGGCACGATGAGCCTCATGGTGGCCTGCGCCGACGCCGCTTTCGAACGCTGGCAGCCGCTGCTGCGTGACCTGTCGAGCCGGCTGTTCCGCATCGGCACCCGTCCGGGCGACGGGGCGCGGACCAAGCTGGTCAACAACCTGCTGGCGGCCATCAATCTGGCCGGCGCGGCCGAGGCGTTGGCGCTGGCGCAGCAGCTCGGCCTGGATCCGGCGGCCACGCTGGCGGTGATCGAGGCATCGAGCGGGCAGAGCTGGATCGGCAGCGACCGGCTGCGCCGTGCGCTGGCGGCAAACACCACGGTACAGGCGCACATGGCGCTGCTGGCCAAGGACTCGGGCCTGGCCATGGACATGGCGGCTGGCGCCGGGCTGCAGCCGCGGCTCGGCCAGGCCGCCGCGGCGGTGTTTGCCCAGGCCTGCGTCGAGGGCTTGGCGGGCCAAGACGACTCAGCGCTGTGGCGCTGGCTGGCCGAGGCCCGACGGCCGCACGGCTGAACGCTCAGCCGGCCGTCCGCGGCCCGCTGCGCAGCACCGGAAAGCGAACCGTGATCAGCGTGCCGGGCCCGGTGCCCGTGGCCGCGGCGACCGAACGCGCCTGCGCATCGGCCACCGAGATCTCGGCGCCATGCTGCTCGGCCACTTCGCGCACGATGGCCAGGCCCAGGCCGCTGCCGTCGATCACCGTGTCGGCCGGCCGGTAGAAGGGCTGGAACACCAGGTCGCGTTCCTGCTCGGCGATGCCCGGGCCGTTGTCCTCGACCTGCACCACCACCACTTGGCCAAAGGGATCGGCCACCACACGCGCCGTCACCGTGCCTCCGGCAGGCGTGTACTGCAGCGCGTTGTCGACCAGGTTGCGCACCATCTCCCGCACCAGCACCGGCTGGCCGTCCAGGTGCACGCCGGCAGCGTCCTCGGGGCCTTCGTAGCCCAGGTCGATGCGCTTTTCCATGGCCTTGGGAACGAAGTCGCGCACCGTCTCGATGACGATGCCGGCCAGGTTCAGGTCCTGCTTGCGCAGTGCCTGCTCGCGGTCTTCCGCGCGGGCCATGGCCAGCAGCTGATTCACCATGTGCGCCGCGCGCTGGCTGGAAAAGGCAATCTGCTGCAGCGATTTCTTCAGCGAGCCGGCATCGCTGGCACCGGAATCGATCTCGCGCCCGGCCAGCTCGGCCTGCATGCGCAGCCCGGCCAGCGGCGTCTTCAGCTGGTGCGCGGCGTCGGCCAGGAACTGCTTCTGCGTGCGTATCGACTGGTCCAGCCGGCCGAGCAGCTCGTTGATGGCGCGCACCAGCGGCGCCACTTCGTCGGGCACGTCGCGCTCGTCGATCGGGCTCAGGTCGGAGCTTTCGCGCTTGCGGATGCGCTGCTGCAGCCGGTTCAGCGGCTTGATGCCGCGCGACAGCGCAAACCACACCAGCACCACCGCCAGCGGCAGGATCACGAACTGCGGCAGGATCACGCCCTTGATGATCTCGTTGGCCAGGCGCGAGCGCTTCTCCAGCGTTTCGGCCACCTGCACCAGCATGGCCCGGTCACCGGGCATGCCCGGCAGTGCCACCCACATGTAGGCCACGCGCACCGGACCGTCGCGCATGGTCTCGTCGCGGAACTGCAGCTCGCCGACCTTGCTGACCGCCTCGTCAGGCACCGGCAGGCCTTCGTCGCCGGCGACGAACTCGCCGCGTGCGCCTAGCACCTGGAAGTACACGTTGTCGGCATCGTCGGCGCGCAGCAGCTCGGCGGCCATGGCAGGCATGCTCAGGCTCACATTGGG
>JAGTRL010000016.1 GCA_018261815.1 Pseudomonadota bacterium
CGGCGACATGCTGTTCAAGAACTTTGGCGTCACGCGCCACGGCAAGGTGGTGTTCTACGACTACGACGAGATCGAATACCTCACCGACTGCAACTTCCGTCGCGTGCCGGCGGCGCGCAACGAGGAAGAAGAGATGTCCGGCGAGATCTGGTACAGCGTCGGCCCGAAGGACGTGTTCCCGGAGACCTTCGCGCCCTTCCTGCTGGGCAACCCGGCGGTGCGCGAGGTCTTTATGAAGCACCATGCCGAGCTGCTGGAGGCCGATTTCTGGCAGGGCCACAAGGAGCGCATCCTCGCCGGCCACGTGCACGACGTGTTTCCCTACGAGCCACACAAGCGCTTCGTCAACGTGCGCAAGGCACGGCCCGAAGCGCTGGCCGCCCCGGCATGACGCTGCGCGAGATCGGCGAGCTGGCCAGCCAGCTGGTGACGACCATCGGCCTGCCCTTCGCCGTGTGGGTGTTCCTGGCGCAGCAGCGCAAGGAGCGCGAGAACGAGGAGGAAGAGGCCTACCAGCGGCTGAGCGACGCCTACAACCACTTCCTGTCGGTGGTGCTGGCCAATGCCGACCTGCAGCTGCGCAGCGCCGCGGCGCTGGCCGATGCCACGCACGAGCAGCGCGAGCGCATGCGCGTCATCTTCGACATGCTGATCTCGCTGTTCGAGCGCGCCTACCTGGTGGCCTGGAAGCCGAAGATGAGCGCGGCCGAGCAGCGCCGCTGGAACTCGTGGGACGACTACATGCGCGAGTGGTGCCGGCGCGATGACTTCTATGACCTGTTGCCGCAGCTGCTGCGCGGCGAGGATCCGCAGTTCCAGGCCTATATTCAGCGTCTCGCACAGGCCGAGCGCGGCCTGTTGGGCAACACGCCGAGCGACTGAGCGGCGCCTTCGATCTCGGTCCAGCCTTTGGGGAGAAGCACCATGTCCGAATCCATCGTCATCGTGTCCGCGGCGCGTACGCCGATCGGCGGCCTGCTCGGCGACTTCGCCGCGCTGCCGGCCTGGGAACTGGGCGCCGTGGCCATCCGCGCTGCGGTCGAGCGTGCTGGCGTGCCCGGCGACAGCATCGACGAGGTGCTGATGGGCAACTGCCTGATGGCCGGCCAGGGCCAGGCGCCGGCGCGGCAGGCCACGTTGAAGGCCGGGCTGCCGCAATCGGCCGGCGCGGTGACGCTGAGCAAGATGTGTGGCAGCGGCATGCGCGCGATGATGTTCGCGCATGACATGCTGGCCGCCGGCTCGGCCTGCGCGGTGGTGGCCGGCGGCATGGAGAGCATGAGCAACGCGCCGCACCTGATGTTCGCGCGCAAGGGCGTGCGCTACGGCGCCGCGCAACTGTTCGACCACATGGCGATGGACGGGCTGGAGGACGCCTACGAGCGCGGCAAGGCGATGGGTGTGTTTGCCGAGAGCTGTGTGGCCAAGTACGGCTTCAGCCGCGAGGCGCAGGACGCTTTCGCCATCGCCAGCACCACACGCGCCAGGCAGGCCAACGAGGACGGCAGCTTCGACTGGGAAATGGCGCCGGTGACGCTGGCCGGCAAGGGCGGCGACACCGTGATCAAGTTCGACGAACAGCCCTTCAAGGCCAAGCTGGACAAGATCCCGTCGCTGAAGCCGGCCTTCAAGAAGGACGGCACGATCACCGCGGCCAATGCCAGCAGCATCTCCGACGGTGCCGCCGCGCTGCTGTTGATGCGCGAATCCACCGCCGCGCAGCGCGGCCTGCAGCCGGTGGCGCGCATCGTCTCGCATGCGGTGCATGCGCAGGCGCCCGAATGGTTCGCCACCGCACCGGCGGGCGCCATCGCCAAGGCGCTGAAGAAGGCCGGTTGGGATGCGAAGCAGGTCGATCTGTGGGAGGTCAACGAGGCCTTCGCCGCGGTGACGATGGCCGCGATGGAGGAATTCAAGCTGCCACACGACATCGTCAACGTGCACGGCGGCGCCTGCGCGCTGGGCCACCCGATCGGCGCCAGCGGCGCGCGCATCGTCGTCACGCTGCTCGGCGCGCTGCGCAAACGCGGGCTGAAGCGCGGCATGGCGTCGCTGTGCATCGGCGGCGGCGAGGCCACCGCGCTGGCGCTGGAGATGCTTTGACCGGGTTCGATCCGGCGCTGCTGCAGCAATTGCCGCTGTTCATGGCGGCGGTGCTGGTGCTCAATGCCACGCCCGGGGTGGACCTGCTGCTCACCGTGTCGCGCACCGCGCAGTCGGGCGTGCGTGCCGGGATCATGGCCGCCTTGGGCATCAATGTCGGCTGTGCGCTGCATGCGCTGGCGGCGGCCTTCGGCCTGGCCGCGCTGCTGGCCTGGTCGGCGGCGGCCTTCAGCCTGCTCAAGTGGGCGGGCGCCGCCTATCTGCTGTGGCTGGCTTTCGGCATGCTGCGCGGCGCCTGGCGCGGCCCCGTGGCAACGTCGACGGCCGATGCGCCGGCGGCGCCGCCGGCCTCGGCCGCGGCGGACTTCCGCCGTGGCCTGCTCACCAACCTGCTGAACCCGAAGGTGGCGCTGTTCATGCTGGCCTTCCTGCCGCAGTTCATCCCGGCGCCATCGGCGCACAAGACGCTGGCCTTCCTGAGCCTGGGCCTGTTGTTCATCGTGCAGAGCACGCTCTTCCTGCTGGCCGTGGTGCTGCTCACTGCGCGGCTGACGCAGGTCAGTGCATTGGGGCGCAGTGCCCGCGCGCTGCAGGCCGCCGGCGGCCTGCTGTTCATCGCACTGGCCGCCCGCCTGGCCAGTGCCCGCCTCGATTGACCAAGGACCGACCATGCTGCTCAGCGAAGACCACCGGGCCGTGCAGGACGCGGTGCGCGCCTATGTGCAAGACCGCATCGCGCCAAAGGCCGCCGAATGGGACAAGAGCCACCACTTCCCCAAGGCCGAGCTGCGTGGCCTGGCCGAGCTGGGCTGCTACGGCGTGGCCGTGCCCACCGAGTACGACGGCGCCGGCCTGGACTACCTGGCGCTGGCCATCATCCTGGAGGAGATCGCCGCTGGCGACGGCGCCACCAGCACCGTGGTCAGCGTCAACAACTGCCCGGTGTGCTCGATCCTGATGGCCTTCGGCAATGGCCAGCAGAAAGAGCGCTTCCTGAAACCGCTGGCCCGCGGCGACCAGCTCGGCGCCTTCTGCCTGACCGAGCCGCACGTCGGCTCCGAAGCCGGCGGGCTGAAGACCACGGCCGTACGCGACGGCGACCACTACGTGCTCAACGGCGTCAAGCAGTTCATCACCAGTGGCAAGAACGGCGACGTGGCCATCGTCATGGCCGTCACCGACAGGTCAGCTGGCAAGAAGGGCATCAGCGCCTTCATCGTGCCGACAAGCACGCCCGGCTACACGGTGGCGCGCATCGAGGACAAGATGGGCCAGCATGCCAGCGACACCGCGCAGATCCTGTTCGACAACTGCCGCGTGCCGGCAGAGAACCTGCTGGTCGACGAAGGCATGGGCCTGAAGATCGCGCTGTCCGGCCTGGAAGGCGGGCGCATCGGCATCGCCAGCCAGAGCCTGGGCATGGCGCGCGCCGCCTTCGACGCCGCGCTGGTCTACAGCAAGGAGCGGCAGAGTTTCGGCCAGCGCATCTTCGAGCACCAGGCGGTGCAGTTCAAGCTGGCCGACTGCGCCACGCAGATCGAGGCCGCGCGCCAGCTGATCCACCATGCGGCGAGCCTGAAGGACGCCGGCCGTCCCTGCCTGAAGGAGGCGGCGATGGCCAAGCTCTTCGCCAGCGAGATGGCCGAACGCGTCTGTTCGGCGGCGATCCAGGTTTTCGGCGGCTACGGCTACGTCAGCGACTTCCCGGTCGAGCGCATCTACCGCGACGTGCGCGTGTGCCAGATCTACGAAGGCACGTCCGAGGTGCAGAAGATCCTCATCGGTCGGGCGCTGGCGTAGGCGCGCAAGCTGCCAGCGCTGCGGCGCGGTCCGTGTCTGGCATGAAGCTGGCTTGTGCGGCCTCGCGCTGCATCTGCCGGATCTGCGCCAGACTCAACCCCAGCGGATCGTGCACCGTCTGCAGTTCGCCGCTCAGGCTCACGCCGGACATCAGCCGGTTGTCGGTGGACACCGACAGCGACAGGCCTGCGGCCAGCATCGCGCGGATCGGGTGCGTGGCCAGCGACGCCGCGGCGCCGGTGTGCACGTTGCTGCTCGGGCACACCTCGAAGTGCAGTCCCAACTCGCGTGCGCGCAGCATGTCGCCGGCGTCCTGCACGATATGGATGCCGTGGCCGATGCGCGTGGCGCCCAGCGCCGCGGCCTCCAGCACGCGCGAGCCCACATCGGCCTCGCCGGCATGGCAGGTCAGGCCCAGGCCGGTGTCGCGCGCCACGACGAAGGCGGCGGCGTGGTCGGCCGGCGGATGGCCGGCCTCGGCCCCGGCCAGGTCGAAGCCGATCACCCCGGCGCCGGCGTAGCGCGCCGCCAGCCGCGCGCTGCGCAGCGTGTGCTGCGGCGGCTCGTGGCGCATCGCGCAGACGATCAGCCCGCACGGCAGCGCGCTGCGTCGCAAACCCGCGAGCAAGGCCTCGACCACGGCCTCGCCGCGCAGGCCGAAAGCTTCCAGCAGCAGCGGCGCGATGCGAAACTCGGCCAACACACAGCCGTCGGAAAGTGCATCCTCCGCGGCCTCGAAGGCCACGCGCTCGCAGGCCCGCAGCGAGGCCATGGCCTCGACCGTGAGCTTGAAGCTGGCCAGATAGCGTCCGAGGCTGCCGGAGTTGGCGTTGGCCTGCACCCAGGCGGCCAGCGCGGCCGCGTCGTCGGCCGGCGTGGCCAGGCCGCGCTCGCGGCACAGGTCCAGCAAGGTCTGCGGCCTCAGGCCGCCGTCCAGGTGTTCGTGCAGCAGC
Source organism: Pseudomonadota bacterium (assembly GCA_018261815.1). Classification (GTDB taxonomy): domain Bacteria; phylum Pseudomonadota; class Gammaproteobacteria; order Burkholderiales; family Burkholderiaceae_C; genus Rubrivivax. The sequence goes on from JAGTRL010000016.1 coordinate 4,857, forward strand.
ACCTTCGGCAGCGACCGCCAGTCGATGGGCGGCGGGGCGGCGGCTGCGGGCATGTCGTCTGGGGGCAAGAGTTGCTTTCGACTATAAAGCGCTGCCACCGCCACTGCCCTGCGCTCACGCGCTTCAGCCCACGCCATGAACAAGCTCCATCGCGCCACCGTCGCCGTCCTCGCCTGTGCCGCCGCCTGGGCGGCCGGGGCCGAACCCGCCATCGTCTACGACATGGGCGGCAAGTTCGACAAGTCCTTCAACGAGGCCGCCTTCCGCGGCATGGAGCGTTGGAAGAAGGAGGCGGGCAAGAACTACCTGGAGTTCGAGATCGCCAACGAATCGCAGCGCGAGCAGGCCATCCGACGCATGGCCGAGCGCGGCGCCAGCCCGATCATCGGCGTCGGTTTCAGCCAGGCCTCGAGCATCGAAAAGGTGGCGAAGGACTTTCCCAAGCTGCAGTTCGCCATCGTCGACATGGTGGTCAACCAGCCGAACGTGCAGTCGGTGGTGTTCAAGGAGCAGGAGGGCAGCTTCCTGGTCGGCCTGATGGCGGCGATGGCCAGCAAGACCGGCAAGGTCGGTTTCGTCGGCGGCATGGACATCCCGCTGATCCGCAAGTTCCAGTGCGGCTACGAGCAGGGCGTCAAGTACGCCAACCCCAAGGCCGAGGTCCACGCCAACATGACCGGCACCACCGGCGCGGCCTGGAGCGACCCGGGCCGCGGTGGTGAGCTGGCCAAGGCGCAGTTCGCCAAGGGGGCCGACGTGGTCTTCGCCGCCGCCGGCGGCACGGGCATCGGCGTCTACCAGGCGGCCAAGGACGCGGGCAAGCTGGCCATCGGCGTGGACAGCAACCAGAACCACCTGCAGCCGGGCACGATGCTGACCTCGATGCTCAAACGCGTGGACACCGCGGTCTACAACGTGGCGATGGGCTCGACCAAGCCGGGCCTCACCGTGCTGGGGCTGAAGCAAGGCGGCGTCGACGTCGCGCTCGACGAATACAACGCCAAGTTGGTGACGGCCGACATGAAGGCCAAGGTCGAGGCCGCCAAGGCGGAGATCATTGCCGGCAAGATCAAGGTCGCTGACTACATGGCTGACAACGCTTGCAAGTTTTGACCCCCCCGTACGGCCTTCGGCCGCCCCCCAGGGGGCGCCGCTGGCGGCCCGGCAAAGCCGGTTCCGCGGCGGCCGCTTGATGGACGTGCCCGCTGTACGACTGCGCGGCATCTGTAAGCGCTTCGGCGCGGTGCAGGCCAACGACGATGTCGACCTGACGGTCGCCGCGGGCACGGTGCATGGCATCGTCGGCGAGAACGGTGCCGGCAAGAGCACGCTGATGTCGGTGCTGTACGGCTTGCATGCGGCCGACCGCGGCACGATCGAGGTTTTCGGCCGACCGGTGCAGATCCGCAACCCGCACGAGGCCATCGCGCTGGGTATTGGCATGGTGCACCAGCACTTCATGCTGGTGGAACGCCTGAGCGCGCTGGAGAACGTGATGCTCGGCGCCGAGCCGCATGCGCTGCTGCGCCAGGCGCAGTCCACGATGCGCGCGCGGCTCTACAACTTGATGCAGTCCACCGGGCTGAAGGTGGCGCTGGACGTGCAGGTGGCCGATCTGCCGCTGGGCGACCGGCAGCGGCTGGAGATCCTGAAGGCGCTGGTGCGCGGCGCGAAGATCCTGATCCTGGACGAGCCCACGGCGGTGTTGACGCCGCAGGAAACTGAAACGCTCTTCGAGGTGCTTGGGCGGCTGGCGGCGCAGGGCACGACGATCGTGCTGATCACGCACAAGCTCAAGGAGGTGATGCGCCTGTGCCAGCGGGTCACGGTCATGCGCGCCGGCCGCGTGGTGCATGAGACGGCGGTGGCCGACACGTCGGTGACGGCGCTGGCCACGGCGATGGTCGGCCGCAGGCCCCGCATCGACCGGCACGATGCGCCGCGGGCTCCCGGCGAGATCCGCCTCGATGCCGCGGGGTTGCAGCTGCGCGATGCGCTCGGCGCGATGCGCCTGCAGGGCGTGAGCCTGCAGCTGCGCGCCGGCCAGATCGTCGGCCTGGCGGGCGTGTCCGGCAACGGCCAGAGCGAGCTGCTGGAGCTGCTGAGCGGCCTGCGCGCGCCCGATGCCGGCACGCTGCGCATCGGCGATGCGCGCTTCCACGCCGCGCACTGGCTGGACCCGCACCGCGCCCGGTGCTTAAGCCTGGCGCATGTGCCCGAGGACCGGCAGGAACGCGCGCTGGTGATGGCTTTCGCTGCCTGGGAATCGGCCGTGCTCGGTTACGAGGGCGATGCCCAGGCCAGCCGCCACGGCTGGATGCGCAACGGCGCACTGCGCCAGGCCGCGGCGCGGCTGATGGAGCGCTTCGACGTGCGCCCGCGTGATGTCAATCTGCCCAGCGCACACTTCTCGGGCGGCAACCAGCAGAAGCTGGTGCTGGCGCGCGAGCTGGGTCGCGCGCCGCGTGTGCTGCTGGTCGGTCAGCCGACCCGTGGCGTCGACATCGGCGCCATCGAGTTCATCCATGCTCAACTGCGCGCGCTGCGTGATGCCGGCTGTGCGCTGCTGCTGGTGTCCAGCGAGCTGGACGAGATCCTGGCGCTGGCTGACCGTGTGCTGGTAATGCATGCCGGGCGCATCGTCGGCGAGCGGCCGGTGAACGAATGCAGCGAATCACGCCTCGGCCTGATGATGGCCGGGGAAGTCGCAGCGTGAACACACTGCCGCGCTGGGCCGACCTGTGGCTGCTGCCGCTGTTCAACCTGGGCATCGCGCTGGCGGCGGCCGGCGCGGTGGTGGCCGCCGTCGGGCAGGATCCGCTGCAGGTGCTGTCGGTGCTGGTGCACGGTGCCTTCGGCTCGGCGCGCGGCTTCAGCTACACGCTGTACTACGCCACCACCTTCATCTTTACCGGGCTGGCCGTGGCGGTGGCCTTCCACGGCGGGCTGTTCAACATCGGCGGCGAAGGCCAGGCTGTCCTCGGCGGGCTGGGCACCGGTCTGGTGGCGCTGTGGGGCGCGCACTTCCTGCCGGCTTGGCTGCTGCTGCCGCTGATGGCCTGCGGCGGCGCGCTCTTCGGCATGGCCTGGGCGGCGGTGCCGGGCTGGCTGCAGGCCTACCGCGGCAGCCATGTGGTCATCACGACCATCATGTTCAACTTCCTCGCCAGTGCGCTGCTGGTCTGGCTGCTGGTCGACCATCTCAAACCGGCCGGCTCGATGGCGCCTGAAAGTGCGCCCTTCGGCGCGGCCGCGCAGCTGCCCGGCATGCACCAGGCGCTGGGCTGGATCGGCATCGAATGGCCGGCCTCGCCGCTGAACCTGAGCCTGTTGCTGGCGCTGGTTGCGGCGGTGGGCGTGTACCTGCTGTTGTGGCGGCATCGCGCCGGTTACCGCATCCGCGCGGTCGGCTCCAGCCCCGGCGCCGCGGCCTATGCCGGCATCGACCCGAAGCGCCAGGTGCTGCTGGCGATGGCGATTTCAGGCGCGCTGGCCGGGCTGGTGGGCATGAACGAGATCGCCGGCGTGCAGCACAAGCTGCTGCTTGAATACGTCGGCGGCGCCGGCTTCACCGGCATCGCGGTGGCGCTGATGGGCCGCAACCATCCGGCCGGCATCGTGCTGGCCAGCCTGCTCTTCGGTGCGCTGTACCAGGGCGGCGCGGAAGTCGCCTTCGAGGTGCCGGGCTTCAGCCGCGACATGGTGGTGGTGCTGCAGGGCTTCATCGTGCTGTTCTCCGGTGCCATGGCCTATGTGGCCGCACCGGCCCTGGCGCGGCTGCTGCGCCTGAAGGTGGCGCATGGATGAGGTGCTGCTCGGCAGCGTGCTCGCGTCGACGCTGCGCGTGGCCACGCCGCTGCTGCTGTGTGCACTGGCCGGGCTGCTGAGCGAGCGCGCCGGCGTTATCGACATCGGCCTGGAAGGCAAGATGCTCTTCGCCGCCTTCGCCGCCGCGGCGGCCGGCGCGGCCAGCGGCTCCACCACGGTGGCGCTGGCGGCGGCCCTGGGCGTGACAGTGGCGCTGTCGTGGCTGCATGGCCTGGCCTGCGTCAGCCACCGCGGCGACCAGGTGGTGTCGGGCGTGGCCATCAACCTGATCGCCGCCGGGCTGACGGTGGTGCTGGGCATCGCCTGGTTCGCGCAGGGCGGGCAGACGCCGCCGATCGGTCCCGAGGTGCGACTCGGGCCGCTGTGGCCCGGCGCGGGCGAATCGCTCGGCCCGATCCTCGGCGACGGCCTGCTCGGCCACAACCTGCTGGTCTACCTGGCGCTGGCGTTGGTGCCGGCCGTGTGGTGGCTGCTGTTTCGCACCCGCTTCGGCCTGCGCCTGCGCGCGGTGGGCGAGAAGGCGCAGATGGTCGATGCCGCCGGCGTGTCGGTGCCGCGGCTGCGGTATGCGGCGCTGACGCTGAACGGCGTGCTCTGCGCGCTGGCCGGCAGCTACCTGGTGCTGGCGCAGAATGCTTCGTTCGTGCCGCACATGACGGCGGGGCGGGGCTTCATGGCATTGGCAGCGATGATTTTCGGCAAGTGGCATCCGGTGGGCGCTTTCTGGGCCTGCCTGCTGTTCGGCTTTCTCGACGCGGTGGCGATCCGGCTGCAGGGCGTGCGCCTGCCCGGGTTCGGCGAGGTGCCGGTGCCGGCCCTTCAGGCGCTGCCCTATGTTCTGACGGTGGTGCTGCTGGCTGGCTTCATCGGCCGCAGCATGGCGCCGGCCGAACTGGGCAAGCCCTACGTGAAGGAGCGCTGATGGCCATCATCACCCTGGGCGACGAGCCGCAGCGCGCCTTGCTGCAGGCCGCGCGCGCGGCGAGGCTCAACGCCTATGCGCCCTATTCCAATTTCCGGGTCGGCGCAGCCGTGCTCGACGAACAGGGCCAGGTGCATGCCGGCTGCAATGTCGAGAACGCCGCCTATCCGCAAGGCGTGTGCGCCGAGGCGGCGGCGCTGAGCGCCATGGTGCTGGCCGGTGGCCGCCGCGCCACGGCACTGCTGGTGGCGGGCGAAGGGCCGACGTTGGTCACGCCGTGCGGTGGCTGCCGCCAGAAGCTGCGCGAATTTGCCGCGCCCGACACGCCCGTGCTGGTGGCCGATGGCGTGGGCGTGCAGCGGTGGTTCACGCTCGACGAGTTGCTGCCGCACAGTTTCGGCCCCGAGCATCTGAAGCCCGCATGAGCCAAGACGCAGCCCTGGAGCGCATCCGAGCCGTGGCGCCAACATCCCGGCCACGCATCGCCGTGCTGCTGGGCTCGGGCTGGGGTGGGTTGACCCAACAGCTGGCCGACGCACAGCGACTGCGCTATGCCGAGTTGCCGGGCTTCCCCGGCGCCGGCGTCGCCGGCCATGCCGGCGAGCTGTGGCTGGGCCGGCTGGCTGGGCGCGAGGTGGCGGTGCTCAGCGGCCGACGCCACACCTACGAAGATGGCAGCGCCGATGGCATGAAAGGCGCGCTGTGCACGCTGCGCGCGCTGGGCATCCAGGTGCTGGTGCAGACCAATGCGGCAGGCAGCCTGGACCCCGCCATGCCCGCCGGCAGCCTGATGCTGATCAGCGACCACCTGAACCTGGCGCAGCGCTCGCCGCTTGTCGGCGAGGCCGGCAGCGGGCGCTTCGTCGACATGGTGGACGCCTACAACCCGGCGCTGCGCCAGGTGGCACACGCGGCCGCCGCGCGGGGCGGCATCGCGCTGCACGAAGGTGTCTACGCCTGGATGCTGGGGCCGCAGTTCGAGACGCCGGCCGAAATCCGCATGCTGCGCACGCTGGGCGCACGCGCGGTGGGCATGAGCACCGTGCCCGAGACGATCATTGCCCGCTGGCTCGGCCTGCGCGTGCTGTCGCTGTCGCTGGTCACCAACCTGGCCGCGGGCCTGTCCGATGAGCAGCTGAGCCATGCGCACACGCTGGCAATGGCCGAGGCCGCTGGCGAAAGGGCTGGAATGCTGCTTTCGGCGGTGGTGCAGGCCCTGGCCGAACGGGTTGGCTGACACCCGGCAATGGGCACTGTCTGTACACTGCGCTGTACATCGCAAGGATAGCCCATGAAGGAAACCAGCTTCACCGAACTGCGCAGCCAGGCCAAGCACTACTTCGATCTGGTCGAGGGCGGCGAGACCGTGCGCGTCCTGCGCAATGGCCGGCCGATCGCCGAGATCCACCCGATCGCGCGTGACCTGCCGTCATGGAAGCGCCGCGCCGCACGGCCGCTGTTGGTCGGCGGCGAGGCGATCAGCAAGCTGCTGCTCGACGATCGCGGCCGCTGAGCGTGCGCAGGTCTCGCGATGCGCGTGTTCTTCGATCCGTCGGCTCTGGTCAAGCGCTACGTTGATGAGGCGGGCACGACCGAAGTGCTGGAGTGGTGCGACCGCGCCGACGAACTGGCACTGGCGGTCGCGGCAGTGCCCGAGCTCATCGCGGCCTTCTGCCGCCTGCGGCGCGAACGGCGCATCACCGCGGCGCAGTACCTGCGGCTGAAGGCCGAGCTGATGGGCGACCTGGCCGACGCCCTGATCTGCGAACTGACGCCCCAGGTCGTGCAGCGTGCAGTGGATGCGCTGGAAGCGCACCCGCTGCGCGGCATGGATGCGATCCACGTCGCCGCTGCGCTGGCCTGCGAGGCCGATGTCTTCGTGTCGGCCGACACGCGGCAATGCGCGGCGGCCCGTGGCGCGGGGCTGCAGGTGGTGGTGCCCGGATGAATGGCGCGGGTTCCTCCACCGCGGCGGCGATCGCACTGCGCTGCCTGGACCTGACCAGCCTGAACGATGCCGACGACGAGGCCGCCATCACGCGGCTGTGCCAACGCGCGCAGGGCGTGCACGGCGCGGTGGCGGCGGTGTGCGTGTGGCCGCGCTTCGCCCGCCTGGCGAGAAGCCTGCTGCCGCCGCAGATCGCCGTGGCGGCGGTGTCCAACTTCCCGGCCGGCGGCACGGACATCGACGCGGCGCTGCGCGACGTGCAGCAGATCGTCGCAGCCGGCGCGCAGGAGGTCGACGTGGTGCTGCCCTGGCGCGCGCTGCAGGGCGGTGATGCCGCGGCGGCCGAGGCCGTGCTGCGCGCGGTGCGCCAGGCCTGCCCGGGGCTGCGGCTGAAGGTCATCCTCGAAACCGGCGAACTGCAGGACGAGGCGCTGATCACCCGCGCCTCGGTGCTGGCACTCGATGCCGGCGCCGACATGCTGAAGACCAGCACCGGCAAGACGCCGCACGGTGCGTCACTGCCCGCGGCCGAGGCGATGCTGCGCAGCATCGTCGCCCACCCCACGGCGCGCGGCCGTGCGGGGCTGAAGGTCTCGGGCGGCATCCGCCGCGTGGCCGATGCTCTGCCCTACATCGCGTTGTGCCGCCAGTACCTGGGCGAAGCGGCGTTGCAGCCGCAGCGCTTTCGTATTGGCGCGAGCAGCCTGCTCGACGACATCGAGGCGGTGCTGGGCGGGACCGCCGCGCCCGCTGCACCCGACGGCTACTGACGATGCTGGCGCAGGAGATCATCCGCCTCAAGCGCGACGGCGCCGCGCTGCAGCGCGACCACATCGAAGCCTTCGTCACCGGCCTGGTCGACGGCTCGTGGAGCGAGGGCCAGGCGGCGGCGATGGCCATGGCCATCTTCCTGAAGGGCCTGTCGCGCGACGAGACCATCGACCTGACGCGCGCCATGCAGCATTCCGGCGCGGTGCTCGACTGGGCCGGTGTGCACCTGCACGGACCGGTGCTCGACAAACATTCCACCGGCGGCGTCGGCGACAAGGTCAGCCTGATGCTGGCGCCGATCCTGGCCGCCTGCGGCGCGGTGGTGCCGATGATCAGCGGCCGCGGACTGGGTCACACCGGCGGCACGCTCGACAAGTTAGATTCGATCCCCGGCTACCAGACCGCGCCGACCCTGGACACCCTGCGCACGGCATTGCGCGCGGCCGGCTGCGCCATCATTGGCCAGACCGCCGAACTGGCGCCGGCGGACCGACGCCTGTACGCTATCCGCGATGTCACCGCGACGGTAGAGTCGATCCCGCTGATCACCGCCAGCATCCTGTCGAAGAAGCTCGCCGCCGGGCTGCAGGGGCTGGTGATGGACGTCAAGTGTGGCAACGGCGCCTTTGCCGACACGCCCGAAATGGCGCTGGCGCTGGCGCAGTCGCTGGTCGAGGTGGCCAACGGCGCCGGGCTGCCGACACGCGCGCTGGTCACCGACATGAACCAAGTTCTGGGCCATGCCGCCGGCAACGCGCTGGAGGTGCTGGAGGCCGTGGCCTTCCTGCGCGGCGAGCACCAGGCACCGCGGCTGCTGCAGGTCACCCGCCTACTGTGCGCCGAAGCGTTGCTCATCGGCCGGCTGGCCGCCGACGACGCGGCGGCGCTGGCACGCGTCGACGCGGTGCTGGCCGACGGCTCGGCGCTCGAGCATTTCGCGCGCATGGTCGCGGCGCTGGGCGGGCCGGCGGACTTCTGCGATCGGCCGGCGCACCACCTGCAGCCCGCGCCGGTGCAGTGCGAGGTGCCGGCGCCTGCGGCCGGTTGGGTGCAATCCAAGGCCACGCGCGATATCGGCCTGGCGGTGGTCGAACTCGGCGGCGGCCGGCGCCGCGCCAGCGATCGCATCGACCACCGCGTCGGCTTCAGCGACGTGGTCTCGCTGGGCCAGCGCGTCGAACGCGGTCAGCCGCTGGCGCGTGTGCATGCGGTCGACGCGGCCGGCGCCGCGGCGGCAGTGGCGCGGCTGCAGGCATGCATTCGCATCGGTGCAGCCGCGCCGCCGCCGGCGCCGCTGCTGATCGCGCGGCTGCCCGAACATCCGGTCCACATCGAGGGTGCCCCATGACACGACAGCTCATCAGTTCCGGCTCCAGCTTCGAAGTGCAGATCGGCTATTCACGCGCCGTCGTCGACGGCGACTGGGTCTTCGTCTCCGGCACCACCGGCTTCGACTACGCCACGATGCGCATCGCCGAAGGCGTCGTCGAGCAGTGCGAACAGTGCCTGCGCAACATCGAGCACGCGCTGCAGCAGGCGGGCGCATCGATGGCCGACATCGTGCGCGTGCGCTACATCGTGCCGGTGGCGGCCGAGTTCGAGCTGTGCTGGCCGGTACTGCGCCGCTGGTTCGGGGAGGTGCGTCCGGCGGCGACGATGATCAGCGCCGGACTGGCCGACCAGCGCATGCGCATCGAGATCGAGGTCACCGCACGCAGACGAGCGCCGCCGGAGGGGAACTGATGCACACGCCAGATTTCTGGAACAAGCGCGGCGCCGGCAAGCTGCCGGGCCACCTGGGCATGGTGGTCACGCACACCGCGCCGGGCGAGGTGCGGGCGCAGCTGCCGGTGGCCGAGCACCTGATGGCGCCCAATGGATTCCTGCACGCCGGCAGCCTGGTGACGCTGGCCGACACCTGCTGCGGTTACGGCTGCGTGATGAGCCTGCCCGACGGCGCGAAGGGCTTCACCACGGTGGAACTGAAGAGCAACTTTCTCGGCACCACGCTTGACGGCCACTTGGAGTGCGTGGCGCGCGCCATGCACCTGGGCAGGACCACGCAGGTCTGGGACGCGACGGTCACGCATGCGGAAAGCGGCCGCACGCTGGCGCTGTTCCGCTGCACGCAGATGGTGCTGTATCCGAATGCGGGCGGCTGATGAGTGCAGGCACAGGGCCGGCGACGGCCTTCGTCGTCGTGGTGCCGGAGGCCGAGCCGCTCGTGGCCGCACTGCGATCGCGCTTCGATCCATCGTCGGCGTTGGGCGTGCCGGCGCACCTCACCGTGCTGCATCCGTTCATGCCGCCGGCGCTGCTCACGCCCGAGCTGCTGGCGCGTGCCGCGGCCGCACTGTTCGGGCTGGAGTCTTTCGACTTTGTGCTGGCGCGGGTCGAACGCTTCCCCGGCGTGCTGTATCTGGCGCCGCAACCGGCTGCGCCCTTCATCGAATTGACCGAGGCGCTGGCGCGTGCCTTTCCCGCGTATCCGCCCTTCGGCGGCGCGCACGACCGCATCGTGCCGCACCTGACGGTGGCGCAGGGCGATGAGCACAGGCTGCAGCATGCGGATGCCGAACTTCGTGCCGCGCTGCGCGAACACGGGCCCATCACCGCGCGCTGCCGTCAGTTGAGCCTGCTCCGTGATGACGGTGGCCGCTGGTCCGAGTGGCACGCTCTGGCGCTTCGCGGCCGAGGAGCTACTGTCCCATGACCATCGAACTGTCCAAGGATGTGCGTGCGCAGGCCATCGCCTCGATCGAGCGCTGGTTCAAGGAGAACGCCGACGAGCCGATCGGCAACATCCAGGCCGCCGCGCTGCTCAACTTCTTCATCGCCGAGATCGGGCCCAGCATCTACAACCAGGCGGTTGTCGATGCCCAGCAGCGGCTGCAGATGCGCGTGGCCGAGCTCGACATCGAATGCCATGCCGACGAGTTCGGCTATTGGCGCCAGACCGGGCGCAAGCGCTGAACCGCCATCCTTTGCCGTGACAATGGTTGCCTGAGCAACTGATAATCGGCCGATGGTGACCTCGGCGAAGCCCCGGCGCACGGCGGCCTTCTATGCCGGCGCCAGCTATGTGGCCGGCGACAGCGTCGGCTACCTGCTCAACCAGGTGGTGATCTCGATGCGCCGGCAGATCGAGCAGGCGATGACCGCCCACGACCTGACCGCCGCGCAGTGGTACCCGCTGTGGAAGCTCAAGCGCGACGGTCCCGGCACGGCGCAGGAGCTGGCGCGCGACATGGACATCGATGCCGGCGCGATGACGCGGCTGATCGACCGCCTGGCCGCCAAGGGCCTGGTCGAGCGGCTGCGCTCGGCCACCGACCGGCGCGTGGTCAAGCTCATGCTCACCCCCGCCGGCGAAGCGGTGGCCGCGCACATCCCACAGGTGCTGGCCGACGTCAACAACGCCTACCTGCGCGGCTTCAGCCGCGACGAGTGGCGGTTGATGAAGCAGTTGCTGCGGCGCATGCTGCACAGCGGGCCGCCGCGGCGCAATGGCGGGGGCGGCGCTTGAGCGGCCCGGCCGAGGCGCCGCCGTTGAGCGGCCGCGGGCGGCGTATCGCACTGGGCACGCTCGCGCTGCTGGTGCTGCTGGCCGCGGCCGGCTGGGGCGTCTACTGGTGGACCACGCTGCGCTTCATCGAAAGCACCGACAACGCCTACGTGCAGGCGCCGCTGGTGCAGATCACGCCGCTGGTCGACGGCACCGTGATCGAGGTGCTGGCCGATGACACCGACCGCGTCGCTGCCGGCCAGCCGCTGGTGCGACTGGACCCCACCGATGCGCGGCTGGCGCTGGAACGCAGCCAGGCGGCGCTGGCGCAGGCGGTGCGCGAGGTGCGCGTGATGCGGGCGCAGGACGGCAGCCTCGACGCCCAATCCAAGCTGCGGCGTGCCGAGGTCGAGCGCCAGCGCGCCGAAGTGGCACGCGCCGAGGACGACGTGGCACGCCGCCGCGCGCTGGTCGACAGCGGCGCGGTCAGCGACGAGGAGATGAAACACGCCGAGGCCACACTGTCTGCGGCGCGCAGCGCACTGGCGGCGGCACTCTCGGCGCAGACGGCGGCCGAGCAGCAGGCGCTGGGCAATCTGGCATTGAGCGACGGCACCCGCATCGACGGCCACCCCAGCGTGCTGCGCGCTGCAGCGGCATTGCGCGAGGCCTGGCTGGCGCTGCGCCGCAGCGAGTTGCGCGCGCCGCAGGCCGGGCAGGTGGCGCGGCGCACCGTGCAGGTGGGCCAGCATGTGTCGGCCGGCGCGGTGCTGATGTCGTTGATCCCGCTGGACAAGGTCTGGGTCGAGGCCAACTTCAAGGAAGGGCAGTTGCGCCACATGCGCATCGGCCAGCCGGTGACGCTGCGCGCCGATGCCTACGGTTCCCAGGTCGAATACCGCGGCCGCATCGCCGGTATCGGCGCCGGCACCGGCGCGGCCTTTGCGCTGCTGCCGGCACAGAACGCCACCGGCAACTGGATCAAGGTGGTGCAGCGCGTGCCGGTACGCATCGAGCTGATCGACGGACCGCTGGCCGAGCACCCGCTGCGTGTCGGCCTGTCGATGGGGGCCACCGTGCACCTGGACGGCGACGCGGCGGCGGGGGCGCCGGCGCCGGCCGCGTCGGCGGCCGATGCGCCGGCCGCCGAGCTGGCCGAGGCCGACCGGCTGGTGCGCCGCATCATCGAGGCCAACCAGCAGCCTGCTGCGCGCCGATGAGCGCGGTGCTGGGCGAAGGCGCGCCGCCGAAGCCGTCCACGCCGGCCGGGCCGCCGGCGGCCTTCCCGCCGCTGCAGGGCATGGAGCGCGTGCTGGGCACGGTGTCGCTGTCGCTGGCGACCTTCATGAACGTGCTCGACTCGTCGATCGCCAACGTCTCGATCCCGGCCATCGCCGGCCACATGGGCGTCGGCCCGGCGCAGGGCACCTGGGTCATCACCTCCTTCGCGGTGGCCAACGCCATCTCGATGCCGCTCACCGGCTGGCTGACGCGTCGCTTCGGCGCGGTGCGGCTGTTCACCGCCAGCATCCTGCTGTTCACGCTGGCCTCGTGGCTGTGCGGGCTGTCGCCGACGATCGAGGCGCTGATCTTCTTCCGCGTGCTGCAGGGCCTGGTGGCCGGACCGATGATCCCGCTGTCGCAGACGCTGCTGCTGGCCAGCTACCCGCGCGCGCTGGCCGGCATGGCGATGGCGCTGTGGGGCATGACGGTGCTGGTGGCGCCGGTGGTCGGGCCGCTGCTCGGCGGCTGGATCACCGACAACATCGCCTGGCCGTGGATCTTCTACATCAACATCCCGGTCGGCCTGCTCACGGCGGCGCTGACCTGGTCGCTGTACCGCGAGCGCGAGCATCCGCCGCAGCGCGTGCCGCTGGACGGCGTCGGCCTGGGCTTGCTGGTGCTGTGGGTCGGTGCGATGCAGATCATGGTCGACCAGGGGCGTGAGCTGGACTGGTTCGGCTCCACCGAGATCGTGCTGCTGGCGCTGGTGGCGGGCCTGGGTTTCGTGTTCTTCCTGGTCTGGGAGCTGGGCGCCGCGCATCCGATCGTCGACCTGCGGCTGTTCGCACGGCGCAACTTCGTGATGGGCACGGTGTCGCTGTCGCTGGCCTACGGCCTGATCTTCGGCAACGTCGTGCTGCTGCCGCTGTGGCTGCAGCAGTACATGGGCTACACCGCCACCTGGGCCGGCCTGGCGATGGCGCCGGTGGGGCTGCTGGCGATCGCGCTGTCGCCCTGGGTGGGCAAGTACGTCAACCGCGTCGATCCGCGCTGGTTCGCCACCGCGGCCTTCCTCGGCTTCGCGGCGATCCTGTGGATGCGCTCGCTGTTCAACACCCAGGCCGATTTCGGCACCATCCTGCTGCCCACGCTGCTGCAGGGCGCGGCGATGGCGATGTTCTTCATCCCGCTGCAGTCGATCGCCTTTTCCGGGCTGTCGCCGCAGCGCATGCCGGCGGCCGCGGGCCTGAGCAACTTCGTGCGCATCACCGCCGGTGCGGTGGGCACCTCGGTCTTCACCACGCTGTGGGACAGCCGCGCCCGGCTGCACCATGCCAACCTGGCGGAGCAGCTCAACCTGTCGAACGCGGCCTCCGTGCAGACCCTGGCCGAGCTGCAGCGTGCCGGCCACAGCCGCGAGCAGGCGCTGGCGCTGCTGAACCGCATGGTCGACCAGCAGGCCTTCACGATGGCCGCGACCGACCTGTTCTGGCTGTCGTCGGTGCTCTTCGTGGCGCTGGTGGCGCTGGTGTGGCTGAGCTCCCCCGCAGGCCACGGCGATGCCGCGGCGGGCGGCGCCCATTGAGCCCACAGGCGTAGCCTGCGACCATGGCCGTCCCGATGACCCTCGACGAGTTCCGCACGCCGCGGCCGGTGGCCGGCTGGCGCGTGCTGCTCACCACCTTCTGCATGGCGCTGGCGGCCTGGGGGCTGGGCTTCTACAGCCTGTCGGTCTACGTGCAGTACCTGGCGGCCAGCGGACGCTTTGCGGCCTCGCTGCTGTCGGCGGCCACCACCTTCCACTTCCTGGTCGGCGCGGCGGCGCTGTACGCGGTGGAATACGCGGCGGCGCGTGTCGGCCGCCGCGCGGTGGTGGTGGCCGGCGTGCTGGTGATGGCCGGCTGCGCCAGCGCGCTGGCCTACGTGCCCAATGCCTTCTGGCTGTTTGCCGCCTATGCCGGCATGGCCTTCGGCTGGGCCGCGATCTCGGGCACGGCCATCACGCAGATCATCGGCCGCTGGTTCGACGCCCGGCGCGGCCTGGCGCTGAACCTGGCGCTCACCGGCGCCAGCGCCGCCGGCTTCGTGGTGGTGCCCGCGCTGGTGGCCAGCATCGAGCGCTTCGGCCTGGGGCCGGGCGTGGCGCTGACCGCCGGCACGGTCGCGCTGGGGCTGCTGGTGCTGATCGGTCTGAACCTGGTGGAGCCCGCGCCGCGCGCGGCGGTGCCTGCCGGCAGCACGGCCGGCCCGGCCGTGCTCGACGCCGGGCCGCTGCGCCTGGACCGGCGCCTGGTGCTGCTGTGCGCGCTGTTCGGCATCGGCTGGCTGGCGCAGGTGGCTTTCCTGGCGCAGCAGCTTCCGCTGCTGGTGCCCAAGATCGGCGCGGCCGCGGCCACGCTGGCGGTGGCGGCGACGACCGCCAGCTCGCTGCTCGGCCGGCTGGCGCTGGCCAGCTTCATGGACCGCATCGACCACCGCCATGCCACGGCGGCCAGTTTCGGGTTGCAGGCGCTGGGCATGGCGCTGATGGTGGCCAGCGACGCTGCGGCCTGGGTCATCGCCGGCTGCTGCCTGGTGGGCGCGTCGGTGGGCAACGTCATCACGCTGCCGGCGATGTTCGCGCAGCGCGAATTCGCGGCGCAGCACTACGGCGCCGTGATCACGCGCATCTGGTCGATCGGCCAGGTGATGTATGCCTTCGGGCCGATCGGGGCGGGACTGCTGCTCGGCTGGTCCGGGGCCTCCACCTTGCCCTTGCTGGCCTGCATGGCCTGCCAGCTGCTCGCCGTCGTGCTGTGTTTCGTCAAGACTGACGGGCCCGTCGGGCGTGCGACGCACAACTTTACATAGCGCACGCAGCCGCTACATGCGCGCGGCTGACACTGCAGCGGTGTTGCCGTGGAGAGCCGTTGCCCCTTCGATGCGCCCGACCGCCGCGCTGCTCGGCCTGGCCTGGGTGCTGGCCGGCTGTGCCGTGGTCGGCCCCGACTACCGCAGCCCGAAGACCGATCTGCCGCCGGCCTGGTCGCCGGCTGAACCCGTGCCCTCGCCGGCCGCGCCGCTCGACGCCGAGTGGTGGCGCCGCTTCGACGACCCGCTGCTGACGCAGCTGGTCGAGCGCGCGCTGGCCGCCAACACCGACGTGCGCATCGCCCGGGCGCGGCTGCGCGTGGCGCGCGCGACCAGCGTGCAGGCCGAGTCTCTGCTGTGGCCGAGCCTCAATGCCTACGGCTCGGCCACGCGCTCGTCCAACGGCGGCCAGGACGCGGTCTCTAGCTACGGCCTGGGTTTCGACGCCGTCTGGGAGATCGATCTGTTCGGCGGCCTGGGCCGCGGTGTCGAGGCCACCGATGCCGACGCGATGGCCAGCGCCGCCACGCTGGCCAGCACGCAGGTGTCGCTGGCCGCCGAGGTGGCGCGCGGCTACGTGCAACTGCGCGCCTACCAGTTGCGCATCGCCATCACCCAGGCCAACCTGGACAACCAGTCGCAGACGCTGCAGATCAGCGAATGGCGCGCGCAGGCCGGGCTGGTCGGCCAGCTCGACGTGGAACAGGCGCGCTCCAACCGCGAGCAGACGCGCGCGCAGCGGCCGGCGCTGCAGGACGCGGCCACGCAGACGATCAACGCGCTGGCGGTGCTGCTGAACGTGGCGCCGGGGACGCTGGCGCCCGAGCTGGCCGCCGCGGCAGCGCCGACGATCCCCAGCGCCGCGGCGCAGCCGCTGGCCGGCATTCCGGCGGACCTGCTGCGCCGCCGGCCCGACATCGTCGCGGCCGAGCGCAGCTTGGCCGCGGCCACCGCGCGTATCGGCGTGGCCGAGGCGGCGCTGTACCCGTCGCTGAGCCTGGGCGGCACGCTCGGGTTGCAGGGCGCAGCGCTGTCGGCGCTGAGCGGCAGCGCCGCGGCGACGCGGCTGATCGCCGCCAGCCTGGGCGCGCCGATCTTCGATGCTGGCCGGCTGCGCCAGCAGGTGGTGATCCGCAGCGCCGAGCAGGAGCAGGCGCTGGCCGCCTACGAGGCGGCACTGTTCGGCGCGCTGCGCGACGTGGAGAACGCGCGCGCCGCGCTGGCCAACGGCCAGGCGCGCGGCGAGGCGCTGGCGTTGGCGGTGCAGGCGGCGCGCAATGCCGCGCTGCTGGCCAACTTCCGCTACCGCTCGGGCCTGGTCGACTTCCAGACCGTGCTCGACACCGAACGCAGCGTGCGCACGCTCGAGGACAGCCAGGCCTCGACCCAGGCCGACACCGTGATCGCGCTGATCCAGCTGTACAAGGCGCTGGGCGGAGGCTGGTCGGCCGACACCCCCACCGCTTCCGGCCCCTCACCATGAACAACAAAGAACAGAACACCGCCGCGGGCCTGCAGGAGTTGCTCGGCGCCGACGCGCCGCGCCCGTGGTGGCGGCGCAAGACACCATGGCTGCTGGCCGCGCTGCTGCTGGCGGCGCTGGCGGCGGGGCTGCTGTGGCGCGGCCGCAGCAACGACGTCGCGGCGCAGCCGACGTACCAGACCGAGCCGGTGCAGCGCGGCACACTCAGCGTCAAGGTGGTGGCCAACGGCACGCTGGTGCCGACGCTCACCGTCAACCTCGGCAGCGAGCTGTCCGGCACGGTGGCCCGCGTGTTCGTCGACATCAATGATCGCGTCAGCAAGGGCCAGGTGCTGGTGGAACTGGACACCTCCAAGCTGCGCGACCAGATGGCGCGTTCGCGCGCCACGCTGGCCTCGGCCGAGGCGCGCGTGGCACAGGCCGCGGCCACGCTGAAGGAGGCGCGCGCCAACCTGGCGCGCATGGAGGAGGTGTCGCGCCTGTCCGGCGGGCGCGTGCCCTCGGCCACCGAGTTCGACACGGTGCGCGCCAATGCCGAGCGCGCTTTGGCCGACGAGAACGCGGCGCGCGCCGCGGTGGCCGATGCCAAGGCGGCGCTGAGCTCGGACACCACCAACCTGGGCAAGGCCTCGATCCGCGCGCCGATCGACGGCGTGGTGCTGACGCGCACCGTCGACCCGGGCAACGCGGTGGCGGCCTCGCTGCAGGCGGTGACGCTGTTCACCCTTGCCGCCGACCTGAAGCAGATGAAGCTGCAGGTCAACGTCGACGAGGCCGACGTCGGCCAGGTGCGGCAGGGCCAGCGCGCCAGCTTCACCGTGGCGGCGTGGCCGAACCGCAGCTTCCCGGCGACGATCACACGTGTCGGCTTCGGCTCCACCACCAAGGAGAACGTCGTCACCTACATCGCCGAGCTCAGCGTGGACAACCCCGAGTTGCTGCTGCGCCCGGGCATGACGGCCACGGCGAGCATTGCCGCGGTGGAGCGCCAGGGTGTGCTGCTGGTGCCGAACGCGGCGCTGCGCTTCACGCCGGGTACAGCGGCGGCCTCGACCGCTGCCGCACCGAGCGGCGGCAGCCTGGTGTCCAAGCTGATGCCGCGTCTGCCGCGTGGCGCGGCCAAGCGTGCCGGCACCATCGAACTGGCGAACAGCGAACGCCAGCTATGGGTGCTGCGCGACGGCCAGGCGCACGCGGTGGCGGTGAGCGTGGGGCTGAGCGACGGCAGCCGCAGCGAGGTCAGCGGCGAGCTGCGCGAGGGCGAGGCGGTGATCGTCGATCAAAGCACGAAGGCGCCGTGAACGACGCGCCGCGGTTCCCGCTGATCCGCCTGCGCGGCGTGACCCGCGTCTACGGCGAGGGCCAGGCGATGGTGCGTGCGCTCGACGGCGTGGACCTGGACATCGAGGCCGGCGAGTTCGTCGCCATCATGGGGCCCAGCGGTTCCGGCAAGTCGACGGTGATGAACATCATGGGCTGCCTGGACACGCCCTCGGCCGGCGCCTACCTGTTCCGCGGCGTGCACGTCGAGCGGTTGAGCCGCGACCAGCGCGCGCGGCTGCGCCGGCGCCACCTGGGCTTCGTCTTCCAGGGTTTCAACCTGCTGGCGCGCACCAGCGCGATCGAGAACGTGGAGCTGCCGCTGTTGTACCGCGGCGAGCCGGCGGCGGCGCGCCGCGCCGCGGCGCGCGAGGCGCTGCACTCGGTCGGGCTGGACGGCCGCGAGAGCCACACGCCGGGCGAGCTGTCCGGCGGCCAGCAGCAGCGCGTGGCGATCGCGCGCGCCATCGTCACGCAGCCGACGGTGCTGCTGGCCGACGAGCCCACCGGCAACCTGGACACGCAGCGCAGCCGCGAGATCATGGAGCTGCTGTGGTCGCTGAACCGCGAGCGCGGCATCACCGTGCTGATGGTCACGCACGAGGCGGACATGGCGGACTATGCGCGCCGCACCGTGCGCTTCGTCGACGGCCGCGTCTCCGAGGACACGCGCCGCGTGGTGGAGGCGGCCTGATGTTGTGGAACTCGCTGCTGCTGGCGCTGCGCTCGATCCGGCGCAACCTGCTGCGCTCCTTCCTCACCGTGCTGGGCGTGGTCATCGGCGTCAGTGCGGTGGTGACGATGGTCACGCTGGGGCAGGGCGCCACGGCGTCGGTGCGCAGCCAGATCGCCGGGCTGGGCAGCAACCTGCTGCAAATCCGCCCCGGGCAACGCATGGGGCCGGGCTCGGACATCGGCGTGCCGTCGTTCACCGCGGCCGACGCGACGGCCATCGAGGCGCAGATCGCCGGGCTGCGCGCGGTGGCGCCCGAGGTGCGCGCGTCGGCCACCGTGGTGCAGGGCGCGCGCAACTGGTCCACCAGCCTGATCGGCACCACCAATGCGCATTTCGACACCAGCAACTGGACGCTGGCCTCGGGCCGCCGCTTCGAGGATCACGAGGAGCGCGCCGGATCCGCGGTGTGCGTCATCGGCGCGACCGTGCAGCGCGAGCTGTTCGCCGGCACCGATCCGCTGGGCCAGCAGCTGCGCGTGAAGAGCTTTTCCTGCGAGGTGGTGGGCGTGCTCGCCGCCAAGGGCCAGGCGGCGATGGGCATGGACCAGGACGACCTGGTCGTGCTGCCGCTGCGCACGCTGCAGCGCCGCGTGACCGGCACCACCCGCGTCAACACGCTGCTGGTGTCGGTGCGCGACGAGGACGGCATCGACCGCGCCAAGTCTGCACTGACGCAGCTGCTGCGCGAGCGGCGCAAGCTGGGCGCGAACGACGACGACAACTTCAACGTGCTGGACACGCGCCAGATTGCCGACACGCTGTCGGGCACGACGCAGGTGATGACGACGCTGCTGGGCGCGGTGGCGGCGGTGAGCCTGCTGGTCGGCGGCATCGGCATCATGAACATCATGCTGGTCAGCGTGACCGAGCGCACGCGCGAGATCGGCGTGCGCCTGGCCATCGGCGCGCTGGAGCGCGAGGTGCTGCTGCAGTTCCTGATCGAGGCGGTGGTGCTGGCCGCGCTGGGCGGCGTGGTCGGCGTGCTGCTGGCGGCGGTGGCCAGCGTGGGCCTGGCGCAGCTGATGCAGGTGCCGTTCCAGTTCAACCCCGGCATCAACGTGCTGGCGCTGGGCTTCTCGGCGGCGATCGGTGTGATCTTCGGCTACTTCCCGGCGCGGCGCGCGGCGCGGCTCGATCCGATCGAGGCGCTGCGCCACGAATGAGCGCCGTGCTCAGGCCGCCAGAGCGAGCGGCACGACGCTCAGCGCCTTCAGCTCGGCATCGCGCCGGGCCCAGTCGATGATCTCCAGGCGCCCGTCGGCATGTTCGACGAGTGCAGTGAGGCTCTCGACCCAGTCGCCGTCGTTGGCATACAGGATGCCGTCGATGTCGCGCATCTCGGCATGGTGGATGTGGCCGCAGACGACACCCTGCACACCACGCTTGCGCGCCTCGCGCGCGACCGCCTGCTCGAAGTCGCCGACGTAGCTGACCGCGCGCTTGACCTTCAGTTTCAGGTAGCGCGACAGGCTCCAGTACGGCAGGCCCAGGCGCGCGCGCAGCGAGTTCTGGTGGCGGTTCAGGCGCAGCGTGAGTTCGTAAGCCCAATCGCCGACATGGGCCAGCCAGCGCGCACACTGGATCACGCCGTCGAACAGGTCGCCGTGGATCACCCACAGCTTGCGTCCGTCGGCGGTTTCGTGGATCCAGTCGTCGACCACGTCGACACCGCCGAAGTTGTGCTGCACATAGCGCCGTGCGAATTCGTCGTGGTTGCCGGGCACGAAGATCACCTTCGTGCCCTTGCGCGCCATGCGCAGCAGCTTCTGCACCACGTCGTTGTGCGCCTGCGGCCAGTACCACTGGCGGCGCAGCTGCCAGCCGTCGATGATGTCGCCCACCAGGAACAGGGTGTCACATTCGACATGGCGCAAGAAGTCGAGCAGCCGCCTGGCCTGGCAGCCCGGCGTGCCCAGGTGCAGGTCGGAGATCCAGACCGTGCGTACTTTCAGCCGCGGCGCTGCGGGCGGCGGCACCTCGCTCAGGTCGGGAGGCAGGTCGCGATGCATGCGCGCGAGTTTGCGACCGGCAGGCGACGGCCGCGTGACAGTGCGGCGACAGCCGTGTGAAGGTCGGTGCCGCGCTACGACGCGTGCACGACGGCGTCGTCCGCATCGTTGGCAGCCGGCCCCGGGCGCTCGATCCGGGTCAGCCGCTCGGCGCCCTGGTCGGCGGTGCGTTGCGCCTCGCGCAGGATGCCGGCCAGGATCTGCGGCACCTCGAACAAGGCGCGGTTGTCCAGGCGCTGCACCCGCGCGACGAATTGCGCCAACTCCGTGCGCAGCCGGGCCACGGCCAGGGGCAGGCCGGCAAAGTTGGCAAGCACCAGGCCCAGGCCCTGCTCACGCACCCAGTCGGTGTTGTAGCGCTCCTGCGGCATCGTCCAGGCATTGCGTGTGACGATCACGGGCAAGCCGCAATGCAGCGCTTCGCTCAGGCTGCCCGGCCCGGGCTTGCCGATGAAGAAGTCGCCCAGCCGCAGGTAGCGTGCCACCTCCGTGGTGTAGCCGACGATCACCCGCGGCGCCGCGGCCGGCTGCGCGCACAGCCTTTCGGCCAGGCCGTGGTTGTGGCCGCACATCAGGATCAGGGGCACGTCGCTCAGGCGCTCGGCGATGCCGAGCATCGCGCTCGAGCCCTGGCCGCCGAACAGCACCACTCCGGTGGGCGTGTGCTCGTCCAGGCCCAGCGCACGCCGCGCGGCCGGGCGCGGCTCGACGCTGTCGCGGTAGAAGCTCGGCCGCAGGATCATGCCCGAGACCCGGTGCAGGTGGCGTGGGTCCACGCCCATGGCGCGCGCCTGCTGCAGCGCCCGTTCGGTGCCGCACACCACATGCTGGCCGGCGCCGCGCTCGACCCAGAAGTGCGGTGGCAGATCGGCCAGGTCGGTCAGCACGGTGACGAAGGGCAGACCGGGCCGTACGGCCTGCAGGCTGTGCGACAGCGCCAGGTTGAAATTCGGCACCAGCGAGGCTGCCAGGTCCGGCGGCGACCGCTGCCAGTGCTGCTGCAGACGCTGCACCAGCCGCGGGTGGGCCAGGCGAATGGCCGCCTGCAGCAGCTTCAGCTCCTGCGCCATGCCGAGGGTCCAGCCGCGCGCCAGCCGGCGGTTGTAGTAGTCCTCGGGCGGCATGCCGGTGATGCGCCGAAACCGGTCCTGGGGATCGAGCAGCTCGAACAGGTTCAGCAGCCGCACCTGCCAGGGCGAACCCGCGCCGACCATCACCTCGCGCAGCGCCTCGGCCGCGGCGCGGTGGCCGCCGCCGGCATTGAAGTAGATCAGGTCGATGTGCGCCATGGCCGCCTCAAGGGGAGATGCCGGCGGATGCTGAAGCCACCGCGTGACAGCCGCGTGAAGCGTCGCCGTGCGATGCAGGGTCGGGCAGGTGCATCAGGCGCTGCCCCATGCGCACCGTTGCACCAGGCTCGATGCTCGGACACAGCGTGAAGCCGCGCGGCGCGAACACGATGATCGTCGAGCCATGTTCGAACCAGCCCAGCTCCTGCCCTTTGGCCACGCGGGCGTCGCAATCGATGTGCTGCGGTCCGCGGTAGCCCAAGTGCAGCCGCAGGTCGATGCAGTGCAGCCGCAGGCTGGCCACCAGGATGGCCGCCACCGGCACCAGCGTCAGCACGTGGCCGCCGGCATCCAGGCGCAAGCGGATCGTGGCGCGTTCGTTGCGGCAGTACAGGCGCTCAATGCGCTTCAGCGCGATCGGGTTGACGTTCCAGGTGTCGCCGCTGTGGTGCGTGATCTGTTCGATGCGGCCGCCATGCGGCGCATGGAAGCGGTGGTACATGTCGGAGCGCAGGCGCAGCGTGACGTAGCAGCCGTCGGCGTAGGCCTGTGCCGCGGCCTCGTCGGCGAACAGGTCGGCCAGCCGGTACGGAAAGCCCTTGGCCTGGAACAGCGTGGTGCCCTGCATCGCGCCGCACTCGCCGACGATGGCGTCACAGGGGCTGGCGAGCACCGACGGGTCGGCATCCACCGTGCGCGCGCCGTGTTTCAGTTCGCGGATGAAGCAGTCGTGCAGGCTGTCGAAGCGCGAGGCCTGGGCCTCGCTCAGGTCCAGGTCGGTGAACTGCTTCCACACGCCGATCGAAAGCCGCGCGAGCCAGGGGCTGCGGATGCGGCTGAAGCGGCCCATGGCATGGGTCAGCGCGATGCGCGGGATGCGGTTGGTCAGCAGGAAGTTCAGCTGCTCGTGCTGCAACAGCGCTTGCAGCAGCCGGCGCGCCTTCATCAGCCTGTCAAGACGCTGCGGTACATCTGTGCTGGAACTCACTGGCTCTCCCATGAACGACACCCTCGTCTACTCGTCCCTGGCGCTGGTCGCCGCCGCCGCGGCCTGGCCGCTGGCACGCCGCCGCCTGGAGCTGTCGCAGGCCAAGCACCCGTCGCTGACCGGGCACGCGCGCATGGCGCGCCGCGTCGCCTCGTGGCTGCCCGGCTACGGCTACGACGAACAGCGCTTCTTCGCGTCCGACGGAGCGCCGCCGCCGGTGGTGGCGCAGCGCCGTGCCGCGCTGCAGCGCCTGTCGCGGCACTGCCGCGAGCACTATCCGAAGTCGCTGGCCCTCAGTGCCGAAGCCGCCGAAGGCCTGCCCGACCTGGAGTTCACCGGCCGCTACCGCGTGCCCTTCCAGTACGCCGAACTGCTGCGCCGGCACCTCAAGGTGGGCAGCTTCATGGAATCGGCTTGCGGCGTCACGCTCACCGACCTGGACGGCAAC
>JAGTRL010000017.1 GCA_018261815.1 Pseudomonadota bacterium
GTTCTTGGCCTTCGCGCCGATGGCCTGCACGATGCGGTTCATCGCGAAGATCGAGTCGAAGTCGTTGGCGGTGACGATCATCGCCCGGTCGGCATGCTGCAGTGGCGCGGCGAAGCCGCCGCAGACCACGTCGCCGAGCACGTCGAAGATCACCACGTCGGTGTCCTCGAGCAGGTGGTGTTCCTTCAGCAGCTTGACGGTCTGGCCGACGACGTAGCCGCCGCAGCCGGTCCCCGCCGGCGGGCCGCCGGCCTCGACGCACATCACGCCGTTGTAGCCTGGGAAGACGAAGTCCTCGACACGCAGTTCCTCGGCATGGAAGTCCACCGTCTCGAGCACGTCGATCACGGTGGGCAGCATCTTCTTGGTCAGTGTGAAGGTGCTGTCGTGCTTGGGGTCGCAGCCGATCTGCAGCACCCGCTTGCCGAGCTTGGAGAAGGCGGCCGACAGGTTGCTGGAGGTGGTGCTCTTGCCGATGCCGCCCTTGCCGTAGATGGCGAACACCTTGGCGGTGCCGATCTTCACGGCCGGGTCGAGCTGCACCTGCACGCTGCCCTCGCCGTCCAGGCCGCGCGCCAGGGCCGGTGCGGGTCCGCGTCGGATCTGATCGACCCGGATCTCGGCTACTTCTGTCATGCGGTTGCTCCTTCGTAGACACCTTCGAGCCGGTCTTCCAGCTCCTCGCCGGCGCGCTTGAGCGCGTCGAGCATGGCGTCATCGGGTTGCCAGTACTGGCGGGCCGAAGCTTCCAGCAGCCGGGTGGCCACCTTTGCGGAGGCGGTCGGGTTCAACTTGGCCAGCCGCTCGCGCATGGCCGGGTCGAGCAGGAAGGTTTCGGTCAGCTGCTGGTACACCCAGGGCTGCACCTGGCCGGTGGTGGCCGACCAACCCATCGTGTTGGTGATGTGCACCTCGATCTGGCGCACGCCTTCGTAGCCGTGCTCGAGCATGCCTTCGTACCACTTCGGGTTGAGCATGCGCGTGCGTGTCTCCAGGGCCACCTGTTCGCCCAGCGTGCGCACCACGCCGTCGCCGCGCGTCTGGTCGCCGATGTACACCGGCGCCACTTCGGAAGTCTTGCCCTTGGCGCGCTGGATGGCGCGGCTGATACCGCCCAGCGTGTCGAAGTAGGTGTCCACCGTGGTCACACCCAGCTCCACCGAATCGATGTTCTGGTAAGCCAGCTCCACGCCGGCCAGCACGCTGGACAGCAGCTGCGTCTGCTGCACCGGCCGGCCGCTGCGCCCGTAGGCGAAGCCCTTGCGGCGGCTGTAGGTCTCGGCCAACTCGTCTTCGCAGTCCCAGCGGCTGTTGTCGATCAGGTGGTTGACGTTGGCGCCGTAGGCGCCTTCGGCATTGCCGAAGACGCGCAGCGAGGCGCTTTCCAGGTCGCCGCCATGCTCGGCCTGGTAGGCCAGCGCGTGTTTGCGCACGAAGTTCAGATGCAGCGGCTCGTCGGCGCTGGCCGCCAGGAACGAGGCCTCGGCCAGCAGCTTGATCTGCAGCGGCAGCAGGTCACGGAAGATGCCGGACAGCGTGACGATCACGTCCACGCGCGGCCGGCCCAACTGCTCCAGCGGCAGCAACTCGGCGCCGGCCAGGCGGCCGTAGCTGTCGAAGCGAGGCTTGGCGCCGAGGAGGGCCAGGGCCTGGGCGATCGGCGCGCCTTCGGTCTTCAGGTTGTCGGTGCCCCACAGCACCAGCGCGATGCTTTCCGGGAAGGCATGGCCGTCGGCCTGGTGGCGCTGCAGCAGCCGCTCGGACTGGCGCGTGCCGTCCTTGACGGCATAGGCGCTGGGGATGCGGAAGGGGTCGAAGCCGTGCAGGTTGCGCCCGGTCGGCAGGATCGCCGGCGTGCGCAGCACGTCGCCGCCCGGCGCGGGGCGCACGAAGCGGCCGTCGAGTGAGTGGATCAGGCCGGCGATCTCGTGATCCTGGGCCAGTTGCTTGTCGATCGCGGCCAGTTCCTTGAACAGACTCAGCGAGGCCTCGTCGGCCGGCATGCCGCCCAGGGCCAGCGCGGCGGCCGGTGCCTGGCCGGCGACCAGCGCATCGACCGCCGCGCGCTCGGGCCGCTGGCCGTGCGAGGCTTCCGCCACCGACAGCAGCAGGTCGACCCGCTCGCGCGCGCTCGGCGCCTTGCCGACCACGTGCAGGCCGTGCGGGATGAGTGTGTATTCGAGTTCGAGCACCGCGTCGGTGAGCGCGGCAATCCTGGCGTCGGCCGACTCGCCCCAGGCCGGTTCGGCCGTGGCCAGTTCCAGCTCGGCCGCCTGGGCCTGCAGCATCACCGCCAGCTCCGCGCGCTCGGCTTCGGCCTGCGGCTCCAGGCCACGGTAGCGGTCGAGCGCAGCCTTCAGGTCGACCAGGCCGCGGTACAGGCCGGCCTGCGCCACCGGTGGCGTCAGGTAGCTGATCAGCGTGGCCGCGGCACGGCGCTTGGCGATCGTGCCTTCGCTGGGGTTGTTGGACGCGTACAGGTAGAAGTTGGGCAGGTCGCCGATCAGCCGATCGGGCCAGCAGTCGCCGGACAGGCCGGCCTGCTTGCCGGGCATGAACTCGAGCGCGCCGTGGGTGCCGAAGTGCAGCACCGCATGGGCGTTGAAGTCTTCCTTGAGCCAGCGGTAGAAGGCCGAGAAGGCATGGGTCGGCGCGAAGCCCTTCTCGAAGAGCAGGCGCATCGGGTCGCCTTCGTAGCCGAAAGCCGGCTGGATGCCGACGAAGACGTTGCCGAAGCGCTCGCCCAGCACGAAGATCGAGCTGCCGTTGCTCTGCTGCTTGCCCGGTGCCGGGCCCCATTGCTTTTCTATCTCATTGAGCCAGCGCTCGCGCCGCACGTGGTCGTCGGTGGCAATGCGCGCGTGCACGTTGGCGCTGGCGCCGAAGGTTTCGGCATTGCCGTGGATCACGCGCTCGCGCAGCTCATCCACCGTGGCCGGCACCTGCACCGTGTAGCCCTCGCGCTGCATCGCCTTGAGCAGGTTGTGCAGCGACTCGAACACGGACAGGAAGGCGGCGGTGCCGGTGTTGCCGGCATTGGGCGGGAAGTTGAAGATGACTGCGGCGATCCGGCGCTCGGCGCGCTCGCTGCGGCGCAGGTCGACCAGCCGGCCCACGCGCGCGGCCAGCACATCGGCGCGCTCGGAGCAGGTGTGCATGTCGTGGTCGTGCTCGGCCTGCTTGAAGGTGCAGGCGCGCTCGCAGCCGTGGCAGGCAGCGCCGGCGGCGTCACTGCGGCCGCCGAAGACCATCGGGCCGGTGCAGCCGTCCAGCTCGGGAATGGCGATCATCATCGTCGCTTCCACCGGCAGCAGGCCGCGCTCGGAGCCGCCCCAGCTTTCCAGGGTCTGGAATTCCACCGGCGTCACTGCCAGGTAGGGCACGTCGAGGCGGGCGAGCATGTCCTCGGCCGCCTTGGAGTCGTTGTAGGCTGGGCCGCCGACCAGCGAGAAGCCGGTCAGCGAGACCAGCGCGTCGATGCGGCTGCGGCCGCTGTCGAAGAAGAACTGCTCGATCGCCGGCCGCGAATCCAGCCCGGTGGCGAAGGCCGGGATGACGCGCAGGCCACGGGCCTCCAGCGCGGTGATGACGCCGTCGTAGTGGCCGGCGTTGCCGGCCAGCAGGTACGAGCGCATCACCAGCACGCCGACCGTGCCGCGCTTGCCGCTGGTGGCCACGCGCGGCAGCTGGCCGATGTCGGCCGACATGCCGTTGTGCACGCCAGCGCCTGCCATGCGCGGGTGGTACACGCCGACCTCGGGGTATTCCAGCGGGGCCTGCGGCTTGGCCAGCGCACGCAGGCCCTCGCGCGGGCCGGCGGCGTAACGATGCACCAGCATGTGCACCAGGCTGCCGATGTTCTGTTGCGAGCCGGCCAGCCAGTACTGCAGCGTCAGGAAATAGGCGCGCACGTCCTGCGCGGTGCCGGGCACGAAGCGCAGGATCTTCGGCAGCCGGCGCAGCATCTTCATCTGCTGCGCGCCGGCGGTGGTGCCGCTCTTGTTGTCCTGGGTGCTGCTCTTGCCGCGCAGCCGTTTCAGCAGCGCCAGCGCACCGCTGGCCGGCTTGTCCATGCTGAACTTGCCCATGCGGGTGAGGCTCATCACCTCGGCCGCGGACATGGCGCAGACCATCGCGTCGCAGTGCTCGCGGCGCGCCTTCAGCGCCGGCAGCACCGGCAGGAAGTGGTCTTCCATGAACAGCATCGTGACGATGACAATGTCGCCGGTGGCGATGTCGGCGTGGCAGCGCTGCAGCGCCGCGCCATCGCTGCCCCATTCGCCGGCGGCATGCACCGTCAGCGACAGGCCCGGCAGTTCGCGGGCGAGCTGGCGGTTGGCGCGCTCGGCCGCACTGGCCAGGTGGCTGTCCATCGTGACCAGCACCACGCGCAGCGGCGTGGCGGCCTGTTCAGCGGCCGAAGTGCGCTTTGGCGTCATACAGCGTTTCCACGGTGATCAATGCCACGCCGCGCTCGGCGGCAAAGCGTTCGGTGTTGCGGCGCGCCTTGCCGCGCACGAAGAAGGGAATCTTCTGCAGTTCCTTCTGCGCCTCGGGGGCCCAGCCGGTGACGACGATGGTTTCGGTCGTCGGCGCGGGCAGCGTGGCCGCGGCTTGCGGCCGCACGGCCGCTTCGGGCTCAGCCACTGCAGTGGTCGCCGGTTTCGGGCCGCCGTGGCCCAGGTGCGAGGCCGCGGCGCCGTCGTGGAACTCGAAGTCGCCGCGGAACATCGTCAGCAGGTGCTCTTCCAGGCCCATCATCAGCGGGTGCACCCAAGTGTCGAAGAGCACGTTGGCGCCCTCGAAGCCCATCTGCGGCGCGTGCCGGGCCGGGAAGTCCTGCACGTGCATCGGCGCGGAGATCAGCGCGCAGGGGATGCCCAGGCGCTTGGCGATGTGCCGCTCCATCTGCGTGCCCAGCACCAGCTCGGGCTGCAACTCGGCCACCTTGGCCTCGACGTCGAGGTAGTCGTCGGTGATCAGCGGCTCGACGCCGTAGAGCTTGGCAGCGTCGCGCACTTCGCGCGCGAACTCGCGGCTGTAGGTGCCGAGGCCGACCACGGTGAAGCCGAATTCCTGGCTGACGACGCGTGCCGCGGCCACCGCGTGGGTGGCATCGCCGAAGACGAAGACCCGCTTGCCGGTGAGGTAGGTGGAGTCGACCGAGCGCGCATACCAGGCCGACCGCGAGCGCGGATCGTCCAGCGCCGGCTGCGGGTCGACGCCGGCCAGAGCCGCCACCTCGCGGATGAACTCCTGCGTCGCGCGCACGCCGATCGGCACGGTCTTGGCGGTCGGCTGGCCGAAGTTGCGCTGCAGCCATTGCGCCGTCAGCAGCGCCACCTCGGGGTACAGCACGATATTGAAGTCGGCATCGCCCAGGCGGGCCAGATCGGCCGGCGTGGCGTCGAGCGGCGCGATCACGTTGATCTCGATGCCCAGGCGTTGCAGCAGGTCGCGCACCTCGCGCAGGTCGTCGCGGTGGCGGAAGCCCAGCGCGGTGGGGCCGAGGATGTTGCAGCGCGCCGGCTGGCCGGCCGTGCGCTCGCGCGTCGTGCCCGGCGGCGGGGCGTGCGGCCCGGCGAGCTTGCGCACCAGCTGGTACAGCGTCTCCGAGGCGCCCCAGTTCTCCTTGCGCTGGTAGGCCGGCAGTTCCAGCGGCACCACCGGCACCGGCAGGTTCAGCGCGTCGGCCAGGCCGCCCGGGTCGTCCTGGATCAGCTCGGCGGTGCAAGACGCGCCGACGATCAGCGCCTGCGGCTGGAAACGCTCGAAGGCCTCGCGCACCGCGGTCTTGAACAGCTCGGCGGTGTCGCCTCCCAGGTCGCGCGCCTGGAAGGTGGTGTAGGTGACCGGCGGGCGGCGGTCGCGCCGCTCGATCATCGTGAACAGCAGGTCGGCGTAGGTGTCGCCCTGCGGCGCATGCAGCACGTAGTGCAGGCCACGCATCGCGGTGGCGATGCGCATCGCGCCGATGTGCGGCGGGCCTTCGTAGGTCCAGAGCGTCAACTGCATGGCTCGCTCGTCTCTCTCAGGCCGCCAGCAGCTCGCGCCGGCGCAGCGGGCGGGCGAAGAGTTCGGCCAGGTCGGCGGCCTGCTCGTAACCCTGGATCGGCGTGAACACCAGTTCGATCGCCCACTTGGTGGTCAAGCCCTCGGCCTCCAGCGGGTTGGCCAGGCCCAGGCCGCAGACCACGATGTCCGGGCGCTCGGCACGGCAGCGGTCGAGCTGGCGCTCGACATGCTGGCCTTCGCTGAGCCGGGCTTCGGCCGGCAGCAGCGCCAGTTCCTCGGCCAGGTGCTCGCGGTGCAGGTAGGGCGTGCCGACCTCGGTCAGACGCATGCCCAGCTCGCGCGACAAGAAGCGCGCCAGCGGCGGCTCGAGTTGCGAGTCGGGGAAGAAGAAGATGCTCTTGCCCTGCAGCGCCTCGCGCTGCCGCGCCAGGGCGGCCTGGGCGCGACTGCGCGCGCTGGCGGTGGCCTGATCGACCACGTCGGCGCCGATGCCGAAGGCCGCGGCCGCGGCCTGCAGCCAGCGCGTGGTGCCTTCGACGCCGAGCGGGAAGGGCGCGGCGATGCGGCGCGCGCCGCGGTTCTCCAGCACGCGGGCGGTTTCGGCCAGGAAGGGTTGGGCCAGCAGGTAGCGGGTGTACGGCCCGACGCCTGGCATGGCATCGCTGTGCCGTGCCGGCAGGAAGCCGACGTTGCGGATGCCGATCTGCGTCAGCAGCCGGGCGAACTGGTCCTCGACCACGTCGGCCAGCGCGCCCACCACCACCAAGGAGGCCGCGTCCGACGCCGGCAAGCCCGGCACCAGCGAGGCCAGGCAGGCGTCCTCGCCCTGGGTGAAGGTGGTCTCGATGCCGCTGCCCGAGTAGTTGAGCACGCGCACCTGCGGTGCGAAACGCTGGCTCAGGCGCAGCGCGGCACGCGACAGGTCGAGCTTGATCACCTCCGACGGGCAGGAGCCCACCAGGAACAGCGTGCGGATGTCGCCGCGGCGTTCCAGCAGACGGGTCACGACGCGGTCGAGTTCGTCCTGTGCGTCGGCCAGGCCGGCCAGGTCGCGCTCGTCGATGATGGCGGTGGCAAAACGCGGCTCGGCGAAGATCATCACGCCGGCAGCCGACTGGATCAGGTGCGCGCAGGTGCGCGAGCCCACCACCAGGAAAAACGCGTCCTGGATCTTGCGGTGCAGCCAGACGATGCCGGTCAGGCCGCAGAAGACCTCACGCTGGCCGCGCTCGCGCAGCACCGGCGCGGTCGCACAGCCGCCGTCGGTCCGCGACTGCAGCGGGATGATTCTTTCGGGAGCGTTCATGGCGCGTACGCTCCCTGGGTCACGCTCTGCGGCCGTTGCGCGTCGAGCCGCGCCATGCGCAGCTTGACGATGAACTGCGCCGCATTGATCACATAGGTGGCGTAGGCGGCCAGCGCCAGCAGCATCAGGCCGCGCGCGTCGAGTGCATCTGTAGCCAGTGCCAAGAGGTAGGCGCTGTGCAGCGCCAGCACCGCCATGCTGAACACGTCTTCCCAAAAGAAGGCCGGCGCGAACAGCCACTTGCCGAAAACCACCTTCTCCCAGATCGAGCCAGTGACCATGATGGTGTAGAGCAGCAGCGTCTTCAGCACCACCGAGGCATTCGCCAACGCGTAGCCCTCGCCGCTGAACAGGTAGCGCAGCACCAGCGCCAAGCTGGCCAGGAACACCAGGAACTGCAGCGGCGCCAGCACGCCTTGAACCAGGGTCCAGACCGTGGCGTCGCGGCGCTGGCGCTCAGCCGGCGTGTACAGCGGCGCCCGCGCCTTGTGCGTTGCGTGCCACCCCCCCATCCCTTGCGTCCGGTCCATGGCACCAAGACTAGAGCCTCGACCGGAAAGTGTCAATCATGATTGACGTATATTGGCATTGACACTTTCCTTGGCCGCGCCGATCATGGCGCTGTCTGGCCGGTGAGGGTTCCGGCGCACACGAGGGACGGCGATGGAGAAGGTTTCGGCGTCGGCGACAAGGGTGGAAACACCGATGTGCAGTGTTTTGACGCTCGCTGCCGCGCAGGGTAAAACCGGACCGATCGGACCCGCGGTCACGTCGGTCCAGCGCTCCCTGGGTGCCATCGCAACCCCTGGACAGTGGATCGGTGCTGCGGCGCCAGCGGTGACAGGAGACATCGATGCAACGTGAATCGCCCAGTGTTTCGGTGGCTCCCGACGGTGCGCTGGACACCGGCCATCTGCAGATACACAGCGGCATGCCGGTGTTCTCCAGCCTGGTGGCACGCAACAACGAGGCCAAGGAGCGGCTGGCGCACCTGGCGCGCACCATCGAAGCCGATGTCATCCCGCGACTGGTGCAGGCGCACCGGCATACCACCACGGCCGCCAACACCGAGCTGGCCAGTGTGTCGGCGCAGTCGGCCGGCCAGGTCGCCGGCTTCGTGGCGCTGATCGTCGGCGACAGCGATCTCGACGTGCAGACCGCGGTGGATGCCAAGCGCCGCGGCGGCATGACCGTGGAGGCGCTGTACCTGGACCTGTTCGCCCCGGCCGCCCGCCTGCTGGGCGAGATGTGGTCGGACGACGTCTGCGACTTCTCCACCGTCACTGTGGCGCTGGGCCGGTTGCAGCGCCTGCTGCGCGAGCTGAGCCCGGCCTTCGGCACCGAGATCGAATACCCGGCCAACGGCCGCCGCGCGCTGTTTGCGCAGCCCTCGGACGAGCAGCACAGCTTCGGGCTGAGCATGGTGGCCGAGTTCTTCCGCCGCGAGGGCTGGGACGTGTTCGGCGTCGTTGGCGGCGCGATCGACGATCCGGCGGTGCGGGTGCGCAAGGAATGGGCCGATGTCGTCGGCCTGTCGATCGGTTCCGAGCGCCGGCTGGACTGGCTGCAGCGCTGCATTTCCGAGGTGCGCGCGGCCTCGCGCAACCCCGGCGTGGTGGTCATGGTCGGTGGCCCGATCTTCACGCTTCACCCGGACTGGGTGGCCCGGGTCGGTGCCGATGCCACGGCGCGCGATGCGCGCGATGCGCCGCGCGTCGCAGGACGGCTGCTGATGGCGACGCGCGTGCGCATGTAAGTGCCCGGCGTGCATTTGCGTTGACAATGACGGGTGTAAACCCCGACAACACGAACGCACCCGATGGCACGATCCAAGGACGCGAAGAACACGCTCGGCGAGCTTGACGCCAAGGCGGTGACGCGCCTGGTCGGTGCGGCGAGCGACATCGCGCTGGTGCTCGACGACGAGGGCACGATCATCGAGGTCATGACCCAGCGTGACGAACTGGGTGCGCGCGGTGCGCGCGAATGGCTGGGCCGGCCGTGGGTGCAGACCGTCACCATCGAAAGCCGGCAAAAGGTCGAGGCCTTGCTGCGCGAGGCACAAGCCGCGGTCGACGCGGCCGGCCGCTGGCGCCAGGTCAACCACCCGGGCCAGGACGGCGACGATCTGCCGCTGCTGTATTCGACACTGCGCGTGGTGCCGGACGACGGCCGCAGCGGCAAGGGCCGCATCGTGGCCTTCGGCCGCGATCTGCGCGACAGCGTGGCGCTGCAGCGCCGGCTGATCGAGTCGCAGCAGGCGATGGAGCGCGACTATTGGCGCTACCGCGAGGCCGAAACCCGCTACCGGCACCTGTTCGAGACCACCGCCGAGGCGGTGCTGATCGTCGACGGCTCCACCCAGAAGGTGCTGGAGGCCAACCCCGCGGCGCGCACGCTGTGCGGCACCCGCCGCGCCCGGCTGGTGGGCGCGCCGCTGTCGACCTTGTTCGAGCCGCTGCATGCCGAGCGGCTGCAGAACCTGGTGGCCGCGGCTCGCACCGTCGGTCGCCAGGACGCCTTGCGCGCGCAACTGGCCGGCGCCGGCGACGAGGTGTCGGTGTCGGCCTCGGTCTTCCGCCAGGACGATGCCGCGTTCGTGCTGGTGCGCCTGGCGCCGCTGCGCGCCGAAACGCCCGCGGTACGCCTGCGCAGCGTCGGCTCATCGCCCCAGGGCGCCGAGACCGGCGCCGACGCGATGCTGCAGGCCTATCTGCGCAACTCGCCCGACGGCTTGGTGTTCTGCGATGCCGGCGGGCGCGTGCTGATGGCCAACCGTGCCTTCGTCGCGCTGGCCCAGCTCAGCGCCGAGGAGCAGGTGCGCGGCCAGGCGCTGGACCGCTGGATCGGCCGCACCGGCGTCGAGCTCGGGGTGCTGATCGCCACGCTGCGCCAGCGCGGCAGCGTCGGCCTGTTCGTCACCATGCTGCGCGGCGAGTACGGTGCCAGCGTCGAGATCGAGATCTCGGCGGCGGCGCTGACCGTGGGCGAGGACACGGTGCTGGCCTTTGCCGTGCGCGACATCGAGCGGCGCCTCAAGCCCGAGTCGAAGGCGGCGTCGCTGGCCATGCCGCGCTCGGCCGCCGAGCTGACCGAACTGGTCGGCCGCACGCCGCTGAAGTCCATCGTCTCCGAGACCACCGACCTGATCGAGCAGCTGTGCATCCAGACGGCACTGGGCATGACCGGCGACAACCGCGCGTCGGCGGCGCTGCTGCTGGGGCTGTCGCGGCAGAGCCTGTACGTCAAGCTGCGCCGCTACGGCATGGTCTCGGCCGGCGCCGAAGAGGAAGAATCCTGATCCGGCGACCGAGCGTAAACCTGGCTTGACGAATGACAATGTAAACATTGATTGACGGCTGAGGGTGGCAGGTGCAAGATCGCGCCATGTCCTCCACGGCGACGTCCAGCACCTTGTCGTACCCGGCGCCGTCCGCGGTCGCCGAACTGCTCAAGCCGATCACCTGGTTCCCGCCGATGTGGGCCTTTGCCTGCGGCGTGGTGGCGTCAGGGGTGCCGCTGGCCGAACGCTGGCCGCTCATCCTGCTGGGCATCGTGCTCGCCGGCCCGCTGGTGTGCGCCACCAGCCAGGCGGTGAACGACTGGTTCGACCGGCATGTCGATGCCATCAACGAGCCGCACCGGCCCATCCCTTCCGGCCGCATGCCCGGGCGCTGGGGCCTGTACGTGGCGGTGGCCTGGACCGTGCTGTCGCTGGGGGTGGCGCTGGCCCTGGGCCCGTGGGGCTTTGGCGCGGCGGTGATCGGCCTGCTGCTGGCCTGGGCCTACAGCGCGCCGCCGATCCGACTGAAGCGCAATGGCTGGTGGGGCAATGCCGCCTGCGGGCTGTGCTACGAAGGCCTGGCCTGGGCCACCGGCGCGGCCGTCATGGCCTACGGCAGCATGCCGGGCTGGCAATCGCTGGCCCTGGCCGCGCTGTACAGCGCCGGCGCGCACGGCATCATGACCTTGAACGATTTCAAGGCGGTCAAGGGCGACCGGCTGATGGGCATCCGCTCGCTGCCGGTGCAACTGGGCATCGACGGCGCGGCGCGCATGGCCTGCCTGATGATGGCGCTGCCGCAGTTGGTGGTCATCGCCTTGCTGTTCCACTGGGGCGCGCCGGTGCATGCCGGCGGCGTGATCGCGCTGCTGCTGGCGCAGGCCGTGCTGATGGTGCGCTTCCTCAAGTCGCCCGAGAAGCAGGCGCTGTTCTACAGTGGCTTCGGCGTGCCGCTGTTCGTCTCCGGCATGATGGTCAGCGCCTTCGCCTTGCGCAGCCTTGCCGGGGCGGCGCCATGACGGCGGCTCCCATGCTGGGCTGGTCCGGCATCTTCAGGCTCGGGCTGGTGCAGGCCATGCTCGGTGCAGTGGTGGTGCTGACCACCTCGACATTGAATCGGGTGATGGTCGTCGAACTGGCCCTGCCGGCCCTGTTGCCGGGGCTGCTGGTGGCGTTGCACTACGCGGTGCAGATGACGCGGCCGCGCATGGGCTACGGCTCCGATCGCGGCCAGCGACGCACGCCCTGGATCCTCGGCGGCATGGCGGTGCTGGCCAGCGGCGGCCTGGGCGCCGCGCTGGCCGTGGCCTGGATGGGCACCGAGCGCTGGGCCGGCATGGCACTGGCGGTGTTGTCCTTCTCGCTGGTCGGCCTGGGCGTCAGCGCCGCCGGCACCTCGCTGCTGGTGCTGCTGGCCAAGCGCGTGGCCGAGGAGCGCCGCGCCGCGGCGGCCACCACCGTGTGGGTGATGATGATCGTCGGCTTCGCCGTCACCGCCGGCCTGGCCGGGCGTTTCCTCGACCCCTACACGCCGCAGCGCCTGGTGGCGGTGTCGGCGGCGGTGTCCTTGATCGCGATGCTGGTCGCGATGCTGGCGTTGCGCGGCCTGGAGGGCCGCACCCAGGCGGCGCCCGCCGCGCCGACCGGCACGGTGCGGCCCGACTTTCGCGCCGCGCTGCGCGAGGTCTGGCGCGATGCCGATGCGCGGCGCTTCACGGTCTTCGTCTTCGTCTCGATGCTGGCCTACAGCACGCAGGACCTGATCCTCGAACCCTTTGCCGGTGCGCTGTTCGGCTTCACGCCGGGCGAATCCACGCAGCTGGCGGGCGTGCAGCATGGCGGCACGCTGGCCGGCATGCTGTTGGCCGCGCTGGCCGGCCGGCGCGTGGCCGGTGCGGCGCTGGGTTCGCTGCGCGCCTGGACCATCGGCGGCTGCTTGGCCTCGGCGCTGGCGCTGTTGGGCCTGGTGCAGGCCGGCCTGTGGGCGCCGCACTGGCCGCTGCGTGCCAACGTCTTCCTGCTCGGCCTGTCGAACGGTGCGTTCTCGATTGCCGCCATCGGCTCGATGATGAGCCTGGCCGGTGCCGGCCGCGGTGGCCGCGAAGGTACGCGCATGGGCCTGTGGGGTGCGGCACAGGCCATCGGCTTTGCGCTTGGCGGGCTGTTCGGCGCCGCGGCCAGCGACCTGGCAAGGGGGCTGCTCGGTGCGCCGGCGCCGGCCTATGCCTCGGTGTTCCTGCTCGAGGCGTTGATGTTCGTCGCCGCCGCCGTGCTGGCGGCGCGCATTGCGGGCGTGGCGCCCAAGGCGCAACCCGTCGAAGAACCCATGCCCGGCGATCTGCCCGGCCTGTCCATTGGAGGTACGCGATGAATCCGTCGAATGCATCAGGCGTTTACGACGTGGTGGTGGTCGGTGGCGGCCCGGCCGGCGCGACCGCGGCCGACGACCTGGCACGGCAGGGGCATTCCGTGCTGCTGCTCGACCGCGCTGGCCGCATCAAGCCCTGCGGCGGCGCGATCCCACCGCGGCTGATCAAGGACTTCGCGATCCCCGACCACCTGCTGGTGGCGCGCGCCCGCTCGGCGCGCATGATCTCGCCGGCCGACGTCAAGGTGGACATTCCGATCGAAGGCGGCTTCGTCGGCATGGTCGACCGCGAGCATTTCGACGAATGGCTGCGCCAGCGGGCGGTCGAAGGCGGCGCGGTGCGCTGCACCGGCATCTTCGAGCGCATCGAGCGCACCGACGATGGCCTCAGCGTGGTGCACTTCCGCTCGCGCGAAGCCGGTGCGAAGCAGGAGCATGCGGCTTCGGTGCGCTGCCGCTGCATCATCGGCGCCGACGGCGCACGCTCGGAGGTGGCGCGCCAGATGGTGCCCGGCGCCGAGCAGACCAAGTATGTGTTCGCGTACCACGAGATCGTTCGTGCACCAGTGGCCAGTACGCCGGGCTACGACGGCACACGCTGCGATGTCTACTACCGTGGTGAGCTGTCGCCGGACTTCTACGGCTGGGTGTTCCCGCACGGCGCCACCATGAGCATCGGCACCGGCAGCGCCGACAAGGGCTTTTCGCTGCGCACCGGCACCGCGGCCTTGCGCCAGGCCGCCGGGCTGGTCGGCCAGGAGACGATCCGCCGCGAAGGGGCGCCCATCCCGATGAAGCCGCTGCCGCGCTGGGACAACGGCCGCGAGGTGGTGCTGGCCGGCGATGCCGCCGGCGTGGTGGCGCCGGCCTCGGGCGAGGGCATCTACTACGCCATGTACGGCGGCCGCGCGGCTGCGGCAGCGGCGCACAACTTCCTCGCCAGCGGCGACGCGCGGGCGCTGGCCGGCGCACGCAAGCAGTTCATGCGTGTCCATGGCCGCGTCTTCTGGGTGCTGGGCATCATGCAGCGCTTCTGGTACAGCACCGACAAGCGGCGCGAGCGCTTCGTCAGCATCTGCAAGGACAAGGACGTGCAGCAGCTGACCTTCGAGTCCTACATGAACAAGGAGCTGGTGCGCAAGAAGCCGATGGCCCATGTGCGCATCTTCTTCAAGGACATGGCCCACCTGCTGGGTCTGGCACGGGTGTGACAATGCAGGACATTCACCCTCCGCCCGGCCGGGGAGATGTCCTGGATCAATGCGCATCGAAAACCCCTCTACCGCAACCGCCCCAGATGGTTTCCAATCCCTGTTCGATGAGTTAACCGAAGGAAACACACCGTGACACGCCGTGCCCCCGAGCCGGCAGACCTTGGCACCCTGTCCGGGTGTGCCGCCGAACTGGCCGAGGCCTTCGTCTCGCTAGCCAGCGACATTGCCTTGGTCATCGACGACAACGGTGTGATCCAGAGCGTGGCGCAGAACGCCACCACACCCATCGCCACCAATTTCAGCCAGTGGGTCGGCAGGCCCTGGGCCGACGTGGTCAGCGGCGATACCCGGCGCAAGGTCGAGTTGATGCTCACCGATTTGCGCACCACCGGCGTGGCTCGCCGGCGCGAGGTCAACGTCACTGGCGAAAACGACAGCGACGTGCCGGTGGCCTTCTCGGCGCTGCGCCTGGGCACGCTCGGGCCGATGCTGGCGGTGGGACGCGACCTGCGCGCCGTCTCGGCGATCCAGCAGCGCTTTCTCGATGCCCAGCAGGAGCTGGAGCGTGGCTACTGGCGCTCGCGCCAGGCCGAATCGCGCTACCGGCTGCTGTTCCAGGTGGCCACCGATGCGGTGCTGACGGTGGACGCACACTCGCTGCGCGTGGTCGAGGCCAACCATGCCGCGGCGAACATGCTGGGCACGGGCATGGCCCTGGCCGGACGCAGCGCGCCGGAGCTGTTCGACCGCTCGTCGCGCGGCACGCTGCAGGACATGCTGCTCAACGCCGGTGCCGACGGCAAGCCGGCCGAGATCAACGTGCGCCTGCCCAAGTCGCGGGCGCTGGCGGCAGTGTCGGCCACGCCTTTCCGCGCCGGCTGCGGCCTGCGGCTGCTGTTGCGCGTGCGCTCCGCGGCCGCGCCCGAGACGCATGGCGCGGAGATGAACAAGACCCTGGCGCTGCTGGTCGACAGCACGCGCGACGGCATCGTCGTCACCGATTCCAGCGGCCGCATCCTGGTCGCCAACCCGGCCTTCCTGGCGCTGGCGCACACCGTCAGCGAAGACGAGGTGCGCGGCCGGGCGATCGGCGACTGGGTCGGCCGCATCGAAGCCGATGTCGCTGCCTTGCTGGCTGGCGCGCATGCGCACGGCATCGCGCACCTGGTGCGCTCTAGCCTGCGCCGCCACGACGGCGTCGCCATCGATGTCGACATTACTGGCGCGATGCTGGCCGAAGGCGAGCAGGAATGCTTCGGCTTTACCATCCGGCCCTGCGAAACACGTGGCGACGCAAATGCCGCGTGGCTGAAGTCGCTGCTGGTGCTGGAGGAGCGTGTCGGTGTGCTGACCCTGCCCGAACTGATGACCCAGGCGCAGCAGATGGTCGAGCAGCGCTTCGTCAGCCTGGCGATGGCGCGGACTCACGGTGACGTCCCGGCGGCCGCCGGCGTACTTGGCATTGCGGTGGAAAAACTGTTGCGAGCCCTCGCCCACGAAGACGCTGCACCGGCGCAGCCGCCGGCCCCCTAAGCCTGAACACGACCATGTCGATCAGCCCAGCCTTTGGCCAGGCCGATATGACGAACTGCGATCGCGAGCTGATCCAGTTCGCCGGGTCGATCCAACCGCACGGTCTGCTGCTGGTGCTGC
This sequence comes from Pseudomonadota bacterium, assembly GCA_018261815.1. Classification (GTDB taxonomy): domain Bacteria; phylum Pseudomonadota; class Gammaproteobacteria; order Burkholderiales; family Burkholderiaceae_C; genus Rubrivivax. The sequence continues at coordinate 15,840 of JAGTRL010000017.1, forward strand.
AGGAGCCGCAGCTGCGCATCGTGCAGGCCAGCCGCAGTGCGAGCCGTTGGCTTGGCCGTCCGCTCGACTGGCTGCTGCTGAGCAACCTGCATCAGCTGCAGGGTGATACCGGTCCGCAGTTGCAGGCCCTGTGCGCCGAGAGCGACCTGCGCGAACCCCAGCCGCTGCGCTGCACCATCGGCACGGCGCTGTTCGACGGCGCGGCGCACCGCGTCGCCGACGACATGCTGGTGCTGGAGCTGGAGCCGGTGGACCCGCCGCCACCGAGCGTGCCCAGCGTGCAGATCGACGGCACGGCGCTGCTCGGCCAGCTGGGCGCGCTGGTGCAGCGCATCAGCGAGGCTTCGTCCATCGGCACGCTGACCGACGGCGTGGTGCAGGACCTGCGCGACATCGTCGGCTACGACCGGGTGATGGTCTACCGTTTCGACCCCGACGGCCACGGCAAGATCATTGCCGAGGCGCGCGACCCGCGGCTGGAGCCGCTGCTTGGCCATCGCTACCCGGCCACCGACATCCCGCAGCGCGCCCGCGACCTGTACCTGCGCAACCGTGTGCGCGTGCTGGTCGACGTGCACTACGAGCCGTCCGCGCTGGTGCCGCACCTGCTCAGCGGCAAGGCAGCCGGCCCGCAGGGCGAACTGGACATGTCGCTGTGCTACCTGCGCAGCATGTCGCCGCTGCACCTGCAGTACCTGATGAACATGGGCGTCACGGCCACGCTGGTGATCTCGCTGGTGCGCGAAGGCCGGCTGTGGGGCCTGGTCGCCTGCCATCACTACCAGCCGCGCAACCTGTCCTGTGCGGTGCGCGCTGCCTGCGAACTGCTCGGCGAAGCCATTTCCACGCGCATTGCCGCCATCGAGAACTACGCCCGTGCCCAGGTCGCGATCCAGGTGCGGCGCCTGGAGCAGCGGCTGGTCGAGGCCACCTCCACCGAAGGCGACTGGCGGCTGGCGCTGTTCCGCAACCCGCGCACGCTGTTGCAGCCGCTGGAGGCCACCGGGGCCGTGCTGTTCCACGACGGCGAGGTGCTGACCTGCGGCGAGGTGCCTTCCACGCCGGAGTTGCGTGCGCTGTGCGGCTGGATCGAGGCGCAGGAGGGCGAGGGCCCGTTCAGCACCGCGGCGATCGGCAAGGCCAGCCCGGCACTGGCCAGCCTGACGCCTACGGCCAGCGGCGTGCTCGCGGTGAAGCTGTCGGCCACGCAGAGCGACTACCTGGTGTGGCTGCGCAAGGAGCAGTTGCAGAGCTTTACCTGGGCCGGCGATCCGACCAAGCCGATCATCGACAACGATCCGCTGAAGCTGTCGCCGCGGCGTTCCTTCGCCGCCTGGTCGGAGATCGTGCGCGGCACCTCGGCGCCCTGGACGCCGGGCGAGTTGGCGCTGGCCAGCGCCTTCGGCGATGCGCTGATCGACATCATCGTGCAGGTGCATGCGGTGCGGCTGTTGATTGCCGAGCACCAGTTGAACCATGTGCGCGACATGGTGGCCGACTCGAAGGAGCCGGTGGTCGTGGCCTCGGCCTCCGGCGGCGCGTTCCATGCCAACGCCGCCTTCCTCAAGCTGGCGCGGCGCGAGCCGCACGAGTGCCGTTCGATCGACGACCTGGTGGCGCTGCTCGACGCCCCCGGCGCGGCGCAACAGATGATCGGCCATGTGCGTGCCGAGCAGCGCTCGTGGCGCGGCGAGATGGCGCTGCGGCTGCGCGACGGCGACAGCCTGCCGGTATCGCTGCGCGCCGAGCCGGTGCCGGCCCGCGACGGCTCTATGCTCGGCTTCATCTTCATCTTCGGCGACCTCAGCGCCATGCGGCGGGCGCGCGAGGCCCGAATGCAGCTCGAAGCCTCGCTCTCGCGGGTGGGGCGCGGCGCGCAGCACGCGGATGGCGGTGACCTGATCGGCGCCATCATCGCCAACGCCGGCCTGGCGGCGATGGACATCGCCGACGGCGGCGCGGCGCCGGCCATCGCGCCGTTGCTGCACGAGGTGGAGGTGGCTGCGGCGCGCGCCACCACGCTGTATGCCCACATCCGCACCTTCAGCAGCGTGCGTCGCTAGCCGCGCCGATTCACCGGCCCTCAGGCCGCAGCCAATTCCTCGAACAGCTGTTCGTGCCTCTCGAAGGCGCTGAGCGCCTCGTCGGTGAGCGCGTGGGTGTCCTTCAGCTGCGCGGCCACCGTCTCCAGCCCCGCGCGAAAGCGCTGCACCAGGCGCTGCTGGGTCGCGCTGTCGCCGAAATCGTAGAAGAGCGTGCCCGTGCTGCCCGCCAGCCCCAGGCTGCGCGCGACCACGCGGCGCAGCGCCTGGCCGCCATTCAGGTCGCCCAGGTAGCGCACATAGGCATGCGCGACGAGCAGGCTGGGCTTGGCCGCACTGAGTTCTTGCAAGCGCTCGACGTACTGCCGGGTGGCGCGCGCCAGCGGTGCGTGGGTCCACGAGCTGTCGCCAGCCAGTGCCTGCAGGTCGGCGACGAGGGCGCGACCACGGAACAGCTCCGGCATCACCACCGGCGCGACGCCGGGGGTCGCGGCATGGCGCGTCAGCGCGTCTTCGAGCGCGGCATACAAGGCCTGCAGGTTGTGCAGCAGACCGGCATAGCGCCGGCGGTCGACCTGGCCACGCAACAGGCCGGCCATGAAGGCGGTGCGCTCCACGCGGCGGTGCATCGTCGCGGTGGCGATCTTCAGCTGGTGGCCCAGGCCGGTGGACGGGACGGCGGCGCTCATCGGTACGCTCAATATACCTGCCGGCCGCGCTACAGCTCGGCCAGCGGCACGTTCCAGGCCGCGGTAGGCAGCGCAATGCCGCCCCGCAGACCCGGCTCGACATCGCCATAGCGTTGGGCATACACCGGCGGCAATGCACGCGCCGCCGGCGGAGCCAGCCACAGGCGCAGCAGGTGGCGGCGGCGCTCGCGCTCGGGCCAGTCCTCGAAGGCGGTGCGGTCGTGCAGCAGCACATGGTTGTGCACGAACTGCATGTCGCCCGGCTGCAGCGCCATGGTCATCATCAGCGCCGGGTCGTTGGCCAGCGCGTCGAGCAGGTCCAGCGCCTCGATGCGCGCCGGCGTCAGTCGCGGCGCCTCGGCGAAGCGCTGCGCCGAATCGATGTACTGGCGCTGGTAGATCGTCGACAGCCGGCCGCCGAACCAGTTGAAGACCGGGATCTCGAACCAGGGCTTGGCGCCGGGCGGCACCTCGCCGCGCCGGTCGGTGGCGAGCGGCTCGAACAGCAGCGCCGCCAGGTCAGGCCGGCGGCGGCGCATCTCGTTGTACAGCGTCGTCGACGAGACCAGCGCCGACAGCCCGCCCGAGCGCGCCGTCTGCAGGCACAGCAGGCCGACGATGTCGCAGGAATCGGTGTGGAAGGTTTGGCGCTCGTGCGTCTGGTAGATGCGCACGTTCGGGTTGCTCGCGTTCAGGCCGACGTCGCGCACATGGCCCAGCAGGTGGCCGGCGGCATTCTGTGGGCGCATGCGGCCGAGGTGAGTGCCCAGTCCCAGGAAGGCGGCCGCACTCAGCGTGCGCGGCCAGCGCTGTATCGGCAGGCCGCGCAGCAGCAGCAGGCCGCGGCCTTCGAGCAGCTCGTCGAGCAGCCGCGCCAAGCGCGGTGCCAGTGTCGGCAGCGGGAAGTCGGCCGCCTGCAGTTGCGCCAGGTCGGCTGCGCGTTCGAGCAGGGCGCGGCTGGCGGCTTCGATCTCCGCGAGCTCGGCGTCATGCAGCGTCTGCAGCCATTCCGCGCCTGCACGCAGCGCCGGGCCATACCAGGCCGACGCATCCTGCACGGGTGGTGGCAAGGTGTCCGCGGTGTAGGGTGGCGCCGTCATGCCCCGGCCGCCGCAAGGTGCAATGGAATCACCCGAGCCGCAGCGTCGGCCGTGCGTGCGCGCAACTGGCCGCAGCCGCCCTGCACGTCCTGGCCGGCCGATCGGCGCAGCTTGGTCAGCACGCCGCGGCGGTGCAATGTGCGCGCCAGCGCGGCGGCACTCTCCCAGTCCGGGCGCGCGAAATCCAGGCCCTCGACGCTGTTGTACGGGATGAGGTTCAGCACGGCAGGGTAGCCCGCCAGCAGCCGTACCAGGCCCTCGACCTCGTCGATGCCGTCGTTGATGCCCGCGAGCAGCGTCCACTGCACCTGCAGCGGGTAGCCGGTGTCATGCGCATAGGCCAGGCTGCGGGCCACCAGCTCGTCAGGCGCCATGCGCGGCGCACGCGGCAGCAGGTGTTCGCGCCGCGTCACTAGCGTCGAGTGCAGCGACAGCGCCAGCGCCGGCTTGACGCGGCCCAGCGGCAAGCGCTCGAACACCCGCGCATCGCCGACGGTGGAAAAGACCAGGTTCTTGTGGCCGATGCCGCCGGCCGTGCCCAGCAGGTCGATGGCCTCGAGCACCGCGTCCAGGTTGTGCGCCGGCTCGCCCATGCCCATGAACACCACCTTGTGCACACTGCGCCGCGCGCGCGCCAGCGCCACCTGGGCGACGAGCTCGGCACTGCCCAGCTGGCGTTGCAGCCCGCCCTGCCCGGTCATGCAGAAGACGCAGCCGACCGCGCAGCCGACCTGCGTGGACACGCAAAGTCCGCCACGCGGCAGCAGCACGCTTTCCACCGTCTGCCCGTCGGACAGTTGCAACAGCAGCCGCTGCGAACCGTCCTCACCCGCATGCGCGGAATGCAGCCGCACCAGTGCCTCCAGCTCGTCCTGCAGCTGCGGCAGTGTCCGGCGCAGGGCCAGCGGCAGGAAGTCCTCGATGCGCCGCTTGCCGGCGTGCTGCGGCCAGGAACGCGCCCAATGGCGCAGCACACGCTCCTCGTGCGCCGGCTTCGCCCCGGCGCAGCGCAGCCGGTGGCGGATATCTTCGATCTGCATGGGCGACATCATGCCTGCACGCTCGCGCGCCGGTCCTTGCAGCCGCTATCCGAGCACCCGGTGCGCCACATGCACATACAGCGGGATGCCGAGCAGGATGTTGAAGGGGAAGGTCAGCCCCAGCGACATGCCGAAGTACAGCGACGGGTTGGCCTCCGGGATGGCCTGGCGGACCACTGCCGGCACGGCGATGTAGGACGCGCTGGCCGCCAGCACCATCAGCAACGCGGCATTGCCCGCGCTCACGCCCAGCGCCGCGCACAGCCCCAGCGCCAGCGCGGCATGGGCCAGCGGTCCGGCGATGGCATAGACCAGCAGCCACGGCGACCTGCCTCTCAGCTGCCCCATGTTGCGCGCTGCCAGCAAGCCCATGTCGAGCAGGAAGAAGGCCAGCATGCCCTTGAACAGATCACCGGCAAAGGGCTGCATGGCCACCTGGCCGGCCTCGCCGCTGAGCAGGCCGACGAGCATGGCGCCCAGCAGCAGCAACTGTGCGCCGTCGGTCAGCGATTCGTGCAGCACCTTGCCTACCGGGGCGCTCTGGCCGGGCGCGCGGTCGCGCTGGCGCACCCAATTGGCCAGCAGCACCGCCATGATGATGGCCGGCGATTCCATCAGCGCCATGGCCGCCGCCATGTGCCCGCCATAGGGCAGGGCGCGCTGGTCCAGGTACTGCACCGCGGTGATGAAGGTCACCGCGCTGACCGAGCCATAGGTGGCGGCGATGGCCGCCGCGTCGAAGCCGTTGAGAAAGCGCCGCAGCAGCAGGTAGCCCAGGGCCGGCACGATGAGCGCCAGTGCGATGCCCACGCCCAGGCTGACGCTGACCTCGGCCGTCAGTCCCGATGCGGCTAGCGCGAAGCCGCCCTTCAGACCCAGCGCCATCAGCAGGTACAGCGACAGGAAGCGCGAGATCTGCGGCGGGATCTCCAGGTTCGATTTCAGCGCGCCGGCTGCCATGCCGAACACGAAGAAGAGAATCGCGGGGTCGAGGAAGCCTTGCATTGGTCTTGAGTGGGTCTCAGGCGCCCCACAGGCGGTCTACGCCGGCCAGGCCCCAGTGCCAGGCGCCGAACAGCAGCCCGGCAGTGAACAACAGTGCCAGCAGTGCCGTGACAGCGCCCAGCAGCACCGCCAGGCCATCGCGCAAGGCCAGGCCCAGGCCCAGGAGCACAAGCGCCAGCGCTGGCAGCAGGTTGCCCAGCGGAATCGGCAACACGATGATCAGCGCCATCAGCCCGACCTTGGCCGCCATCCAGGCACGCGGCGGTTTGTCGGCCAGCTTGGTCCAGCGCTCGCGCGACAGCCGGCTGGCCAGCGCGTAGAAGCCGGCCAGCAGGTGCAGCACCCGCCGCGCCCAGTGCAGAGGCAGCTCCAGGCGAGCCACGCGGCACGGCAGGCAGTCTGCGGCGCGCCCGCGCCACAGGCCCCAGGCCAGCAGCGCCAGGCCCAGGCCCAGCACCGTGCCCACACCAGACAGCGGCAGCATGCACGGGGCGGCCAGCAGCACCAGCACGCTGCCTTGAGCCGCCGACCCGTGCGCCGCCTCCAGTTCCTTCAAGGCCACGCGCTCGCCGCGCAACGCCGCGGCGGCGGCGCGCAGCCGCCGTTCCATGCTCAGGCTCACGCGGACTCCGGCCGCGCCAAGCGCTGCGATATGGGCGCCCGGGAACGGCCCGTCGCGTTCATGGCCTGGCAGCGCAGGCGCAGCGATCAGGCATGCTGAAGGGCAGGCTGCGGCAGGCCCCACTGCGTCAGCGCGGCGGCCAGAACGGCGGATTCGCCTTCGGCCACGTGCTCGTCGGTCTCGACCACGGCGATGCACAACTGCATCACCTTCAGCTGCAGGTGCGGGTCCTGCACTTCGGCCAGCAACCCGGCCAGCGTGCGTGGGTCGACGTGGCTGCTGCCGGCCCATGCCAGGTCGCTGGCGGCCAGCAGGTCCTGGCACAGATCGTGGACCACCGTGTGCAGTTCGGCCAGGCTCAAGCCCAGCTTTGCGTGGGCGCCCAGACGTTCGAGCGCTTCCAGTTCGGACTTGCAGAGGTTGCCGTCGGCCAGCAGCGACAGCGCGACGATGCGCGCGGCGGCGTGCGGGCTGTTGCGGGGGTAGCTACGCATGTCATCGACTCCTTGTGTGGAAATGGGGGTTCAACGGGGCAGAGCGGCCGGTGTCCGGCCGCGGCGCCACACCCGCACCAGGGTGCGAGCCGACCGGGCCAGCGCCGTATCCAGCGCGGCCTGCCAGTCACGCGCCACCGCGGTGACGACCACGGTGCCGGCACTGTCGGTGCGCAGCTCGACGCGGCACTGCTTGTCGACGCCGCCGCGCGGGCCGTTCACGTCGGACAGCCGCACGCGAGCGCGCGGCACCAGCCAGGTGAGCCGGCGCAGCACGAAGCGCAGCCGGCGCACGGCGACCTCGCGCCATTGCGCGCCCTGGGGGTCACGGGATTCGAAGAGCACTTGCATCGCATCACTCCATCGCTTGAAAGGAGTCGGAACGATAGGCGCGCTGGACCAAACGGAAAAGCAGAGAATGGGTGATCGATGCTTCCGAAAAAGCTGAGCATGAGCATGGGTTTCAACTACCGGCACCTGTACTACTTCTGGGTCGTGGCCAAGGAAGGCGGCATCTCCCGCGCGGCGGCGCGGCTCGACATGGCGGTGCAGACCGTCAGCACCCAGGTGCGGGAACTGGAGCGCGCGCTGGGCCATGCGCTGCTCAAACCGGCCGGCCGCGGGCTGGTGCTGACCGAGGCCGGCGTGGCGGCAATGCGCCAGGCCGACCAGATCTTCCAACTCGGCGAGCAACTGCCCGAGCGCCTGCGCGAGGCGGTCAGCTCGCCAGGCCTGCGCCTGGCGGTGGGCATCTCCGACGGCCTGCCCAAGCTGGTGGTGCGTCGCCTGCTGCAGCCTGTGCTGCCCGAGCCGATGCTGCGCCTGCTGTGCCACGAGGACGAGTTCGATGGCCTGCTGGCCGATCTGGCGCTGCACCGGCTGGACGTGGTGCTGGCCGATCGCGCAGCGCCGGCCCATCCGAACCTCAAGGTCTATAGCCATGCGCTGGGTTCGTCGCCGCTGTCCTGGTATGCCCCGGCGCCGCTGTTGGCGCAGGCGCGACGCGGCTTTCCGCAGTCGTTGGCCAGAGTGCCGCTGCTACTGCCCACCGCGCACGCGGCGGTGCGCCACCGCATCGACCAATGGTTCGAGCGGCTGGGACTGCGCCCGCGGGTGGCCGGTGAATTCGAGGACAGCGCGTTGCTGGTCACCTTCGGCGCAGCCGGCATGGGCGTGTTCGCCGCTCCCGACCTGATCCACGACAAGCTCAGTGCGCGTTACGAGGTCAGCCGCATCGGCGCCTGCGAAGGCGTGGAGGAGCACTTCTTTGCCATCGGCACCGAACGCAAGATCCAGCATCCGCTGGTGCAGCGCCTGCTGCCGTCGCGTCCATAGCGCTCGCTTGTCCACCGCCGACCGGCCCGCCGCGTTAGGCTTGTTGACGGCGCGCGACCCGGTGCGGATGGAAACTTCCTGCACGCCCGGGCATCCGACCCGCGAGGACACACCATGAACCCCACCCTGCTTGCCGCCGCCGCCATCGCCCTGTGCGGGGCCACCACCCTGGCCAGTGCCGGCCCGCCGCCCGGCGGCGGGCGCTACGTTGGCCCCCATCACGGCGGAGCCTACCGGCCCTACTACCCGGCCGTCAGACCGGTGTATCCGAGCTGGCGGGCGGGCTACTGGGGGCCGCGAGCGGGCGTTTATGTCGGGGCGCCGGCCTACTGGGGCGGCTGGCCCTATCCCTATGCCTGGGGCGCCGCGTATGCCGTGCCCTATGCCGTGGCACCGATAGTGGTGAACGCCGCGCCGGCGCCGCAGGTCATCGTGCAACCGGCGCCTGCCGCGCCAGCCGACAGCTACTGGTACTACTGCACCCAGCCGGCCGGCTACTTTCCCTATGTGCAGAACTGCAGCCAGCCGTGGATGAAAGTGGTGCCGCAGGTGCCGGGCAGCAGCAACACGCCGCCGCAACTGGCGCCTTGAGCATGACCGCCTTCTCTATTCCAGGGGCCCTGGCGGCCGTGTCGGTGGCGCTGTTGGTGCTGCAGGGCTGCGCGGTGGCTCCAGCAGGGCCGAGCGTGCTGGTGTTGCCGGGGGCGCAGAAGACCCAGGCGCAGTTCCAGGCCGACCAGGCCGGATGCCAGCAGCAGGCTCAGGCCCAGGTGGCGCCCAGCGTCGATGCGGCCAACAACCAGGCCGCGGCCACCGCGGTCGTCGGCACGGCGATCGGCGCAGCCGTCGGTGCGCTGATCGGCTACGGCGGTTATGGCGGCTACGGCCACTATGCCAACCAAGCGGCAGCCTGGGGCGCAGGGGCCGGAATGATGTACGGCGGCGCGGTCGGCAGCAGCAGCTCGCAGGCGTCCAATCTCGGGCTGCAGCAGCGCTATGACAATGCTTTTGCGCAGTGCATGGTGCTGCGCGGCAACCAGATGCCGGGTGTGGCGAGCTACCGCCGCCCGATGCCAGCGGTTCCGCCGCCGCCGCCGAACCATCCGCCGCCCAACGTCCGCCCACCGTCGGTGCCGCCGCCGAACACGCCGCCTCCGGTCGGCGCTTTCGCTCCGGCCTGAGCGCGCCTTCGGCTCAGCCGTGCAGCCGGCTGCTGCGCGGCACGCTGGCCAGCAGGAAGTCCATCTGGTCGACCAGGATGCGCCGGCCGCGCAGGATCATGTCCTCGTGCAGGCTGGGCACGTAGGGCAGGTACAGCAGGCTCATGCGCGATTCTTCGGGCAGGCGATTGCCCTTGCGGCCGTTGCAGGCGCGGCAGGCGGTGATGCAGTTCATCCAGCTGTCCAGCCCGCCGCGCGACACCGGCGTGATGTGCTCGCGTGTCAGTTCGTCGAAGTGGAAGTGGCCGCCGCAGTAGGCGCAGATCTGGCGGTCGCGGTTGAACAGCTTGGGGTTGCTCAGTGCGGGCGCCTGGCGCCAGGCGCGCGCGGGAATGGCGCCGCGCACCGCGATGATCGGATGCAGTTCGATGCGCGACTGCAACCCGCTGCTGCGCTGGATACCGCCGCGCAGTACATGGAAGGTGTCGCCGAGCGTCCACGCCACCGCATCGCTGGCATAGAGCACCGCGGCGTCGCGAGGCGAGATCCAGGCTTGCGGACGACCCGACACATCGAGTTGTAGTACGTCCATGGCTGCAAGGGTAATCGAATCCGCGCAAGCCGCTCAAGCGGGCCCCAAGTCGGTATGTCGCGGGCCGGCGACCCCTTGGACGCAAGTGGGCGCGGTCTTCACAACGTCATCGAGCACGGGTAAACCCTTGGTTTGCGACGAACCGCTGAACTTTCTAGATTCCGGCACCTAGAAATTCCCCGCCGTGGCACTTCGCGTTGAGGCGGAAGTCTGCAAAATAGAACGATCGTTCGTTTCTTTCGCGCTTGTCGAGCCTACCGTGTCCGCCATTCCCACGCACCGTCCGCCGCATGATGTGGCACTCGCCAAGCCCCTGCAGAAGGGGCAGCAGACGCGCGCGGCCATCCTCGATTCGGCCTTGAGTCTGGCCTCGCAGATGGGTCTGGAGGGGCTGTCCATCGGCGCGCTGGCCGAGGTGGCGCACATGAGCAAATCGGGTGTGTTCGCCCATTTCGGCTCGCGCGAAGAGTTGCAGATCGCCGTCATCCGCGAATACCACCGACGCTTCGAGGAAGAGGTGTTCTTCCCGGCCATGCGCGAGCCTCGCGGCGTACCGCGCCTGCGCGCGCTGTTCGAGCGCTGGCTGCGGCGCGTCTCGGTCGAGGTCGATTCCGGCTGCATCTACATCAGCGGCGCGGTCGAGTTCGACGACCGGCCCGGGCCGGTGCGCGACGCGCTGGTCAGCATGGTGCGCGCCTGGCACGACGCGATGGAACGCGCGATCCGCATCGCGATCGAAGACGGTCAATTGAAAGACGGTACCGATCCGCAACAGATGCTGTTCGAGATGCACGGGCTGATCCTTGCCCTGCACCACGACGCGCGGCTGATGCGCACGCCCGGCGCGCCGCAACGCGCACGGGTGGCCTTCGAGCGTGTCGTCAACCACTACCTCGTCGACGGCGCCAGCGCGCGCAGGTCGCGCCACTGAATCGCTTTTTTCTCCAGGAGCCGAAGTCATGCCCCAGTACAACCCGCCTGTGCGCGACATGCAGTTCGTGATGCACGAGCTGCTCCATGCCGTCGACGAACTGAAGGCGCTGCCGCGCCACAAGGACATCGATGCCGACACGCTGAACTCCGTGCTCGAGGAAGGGGGCAAGTTCGCAGCTGGGGTCATCTTCCCGCTCAACATCAGCGGCGACCAGCAGGGTTGCACGCTCGACAAGTCCTCGCACAGCGTGCGCACGCCGGCGGGCTTCAAGGACGCCTATGCCGCCTATGTCGAAGGCGGCTGGCCGTCGATGGTCTGCGACCCGGCCTACGGCGGCCAGGGCCTGCCGGTGCTGCTGAATCAGTGCTTCTTCGAGATGCTGAACTCGGCCAACCAGGCCTGGACCATGTACCCGGGCCTGTCGCATGGCGCCTATGCCTGCTTGCACGAACACGGCACGCCGGAACAGAAGGCGCTGTACCTGCCCCAGCTGGCCAAGGGCGAGTGGATGGGCACGATGTGCCTGACCGAGCCGCAGTGCGGCACCGACCTGGGCCTGCTGCGCACCAAGGCCGAGCCGCAGAGCGACGGCAGCTACAGGATCACCGGCCAGAAGATCTTCATCTCCGCCGGCGAGCACGACCTGGCAGACAACATCGTGCACCTGGTGCTGGCGCGGCTGCCGGATGCGCCGGCGGGCAGCAAGGGCATCTCGCTGTTCGTGGTGCCGAAGTTCCTGGTCAAGGCCGACGGCTCGTTGGGCGAGCGCAACCCAATCTTCTGCGGCGCGCTGGAGCACAAGATGGGCATCCACGGCAGCGCCACCTGCCAGATCAACCTGGACGGCGCGACGGGCACGTTGGTGGGCCAGCCCAACAAGGGCCTGAACGCGATGTTCGTGATGATGAATGCCGCGCGCCTGGGCGTGGGCAACCAGTCGCTGGGGCTGACCGAGGTGGCCTACCAGAACGCCGCGGCCTATGCCAAGGATCGAATCCAGATGCGTTCGCTGTCCGGTCCCAAGGCGCCGGACAGAGCAGCCGACCCGATCATCGTGCACCCCGACGTGCGCAAGATGCTGCTTACTGCCCGCGCCTATGCCGAGGGCGGCCGCGCGCTGGCCATGTACTGCGCGCTGCTGCTCGACAAGGAGCATGCCTCCGACGACGAGGACGAAA
>JAGTRL010000310.1 GCA_018261815.1 Pseudomonadota bacterium
ACCGCCAACCGCATCGAGTGGATCGCCGGCATCATCAACGGCACCACCAACTTCATCCTGTCGGAGATGCGCTCCAAGGGCCTGGACTTCGACGTCGTGCTGAAGGAGGCGCAGCGCCTGGGCTATGCCGAGGCCGACCCGACCTTCGACATCGAAGGCATCGACGCCGCCCACAAGGCCACGATCATGAGCGCCATCGCCTTCGGCGTGCCGGTGCAGTTCGACAAGGCGCATGTCGAAGGCATCACCAAGCTGCAGGCCGCGGACATCCGCTATGCCGAGCAGCTGGGCTACCGCATCAAGCTGCTGGGCATTACCAAGCGGCGCGATGACCTGGCAACCGCGCCGGGCGGCGCGGGGGGCATCGAACTGCGCGTGCACCCGACGCTGATCCCGACCCACCGGCTGATCGCCAACGTCGAAGGCGCGATGAACGCGGTGGTGGTGCAGGGCGATGCCGTCGGCACCACGCTGTACTACGGCAAAGGTGCGGGCGCAGAGCCCACCGCGTCGGCCGTGGTGGCCGATTTGGTGGACATCACCCGGTTGCACACGGCCGACCCCGATCACCGCGTGCCGCACCTGGCCTTCCAGCGCAGCGCGATGCAGGACACGCCAATCCTCGGCATCGACGAGGTGGTCACCGCCTTCTACCTGCGCCTGCAGGTGGCCGACGAAAAGGGTGTGCTGGCGCGCATCACCGGCATCCTGGCCGAGAACGACATCTCCATCGATGCCGTGCTGCAGCGCGAAAGCGCCGAGGGTGAACGGCAGACCGACCTGATCATCCTGACGCACGACACGGTCGAGGGCCGCATGAACAAGGCGCTGGCGCAGATGCAGGCCCTGCCGACGGTGCTGGCGCCGATCGTGCGCATCCGCAAGGAAGAGCTGAATTGAAGTACGTCAGCACCCGTGGCGATGCCACGCCCAGGCCCTTCTGCGAGATCCTGCTCGAGGGGTTGGCGCCCGACGGCGGTCTGTACCTGCCGCAGGCCTACCCAAAGGTCGACGGCGCGACACTGGCGCGATGGCGCGGTCTGTCCTACGCTGACCTGGCCTTCGAGATCCTGTCGCTGTACATCGACGACATTCCGTCCGACGACCTGCATGCGCTGGTGCGGCGTACCTACACGGCCGAGACCTTCGGCACGCCGCAGATCACGCCGCTGAAAGCGCTGGACGAGGGGCTGTGCCTGCAGGCCCTTTCCAACGGCCCGACGCTGGCCTTCAAGGACATGGCGATGCAGCTGCTGGGCCAGCTGTTCGAATACCAGTTGGGGCGCACCGGGCGGCAGCTCAACATCCTGGGCGCGACCTCGGGTGACACCGGCAGCGCCGCGGAGTATGCGATGCGCGGCAAGAAGGGCGTGCGCGTGTTCATGCTCTCGCCGCATGGCCGCATGAGCCCGTTCCAGCAGGCGCAGATGTTCAGCCTGCAGGACCCGAACATCCACAACCTGGCCATCGAAGGGGTGTTCGACGACTGCCAGGACATCGTCAAGGCGGTGTCCAATGACCTGGCCTTCAAGCAGCGCCACCACATCGGCACCGTCAACTCGATCAATTGGGCGCGGCTGCTGGCGCAGGTGGTGTACTACTTTGCGGGCTGGTTCCAGGCCACCCAGCGCAATGACCAGGTGGTGGACTTCTGCGTGCCTTCGGGCAACTTCGGCAACATCTGTGCCGGTCACGTGGCGCGCATGATGGGCCTGCCCATCGGCCGGCTGGTGGCCGCCACCAACGAGAACGACGTGCTCGACGAGTTCTTCCGCACCGGTCGCTACCGGGTCCGCTCGGGCAGCGAGACCTTCGAGACCTCGAGCCCGTCGATGGACATCAGCAAGGCCTCGAACTTCGAGCGTTTCGTCTTCGACCTGGTCGGTCGCGACGCCGCGCGCACCGCCATGCTCTTCGGCGCGGGCATCGCGCGCGACGGCGGCTTCCAGGTCAACGATGCCGAGTTCGCACGGATCGCTGGTTTCGGTTTTGTTTCTGGCAAGAGCGTGCATGCCGATCGCATCGCCACCATCCGCGACACCTGGCAGCGTTTCGGCACGATGATCGACACCCATACCGCCGACGGGTTGAAGGTGGCGCGCGAGCAGCGCCGCGCCGGCGTGCCGATGCTGGTGCTGGAGACCGCGCTGCCCGCCAAGTTCGCCGAGAGCATCCGCGAGGCCCTCGACATGGACCCGCCACGGCCGGCGGCGCTGCAGGGCATCGAATCGTTGCCCAAGCGCTTCCAGGTGATGCCGGCGGATGCCGGGCGCGTCAAGCGCTACATCGCCGAGCACACCGGACTCTGAGGCACGGGAGCTGGCATGGCAATCAACGACCGCCCGCCCCTGCTCAGCCTGGACGAAGCGCTGGTGCGGCTGCTCCAGGGCGCAGCCGACCATGCCATCGCGCACACCGAGACCGTATCGACCTTCGATGGCCTGGGCCGTGTGCTGGCGACCGAGGTGCGTTCGGCCATCGACGTGCCCGGCGCCGACAACAGTTCGATGGACGGCTATGCGCTGCGCGTCGCCGATGCCGCCGCCGGAAGCCTGCTGCCGGTGGCGCAGCGCATTCCAGCCGGCGTGGTCGGCCAGCCGCTGGCGCCGCACACGGCCGCGCGCATCTTCACCGGCGCCCAGGTGCCGGCCGGCGCCGATGCGGTGCTCATGCAGGAGCAGGGCGAAGCCGTGCCGGGCGAAGGCCTGGGCGCGGTGCGAGTGCGTGCCGCCCCAGTGGCAGGCGAGTGGATCCGCCGTCGCGGCGAAGATGTGTGTGCCGGCGACGTGGTGCTGCCGCGCGGCGCGCGCCTGACGCCCCAGGCACTGGGTCTGGCGGCCGGCGTCGGCGCCGCGACGTTGCAGGTGGTGCGCCGGCCGCGGGTGGCGCTGCTGTCCACCGGGGACGAACTGGTCATGCCGGGTGAGCCGCTGCGGCCCGGCGCGATCTACAACTCCAACCGTTTCATGCTGCGCGGCTTGCTGCAGGCCTGCGGCTGCGACGTCACCGACCTGGGCATCGTGCCCGACCGGCTGCAGGCCACGCGCGAGGCGCTGCGCCAGGCCGCGCTCGGGCATGACCTGATCCTCAGCTCTGGCGGCGTGTCGGTCGGCGAGGAAGACCACCTGAAGCCGGCCGTGCAGGCGGAAGGGCGGTTGGAGTTGTGGCAGGTTGCCATCAAGCCGGGCAAGCCGCTGGCCTTCGGCGCGGTGCGCGCCTCCAGTGGGCCGAATGCGCTGTTCGTCGGTCTGCCGGGCAACCCGGTGTCCAGTTTCGTCACCTTCCTGCTGTGCGTGGCTCCCGTGCTGCGGGCGCTGCAAGGCGCGGACCCGTCTGCGCCTGCGGGCCTGCCGATGCGCGCCGATTTCGACTGGTCCCGTGCCGACAAGCGCCGCGAGTTCCTGCGCGTGCGCCTCAACGCTGCTTGCGGGCTGGACCTGTTCGCCAACCAGAGTTCGGGCGTGCTCACCTCGACCGTCTGGGCTGACGGCCTTGTAGACAACCCTCCGGGGCAGGTGATCCATCGTGGTGATGCGGTACGCTTCCTGTCCCTGCCTGAACTTATCTCGCGATGAAGATCCAGATCCGCTACTTCGCGTCGCTTCGCGAGGTGCTCGGCGCGCAGGAGTGGCTCGACATGCCTTCGGGAAGCACGCTCGGCGATCTGCGCGATGTGCTGATTGGCAGCAGTGCGCGCCATGCCGAGGCGCTGGCGCGCGGGCAGGCAGTGCGTTGCGCGCTGGCACAGCGCATGTGCGATGAAGGCACAGTCCTGGTCGACGGCGCCGAAGTGGCCTTCTTCCCGCCAGTGACCGGGGGCTGAGCATGGGCGAGCGAGTGTCCGTGCGCCATGCCGACTTCGACTTGTCGGCCGAAGTGGCTACGCTTCGGGCCGTTGATGCGGGCGTCGGCGCCGTCGTCGCCTTTGTCGGCACGGTGCGCGACCACAGCAGTGGCCAGAACGTCAGTCGCATGGAGTTGGAACATTACCCCGGCATGACGGAGACGGCCATCGAGGCGATGATCGACGCTGCGCACCGGCGCTTCGACATCCGCGCGGCGCGGGTCGTGCACCGCATCGGTGTCTTGGAGCCGGCCGACCAGATCGTGCTGGTGGCAGTCACCTCGGCTCACCGTGGTCAAGCCTTCCAGGCCTGCGAGTTCCTGATGGACTACCTGAAAACCCAGGCGCCTTTCTGGAAGAAGGAAAGCACCGCCGAGGGCTCGCGCTGGGTCGACGCGCGCAGCAGCGACGACGCCGCGCTCCAGCGCTGGGGCCTGAGCTCCGGCAACGCGGGTTGAGCACCAGCCGCTGGACGCGCTCGCTTGATCACCACCTACCCCTGGACCACCATGCTGGCCGTCGCGCTGGGCGCTGCCGTCGGCGCGGTGCTGCGCTGGGCGGCCGGGGTCTGGATGAACGCTGTCTGGCACGGCTTTCCGCTGGGCACGCTGGCGGTCAACTGCGCCGGAGGCTTCATGATCGGCGT
>JAGTRL010000311.1 GCA_018261815.1 Pseudomonadota bacterium
GAGAGCTTCGGCGCCTTCGCGCTGCAGGCCGAGGGCAAGGAGATGAGCACGACGATGGCCTTCGTGCGCCTGCTGTCCAACCTGCTCAAGGCGCCGGGACTCGGGCCGCGCATCGTGCCCATCGTCGCCGACGAGGCGCGCACCTTCGGCATGGCGAGCCTGTTCCGCCAGGTCGGCATCTATGCCCCCGAGGGCCAGCGCTACGAGCCCGAGGACGCCGCCAGCCTGATGAGCTACCGCGAGGCGCGCGACGGCCAGATCCTCGAGGAAGGCATCAGCGAGGCCGGCGCGCTGGCCTCGTGGACGGCGGCGGCGACCAGCCACAGCACGCACGGGTTGACGATGCTGCCGTTCTACATCTACTACTCCATGTTCGGCTTCCAGCGCGTCGGCGACCTGATCTGGGCCGCCGCCGACCAGCGTTCGCGCGGCTTCCTGGTCGGCGCCACCTCGGGGCGCACGACGCTGGGCGGCGAAGGGCTGCAGCACCAGGACGGCCACAGCCACCTGGTGGCCGGCACGGTGCCCAACTGCATCGCCTGGGACCCGGGCTTCGCCTGCGAACTCGCGCTCATCGTGCACCACGGCATGCGGCGCATGCTGGAGCTGAAGCACGACGTCTTCTTCTACGTCACGGTGATGAACCAGAACCACGCCCAGCCTTCGCTGCCGGCGGGCGCGGAGGAGGGCGTGCTGCGCGGCCTGTATCGCCTGCCGCCACCCGCCGCGGTGGCGGCACCGCGCGCGCACTGCGTGCTGGTGGGCAGCGGCGCCATCCTGCACGAGGCCATCGAGGCGGCACGGTGGCTGGCCGAGCACTGGCAGGTGCAGGCCGAGGTCTGCAGCGCCACCAGCTTCAGCGAGCTGGCGCGCGAAGGCCAGTCGCTGCAACGCGCGCGCGTGCTCGCTGGCGAAGACGTCGCCATGCCCTGGGCGACGCAGGTGCTGCAGGACACCGCAGGCCCCATCGTCGCCGCCACCGACTATGTGCGTGCGGTGCCGGAGCAACTGCGTGCCTGGGTCCCGGCGGGGCGGCGCTACGTCACCCTGGGCACCGACGGTTTCGGCCGCAGCGACAGCCGCGCGATGCTGCGCGAATTCTTCGAGGTCGGCCCGCGCCACATCGTCCTGCACGCCCTGCAGGCGCTGGCCGACGACGGCGCCGTCGATCCCGCGCTGCCCGGTGCCGCACGTGCGCGCTACGACCTGAGGGCCGGTCCCGACCCCTGGTCGGTCTGAAGGCGGCCGCGCTTGCGGCATCATCGGGCCCATGAGCACGCCGGGCCGCTCACCGGGCCGATGGCGGCGTGCATAGCGCAAAGGCAGCCCCGTGACCCCCACACCCATCGAACTCCGCGCCGGCGAACTGCGGCTGGCCCTGCGTCCCGACCTTGGCGGCGCCATCGCCGGTCTCTGGCTGGGCGGCCCTCAGGGCGAACAGCCCGTGCTGCGCAGCACCGAGGCCGCCGAGCTGGCGTCGGCGCGGCTCTCGGGCTGCTTTCCGCTGGCGCCGTACTCCAACCGCCTGGGCTACCGTCGCTTCCGCTGGCTGGGGCAGGACCACACGACGGCACCGAATTTCGACGACGTCCCGCACTCGGTGCACGGCGTGGCCTGGCAGCGGCCCTGGGAGGTCGTCGGCACGCACGGGCACGAGGCCGAACTGCGCTACGTGCACAAGGCCGACGCACACTGGCCCTTCGCCTTCGAATTGCGCCAGCGCCATGTGCTCACGCCCGCCGCGCTCGAGGTGCACTTGGCGTTCACCAGCCACGACTCGCAGCCGCAGCCGGTGGGTCTGGGCTGGCATCCGTATTTCCCCAAGCGCTCGCGCAGCCGCCTGCACATCGAACTCACCGACCGCTGGGAGAACGACGCCAGCGGCCTGCCGACGCGGCGTGTGCCGCAGCCCGGCATCGACGGCGACGTCTCGCACCTGGGCTTCGACAACTGCTTCGAGGGCTGGCGTGGAGCGGCCCGCATCCGCGACGAGAAGATGTCGCTCAGGCTGAGCTCGTCGCTGCCCTACCTCGTGGTCTACACGCCCGAGACCAAGCCCTACTACTGCGTCGAACCGGTGAGCCACGTCAGCAACGCCCTGCACATGGCCGACCCGGCGGCGCACGGCCTGCGCTCGCTGGCGCCGAAGGCGACCTTCGACGCCTGGATGAAGATCGAGGTCGACCACGCGTGAGTGCGCCTGGGCGCTCAGCGCGGGGTCGTTCAGTGAGGCCGCCGGCCGGGGTCGTCGCGGCGCTGCCCGTGGCGCCGGCGCTGCTCGGCGAGTCGCCGTTCTGGCACCCGGACGAGGCCGCGCTGTACTGGTGCGACATCCCCGGCCGGGCACTGCACCGCTGGCACCCGGCGACCACCACGCACCGATGCTGGCCTCTGGCCAGCGAACCCGGCTGCATCGCGCCCTTGCCCGGCGGCGAACTGCTGCTGGCGATGCGTGACGGCCTGTGGCGCTTCAGCCCGGCGAGCGGCGAACGACGCCGGCTCGCGCCGCCCCCGTACGACCCGGCGCAGGAGCGCTTCAACGACGGCCGCGCCGACCCGCAGGGCCGGTTCTGGGTCGGCACGATCTACGAGCCGCGCACGGCGGCGCTGGCGGCGCTCTACCGCTGGACCGGCGGGCGGCTGCAGCGCATGGCCGGCGAGGTGACGGTCAGCAACGGGCTGGCCTTCAGCCCCGACGGCCGCACGATGTACTGGAGCGACACGACCTCGCACCGCATCTTCGCGCTGGACTTCGACGGCAGCGACGGTTCGCTGTCGCGCCAGCGCGTCCTCTTCGAGTTTCCGCTCAAGGCTGCGGGGCCCGACCTCGCCGGCTACGGCGGCCGCCCGGACGGCGCCGCGGTCGACGTCGAGGGCGCCTGCTGGGTGGCGATGTACGAGGGCCAGCGCCTGCTGCGCCTGTCGCCGGACGGCGCGGTGCTGCAGGAGGTGCCGCTGCCGGTGCGCTGCCCGACCATGCCCTGCTTCGGCGGCGCCGACCTGCGCACGCTGTACATCACCACCGCCAGCCAAGGGCGGCCCGCCGACGAACTCGCGGCGCAGCCGCTGGCCGGGCGCGTGCTGACGATGGCCGTGGAAGTGCCGGGCCTGCCGGTGAATTTCGCAAGCGCCTGAAGCCATGGGCATCAGCCTCGACCGCCCCGTCCTGCTGCGGCGGCTGCAGGAGCCGCGCGAGTGGGACCTCGCCGTCATCGGCGGCGGCGCCACCGGCCTGGGCGTGGCGCTGGACGCCGTGGTGCGCGGCTTCACCGTCGTGCTGGTGGAATCGCACGACTTCGCGCACGGCACCTCGTCGCGCGCCACCAAGCTGGCGCACGGCGGCGTGCGCTATCTGGCGCAGGGCAATGTCGGCCTCGTTCGCGAGGCGCTGCACGAACGCTCGGCAATCCTGGCCAATGCACCGCACGTGGCGCAGCGCCTGCCCTTCGTGATGCCGGGCTACCACTGGTGGGAGCGCGGCTTCTACGGCATCGGCCTGAAGGCCTACGACGCGCTTGCCGGCCGCCAGGGCCTGGGCGGCACGGAATGGCTGAGCACGCGCCGCACGCTCGAGCTGCTGCCCGGCGTGCAGCCGCGCGGCCTGTGGGGAGGCGTGCGCTACTGGGACGGCCAGTTCGACGACGCCCGCTTCGCATTGCTGCTGGCGCGCACCGCGGCCGCCCGCGGCGCGCTGCTTCTCAACCACTGCGCCGCGACCGCGCTCCTGCGCGAAGGCGGCGCGGCGGGCAAGCAGGTGCGCGGGGTCGTCGTCCGCGACACCGAGACAGGCATCGAGACCCGCGTGCGCGCACGCTGCGTCGTCAATGCCACCGGCGTCTGGGTCGACGCCGTGCGCGACATGGACCGCGACGACGACGCCCCCCACCGCCCGCCGATGGTGGCGCCGAGCCAGGGTGTGCACCTCATCGTCGACCGCGGCTACCTGCCCGGCAGCCACGCCCTGCTGGTGCCCAGGACGCAGGACGGCCGCGTCATGTTCGCGGTGCCCTGGTTCGGCAAGACCATCCTCGGCACCACCGACACGCCGCGCCACGACCTCGCGCGCGAGCCGGCGCCGTTTGCCGACGAGGTGGCCTTCATCCTGCGGGAGGCGGCGCGCTATCTCGTGCGCGCGCCGCAGCGCAGCGACGTGCGATCGGTGTGGGTCGGGCTGCGGCCGCTGGTCAGGCCCGCGAGCGAGGACGGCGAGAATACGAAGGCGATCTCGCGCGAACACACCGTGCTCGTCGGCCGCTCGGGGCTGATCACGGTCACCGGCGGCAAGTGGACGACCTATCGCTCGATGGCCGAGGACGTGCTCGACCGCGCCATGGCGCGCGGCCTGCTCGCGCGCCGCCCGGGCGGCGTGACGACGCGCTTGCCGCTGGTCGGCGCCGCACCGGGCCGGTCGCTGGCCGAGCCGCCGGGCGAACATCTGTACGGCAGCGAGGCGGCACTGCTGCGCACGCTGCCCGGCGCGCA
>JAGTRL010000312.1 GCA_018261815.1 Pseudomonadota bacterium
GCGGCCAGGATGTTGGGATAGATCGTCTGCAGGTACTCGTTGGTCTGCACGGTGCGGTTCACCGGGATGCCCAGTGCCTCCAGGCCGAAGCCCTGCAGCCGCGCCACGCGGCCCACCGCGCACAGCAGCAGGTCGAAGCCGATGCGCTTTTCCTGCCCGCCGGCTTCGACGACGATGAACTTGTGCTCGCCCTCCTTCTCGCAGCGCAGCGCCTTGTGGCCGGTGAGCACGGCCACGCCGTCGGCCTCCAGCGCCTTGCGCGCGTAGGCCGAGACCTCCTCGTCCTCGCGGATCATGATGCGCGGCGCCATCTCCACCTGGGTCACCGCCGAACCCAGCCGCGCAAAGGCCTGCGCCAGCTCGCAGCCGATCGGCCCGCCGCCCAGCACCACCAGCCGCGCCGGCAGCTCGCGATGGCCCCACAGCGTGTCGCTGGTCAGGTAGCCCACCTCGTCCAGCCCGGGCAGCGGCGGCACGAAGGGACTTGCGCCGGTGGCAATGACGATGCTGCGCGTGCTCAGCACCTGCTCGCCGCCGTTGGCGCGCACGATCTTCACATGCCAGGGGTCGACGATCGTCGCCCGGCCCTCGACCACGTCCACGCCCAGGCCGGTGTAGCGCTCGACCGAATCGTGCGGCTCGATGTCCTTGACCACGCGGGCCACGCGCTCCATCACCTGCGCGAAATCGAGCCTGAACTCGGCCGAGGCGATGCCGTAGTCGGCGCTGTGGCGCATCTGCCGCACCAGCGTCGCGGTCTTGATCAGCGCCTTGCTCGGCACGCAGCCGTAGTTCAGGCAGTCGCCGCCCATCTTATGGCTTTCCACCAGCGTCACCTTGGCTCTCACCACCGCGGCGATGTAGCTGGTCACCAGCCCGGCCGCGCCGGCGCCGATGACCACCATGTTGCGGTCGAATCGTTTCGGCTTGCGCTCGGTCCATCTTGCGTAGACCTTGCGGCGCTGCACTGCCTCGACGATCTTTCGGGCCACCAGCGGGAACAGCCCGAGCAGCACGAAGGAGCCGATCAGCCCCGGCGACAGGATGCCCTGCAGGGAGCTGATCTGCGCCAGCTGCGTGCCGGCGTTCACGTACACCAGCGTGCCGGCCAGCATGCCCAGTTGGCTGACCCAGTAGAAGGTGGCGGCCTTCATCGCCGTCAGGCCCATCAGCAGGTTGATGACGAAGAAGGGGAATACCGGCACCAGGCGCAGCGTGAACAGGTAGAACGCGCCGTCGCGCTCGATGCCGCGGTCTACGTCGGCCAGGCGGGTACCGAATTTCGACTTGACGCTGTCGCGCAGCACGTAGCGCGACACCAGCATCGCCAGCGTCGCGCCGATGCTGGAGGCGAAGGACACCACCAGCGTGCCGATCCACAGGCCGAAGATGGCACCGCCGAGCAGCGTCATGATGGCCGCGCCGGGCAGCGACAGCGCCGTCACCGCCACGTAGACGGCGAAGAACACCCCCAGCACCAGCGCCGGCCGAGATTCGTAGAGCGCCGCGAAGTCACCGCGCACGGCCTTGACATAGTCCAGGCTGAAGAAGCGGCCGAGGTCGAGCGCGAAAAAGCCGATCACCAGCAGGATCAGCGCGGCCAGCAGCAGAAGCTTCTTCTTGTTCAATCCCGTCCTCGGTGGTTCGTGCTTAGACGCTGCAAGGCCAGCCGACCTTACACGCGCAAGGCATGCCAGCCGCCGACGATACGCGAGGTGATGGTCATGGCGCACAGCAGCGCAAAGGCGTAGGCCCACAGCGCGAAGTGCTGCGGCCACAGGCACATCAGCACGAAGCAGATCAGCGTCTCGCCGGCCTCGGTCAGCCCGCCCAGGTAGTAGAGGCCCTTTTGCGGATAGTCCTCGCTCTTCAATCCGCGCCGCTCCGCCAGCACCGCAAAGGCCAGGAAGCTCGAACCGGTACCCATGAAGGCTGCCAGCAGCACCGCCGCAGGCAGCGCATTGGCCTGCGGGTCGGCCACGGCGAAGGCCAGCGGGATGCTGGCGTAGAAGAGGAAGTCGAGCGTGATGTCGAGGAAGGCGCCGCGGTCGGTGGGCCGCGTGAGCCGGGCCACCGCGCCGTCCAGCCCGTCCATCAGCCGGCTGGCGAGCAGCAGCGCCAGCCCGGCGAGCGGTGCGCCCAGCGCGATGGCTGCCGCTGCGCCCAGGCCCAGCGCGAAGCCGAACAGCGTCACGGCATCGGCGCCGATGCCGGCGCGCACCAGCACGCGGGCCAGCCGTTGCAGCCCCGGCTTCAGCAGCGCGATGGCCGCGCGGTCAAGCATCGCCGGCCGCCAGAGCGGTGCGCCGCAGCGGGCTGTTCATGCGGGCTGGAGCTCGACCGCGTGCAGCCAACCCTGCTGCAGGGCCTGCTGCAGCCACAGGTCGAAGGCGAAGCCGGGCCCAGCCGCGTCCAGCGCGCCGGCCAGCGACCCACCGTCGAGCAGGCAGCGTAGGAAGCGCGCGGTGGTCTGCGTCACGGCCGAGACCCGCACGCTGAAGCCCTCGCGATGCACCAGCGCCTGTTCGCCCTGACCAAGCGCGAAGGCCTCGCGCACTGGCGCGAAGCGCTCCGCCGACACACTGCGGTGGGCTTGCCAGATGCTCACTACCGGATGCGGCGAGCCGATGACCACCGTGCCCGCGGCCAGGCGAAGCCGCAGCGCAGCCGCATTGACCTCGGCCAGGCGCTGCAATCCATCGACCGCGCCGTCGCCGTCGGCCGCCTGCCCGGCCAGATGCACCGCCCAGTCGAGCCGGGCCACGTCGGCCAGGTAAGGCTCGTCGGCCAGCTGCGGCGCGGCAGCAATGAAATCGGGCAGCGCCTGGCCCCACAGGCCGACGTCGCCACGCTGCGGCGGCTGCGCAAACCACAACGCGCGGGCCAGCGCGGCGAAGGACTCCGCCCCGACCAGCTGCGCCACCGTGGGGAAGGCGGCCGTCAGCGCGCGCTCGGCCAGCGCGCCGGCGTTGGCGCGGTAGGCCTGGAGCCCCCGCGTGGCACGCGGCGGCGCATCGCGCAGCCAGCCGGCGACGACCGCGGGGCGGGCATCGGCCCACAGCGCGCACAGCAGCGTCTGCTGGCGCAGCGCTTCCCGGTGTCTGGCGGCGGCATTCATGCGGCCACGGTCTCCCGGCAGGCAGCCAGCAGCCGCGCGGCGCGCGCGGCCTCGTCCAGCAACACCGCCAGCGCCGGCAGGTCGGTGTCCCATTCCAGCAGCGTCGGCCGCGGACCCAGGCGCTGCAGCGCATGGCGGTAGACCTGCCAGACGTTGTCGCGCACGCGGCTGCCGTGGTCGTCGATGACGATGTCGCCGGCGTCGTGGTAACCGGCCAGGTGAATCTCGCCGACGATGGCCGGTTCGATGGCGTCGACCCAGGCGCGGGCAGTCGCCACCTCGTCGACGCCGTCGTTCAGCGCGTTGACGACCAGGTTGTTCAGGTCGAGCAACAGACCACAGCCGCTGCGCCGCGCCAGCCGGTTGAAGAAGTCGGGCTCGGTCATGACGTCGTCGGCCCAGCGCAGGTAGGCCGACAGGTTCTCCACCAGGATCGGCCGCTTCAGCCGCTCCTGCACGCGCTGCACGTTGGCCACCAGGATGTCCAGCGCGGCCTCGGTGTGGGCCACCGGCAGCAGATCGTTGGAGTGCACTGGCGCAGCGCCGGCGCGGCGCGGTGCGCGCGCGAAGCAGGCATGGTCGCTGACGCGCGCCGGCTCGATGCGCTGCACCAGCCGATGCAGCCGGTCGAGATGCCAGTCGTCGAGCCCGGCCGCCGAGCCGAGCGACAGGCCCACGCCATGCAGGCTGACCGGCCAGCGCTCGCGCGCCGCGTGCAACACCGCCAGCGCCGCGCCACCGTCGGCGAAGAAATTCTCGGCGTGCACCTCGACGAAGCCGAGCCGGGGAAGCTCGCGCAGCAGCGCATCGTAGTGCGGCTGGCGCAGGCCGATGCCTACGCTGCCGGTGTCTGCAGATGCCATGCTCAAGCGCTCACCCGGGGTGCGATCACTTCTTCGATTTCATCTTGGCCTCGTCGGCCGACATGCCCTTCATGTCCTTGCAGGTGCCCTTGGCGACGTACTTCCACTCGCCCGGGTCGTTGTCGACCTTGCTCTGGCCGGCGCAGGAATGCGTGCCCGCCAGGTTGGCGCAGTCGTTCTGGCCCGCCTTGGCGATGCCGTAGCACTTCTCCTTGTCCTGCGCGGCGGCCTGGCCGGCCAGGCCAATGGCCATCACCGAAGCCAAGGCGGAAGAGACGATGAGACGGTGGTTCATGGATCGGTACTCCTGTGTTGGACGGGTCGGCCGACAAGGCCACGACGCTGCTGAGTCGGCGGCGATTCTCGCCGCCTTACGGCCGACCGCAGATCTCGCGCTTTGTGTCGCAGCGGCGCCATGTCGGGATTGACGGCGGCGACCGGCATGGGCACGTTGCGCCAACCTGCAGCCCGCAGAGCCCGGCAGGCCGTTGGAGCAGGA
>JAGTRL010000313.1 GCA_018261815.1 Pseudomonadota bacterium
GTAGTCGCTGCAGACTCGCCATTTCTCTTTTCGATGGTTCGGGGCGAATCGATTCTAGAAGCCTGTGGGCGCGCGAGCCGGCGCCGCGGGTCAAGTCGAGCGCCGCCTTCGCCGCCTGCATGCAGGACGCGTCGCCTTATCAGCGCGGCGCTTCGTCGCGCTCGGACGCAGGGCGTAGCGCCAGGATCACCGGCAGCAGCACGGCCGCCACCAGCCCGGCGGCGAAGCCGTTGTTGTAGAGCACCAGGCCGCCGTGCAGCTGGCCGACGGTCTGCGCCACCGACGAGTGCACGAAGCCGGCCACCAGCCCCCAGTGCCAGCCGAAGCGGCCGGCAATCGGCGCCAGCGTGGTGCCGAACAGCGCCGCCAGCACGGCCGAGGGCGCGGCGGCGTTCCAGTCCTTGGTGATCGAGGCCAGGAACACGCCGAGCATGATCCAGACGATGTTGGCCGGATGCTTGCCGTAGGCCGAGAAGCCGACGATGCACAGGATGGCGCCGATGGTCGGGCCATTGAGGTCGCTGCCCACGGCGAGCACGTAGGCCGTGCCCATCAGCCCGGTCAGCGCCATGTTCAGCAGCGCCGGGCCGAAGCCGAAGTCGGCGACGAAGTCGCTGGGCGCGCGGCCGCTGCGCCGCACCAGCCGCGCTTCGCGCCGCGCGGCCTGCCGGTCGAGTGCGAAGCCGATCACCGCCATCGCCGCGAACAGCGCCACCAGCAGGCTGCCGAGCAGCAGGTTGTTGCCCTGTGTCCAGATGAACACCGGGTCGGGCACGAAGCCGTAGCTCTTGTAGACCGCCACCGTCAGCGTGCCCAATAGGCCGGCGACGAAACCCATGTTGTAGAGCGAGTGTCCCTGGTGGGCGTGGAACAGGTGCGCCGCCGCCGGCACCAGCGAGAAGCCCAGCAGCAAGGTCGTTGCCACGGCCAGCGGCAGGCTGGTCTGCAGCGTCAGTGCACTGCTGAACAGGATCTCGCTGAAGATCGGCGCCAGCGCGGCGCCGAAGAAGGCGGTGTTGACATGCTTGGCAAAGGGCTCGCCCTTGAAGCGCGCATACAGCCACACGCCGGCGACGATGCCCCAGACATTGAGCAGGTTCTTGCCGAACAGGCCGAAGCCCAGCACCAGCCACAGGCAGGCGACCGCGCCGCCGCCCATCGCCGCACCGCTGCGCCAGTAGACCGCCAATGCCAGCAGTGTCAGCAGCCCGGCATTCAGCAGCGCCGCGCCGATGCCGCCGAGGCCCATGTAGTCGGTGGTCAGCGTGTCGCGCGAGCGCAGGATCGCCAGCAGCCCGTCCCACAGCGCGCCGGGCCGGTCCAGCGCGAAGGCCGCCACGATGAAGGCCAGCGGGAACAGCGCCATGATCGCCAGCACGCGCTCGCGCGTGCAGGGCAAAGGCGGCGGCGCGTCAGGTCCGGGATCAGCTGCCATCGTCACCCGCTGCGGCCGGCGCGCGCGGCAGCAGGAACAGCCAGGTCACCAGCACGAAGGGCGCCGTCAGCGTGGGGATGCCGAAGGGCGTGAGCAGCACGTTCAGCGCGCCCTGCACCACCACCGTGAACACCGTGCCCAGCAGCGCATAGCCAATCACGCGCGCTCGCGGCGCATCGGCGGCATGGAACACCGCACCCAGCGCGATGGCCGTCAGCACCGGGCTGAAGCCCATCAGGCCGGCGCTGACCAGGTCGCTCTCCGCGCCCAGCGCATGGGCGGTGACCACCGCCAGCATCGCGCCGACCAGGCCCCAGGCCGCGGCGGGCAGCGAGCTCACCGCCAGGCCGGCCAGCAGCAGCAGGGCCGAGAGGGCATCGCCCTTCAGGAAGACCTGCGAGATGCTCTGCAGCACGCCGCCGATGAAGCCGGCCGGGTCCAGCAGGTTGGTGGCCGAAGGGTCGACGGGCGCCACCTGGCTGGCGTAGGGCAGCGCCGCGCCCTGCAGGCCGGCGAAGCCGTAGGTCGCCAGCAGCAGCAGCCAGGTGACCAGCACGAAAGGAAAGGTCAGCGCCGCGACGCGGAAGGCACCGGCCACCTGCGCCGTGCCCAGCGTGCACACCACCGACACCGCGCCGCCCAGCAGCACGTAGAACCACAGCAGCGGGCTCGGCTCGAGGAAGGTGGGCAACGCCAACCCGACCAGCAGCGCGTTGTAGCCGTACAGACCGGCGCCCAGGTTGGCGGCATCGACCTGCAGCCAGCGCGCCGTGAAGGTACCGGCCATCAGGCCCAGCAAGCCGCCGGCCAGCACCGGCCAGGCGTCGGCCGCGGCGGCCCCCCAGACCAGCGCCGCCAGGAACAGCAGCCCGCTCAGCGGATGGTTCTGGAACATCACCTGGCCGATGCCGCGCAGGTGCACGTCCAGCAGCCGCAGCATGGCGGAGCGGTTGCAGGCTTCATCCCAATGTCGTAGCCAGGCGTTCATTGCTCTAGTGTGGGCCCAGCGGGGCAGGCGTGCCTCACCCCGCGAGGCGCTTGGAAGCCGCCACAAGGGTAGCCGGCGCCTGGGGCTGTTGCATTGAAGCAGAATTCATCGCCCGATAACCGTGCAGCGGCGTGCGCAGGGGCGACGATATCGCCGGCCATAGCAGGAGTCCTCATGAGATCGAAGCCGTACCCCCGGACCCATTCGTTGTCGGGTTCCGCAGCCTTGGCCCTGCTGGCGCTGCTGCCGGCGGTGGCGTTGGCGCAGACCCGGGTGCAGTACGGCCGCATCACGGCCGTGACGCCGACCACCGTCGACGACAGCACCGGACGCAACGTCGGCAGGGTGGTCGGCGGCGGCATCGGTCTGGCCTCGGGCAGCGGGCAGTCCAGCAGCAACCGTGCGCTGCGCACCGTGGGCGGCGTCGCCGCCGGTCGCCGTGTGGGCGAACTGGCGACGCGTACGCAGGCCTTCGAGTACACGGTATTGGTCGGCGGCACCAACACCCTACGCATCGTGTCCGAGCAGGCCGGCAAGCGCGTCGGTGACTGCGTGTCGGTCGAGCAGGGCCAGTTCGCCAACATCCGATTGGTGCCCGATTCACGTTGCGCACCGCCGCCGCGACCGGCTGCCGCACCCGCTCCAACTCCTGCGCCGGCGCGCGCAGCAGCGCCGCCGCCCGCACCCGCGGTGGACCCGGCGGACCAGCAGGCGGCCAACGCCTGCGAACAGGCCAAGCAGCAGGTGCTGGCGGCCGAGACCGACGAGGCGTTCAATTTGGCCGAGCGCCGAATGCGTCTGCTGTGCGGAGAATGACGCCGCGGGCAGGTGGCTTGCTGCCCTGCTCGGCCCTCCGTTAACATGGTCCGCAACCCGATGCCGGATGACCCCCGATGGAACTGACCCCGCGCGAGAAGGACAAGCTGCTGATCTTCACCGCCGCGTTGCTGGCCGAGCGGCGCAAGGCACGTGGCCTGAAGCTCAACTATCCCGAAGCCGTGGCCCTGATCAGCGCCGCCATCATGGAGGGCGCGCGCGACGGCAAGCCGGTGGCCGCACTGATGAGCGAGGGCAAAACCGTGCTGACGCGAGCCGACGTCATGGACGGCGTGGCCGACATGATTCCCGACATCCAGGTCGAGGCCACCTTTCCGGACGGCACCAAGCTGGTCACCGTTCATCAACCGATTGCCTGAAGGAGCACCGATGAAGAAGCTTCTGGTTGCCGCCGCCTTGACGCAGGTCGCGTCGCTGGCCATGGCGCACAAGGGTCATGGCATGGACTTCGCCCATTGGCATGCCACCGACGTCTGGGGCTTCGTGGCACTGGGTGCGGCCGTCGCGCTGGTGGTGTGGATCCGGCGGGGCAAGTGATGAGCACGCCCGGCGAACTGCTCACCGATGCCGGCGACCACGCGCTCAACCCGGGGCGTCGCAGCCTGACGCTGGTGGTCGAGAACAGCGGCGACCGGCCTATCCAGGTGGGATCGCATTACCACTTCGCCGAGACCAATGCCGCACTGAAGTTCGACCGCACCGCGGCCCGCGGCATGCGTCTGAACATCCCTTCAAGCCTGGCGGTGCGCTTCGAGCCCGGGCAGCAACGCACGGTGGAACTGGTGGATTTCGGCGGCGACCGGCGTGTCGTCGGCTTCCGCGGGCTGGTGCAAGGAGCGCTCTGATGGCCGCAACGATCGCGCGACGCGCCTATGCCGAGATGTACGGCCCGACGGTCGGCGACCGCGTGCGCCTGGCCGATACCGAACTGATCATCGAGGTCGAGCAGGACTACACGCTGCGTGCCGGCGGCTACGGCGAAGAGGTCAAGTTCGGCGGCGGCAAGACCATCCGCGACGGCATGGGCCAGAGCCAGCGGATCAACGGCCCCGGCGCCGCCGAGGCGGTGGACTGCGTCATCACCAATGCGCTGATCCTCGACCACTGGGGCATCGTCAAGGCCGACATCGGCCTGCGCGGCCAGCGCATCTGCGCCATCGGCAAGGCCGGCAACCCCGACGT
>JAGTRL010000314.1 GCA_018261815.1 Pseudomonadota bacterium
TGGTCCAGAAGGCCTTGCAGTTGATGCAGATCCCGCTCGTCCAACGAGTCAGCGTCTTCAGTCTCGGGCGGTGCGCTTGCCATCACTCATTCTCGCCGTCCTTCGTCCAGCCGACAGCCAAGCTTGCCCGAACCTTGAGTTAGGGATGGCCCCAAAGCATGTCGATGCTTAGAGTCCCGCGTCATAAGCTGTCACACGAGTCTTGGATTGCGCACCAGGCGCACCAGGTACTGCCCAGGGCATAGAGGCGGGCCTGCGTCGATCCCAACGACGTCCTTTCATTAGGACTTCCACAAGCCCGCCGGTCTCCGGCGGGCTTTTTTTTGCCGCAAGGCTGGCGGCTAAACTGGATCGATGAAAGAGGCGCCCTATGCCTGGGTGGTCGTGTGGGCCACGTTCTCCGCCCTGGCCATCATCTTCGGTGTCTCCTATTCTTTCGCCGCCTTCTTCGCCTCCTTCGCTGGCGAGTTCAATGCGCAGCGGGCCGATGTGTCGCTGGTGTTCGGACTGTCAGGCGGCGTGTATTTTGTTTTCGGCGCCGGCGCCGGCATCCTGGCCGACCGTTTCGGGCCTCGTGCCGTCACCTGCACCGGCATGCTGCTGATTGCCACCGGGCTGGTGCTGTGCAGCTTTGCCGGCTCGATGTACACCGTCTACGCGGCCTATGGCGTTGGCGTCGGCTTGGGCATCGCGCTGGTCTACACGCCTGCGATCGCCTGCGTGCAGCCCTGGTTCACGCGGCGGCGCGGCTTGGCCGCCGGTCTGGCCAGCGCCGGCATAGGCGCCGGCACGGTGGCGGTGCCGCTGATTGCCACGGCGGCCATCGCCGCACTGCAATGGCGCGACGCCATGCGCGCCCTCGCGGCGGGCGTGCTGCTGTTCGGCCTGTGTGCGGCCTGGTTGCTGCGCCGGGCGCCGGTAGCCAGCGCCGCGCGCAGTGGCCAGATCCCAGGTCTGAGCCTGCGCGAGGCACTGCGCGACCGACGCTTCTGGTGGCTTTACCTGAGCATCGTGCTGGCCGCGCCCAGCATGTTCATTCCCTTTGCCCATGTGTCGGCCGCGGCCCGCGACATGGGCATCGAAGCGGCCAGCGCCGTCGGCCTGGTGGGGTTGATCGGCATCGGCAGCCTGGTCGGCCGTTTCGTCATCGGCGCGCTGGCCGACCGGCTGGGCCGCACGCTGACGCTGCTGCTGATGCAGGGCTCGATGGGCCTGTCCGTCCTGGCCTGGTTCTCGGCCGGCAGCTATCCGATGCTCGTCTTCTTCGCACTGTGGTTCGGACTGAGTTACGGCGGCATCGTCTCGCTGCTGCCCGCCATCTGCATGGACCTGTTCGGCGCCCGTGCGGTGGCCGGCATCATTGGCACGCTCTACAGCGGGGCTGCCTTGGGCAACCTGCTGGGTCCCGTGCTCGCCGGCTGGGTGTTCGACCATTCCGGCACCTATGTGCCGGTGCTGTGGGCCTGCATGGCCTTGTCCGCGCTGGCCGCTGCCGCCTCGGCGCGACTGCTGGCCTGGCGTGGCAACGCCTACTGACCAAATTCAGAAGCTGTAGCTCAGCGCCAGCACGCCGGCCACAGGGGTGTCCTCGGTGACGATCGGGCTGCGCTTCACGTCGCCCTGCAGCGAGCGCACCGTGAACGCGCCAGTCAGGCTCCAGTCGGCGTTGAAAGAGTAGGTCAGCGAGGCGTTGCCGCGCACGTCGCGCCAGCCGGCCCCGGGGGTGTACACGCCATAGCCGCTGCTCGCCGACTGCTGCGCCGTCACGCCGTAGAAGGCCTGCATGTACTTGCTGTTGACGTAGGTGGCCGCCACGCCCAGGCCGAGCCGCCATTGCGGCGCGAACGGCGAGGACCAGCCGATGCCGATGTCGGTCTGCGAGCCGTCACGGTCGTTGCCCGCGCCATAGCGGAACGAGGTGGTCAGGAACCACTCCGTGGTGATGAAGTAGTTGAAGAAGCCGCCGAATTCCGGCCGCACGTCGATGTCGCCCATGCCGGCCAGCGCCTTGGCGTCACTCTCGTCACGGCCCAGGTCGAGGGTGACGCGCAGCCCGTACTGCATGTCGGGCCGAGAATGGAACTTGTAGCCGACGCCGTTGCCGGTACCGGCGAACCAGCCGTTGGCCCACTGGTAGCTCAGCGCCGGCAGCACCAGCGTCTTGCGCTCGTCCGAGCCCAGGTATTCGTGGCCGGCGATCACCGCCAGCCCGGCCAGCCCCTGGCCGTCTTCCAGCGGCACGGCAAACAGGCGCACCGCATCAAAGGCCTGGGCCTGGGCTGCGGCGCAGGCGCAGGAAAGAGATGAAGCCAGCACCATGTGGCGCAGGAATGGGGCAGGCAGGGGCATCGGCGGCTCTTTCGGCAAGACGGTGGAACGAACGCCGCAGGCCGCGGCGGCGCGCA
Organism: Pseudomonadota bacterium; assembly: GCA_018261815.1. Taxonomy (GTDB): domain Bacteria; phylum Pseudomonadota; class Gammaproteobacteria; order Burkholderiales; family Burkholderiaceae_C; genus Rubrivivax. The sequence goes on from JAGTRL010000314.1 coordinate 2,406, forward strand.
TGCTACTTGGCGAACAGTTGCCCCGGGTCGGCGAAGGCCTTGAACTCCAGCGCGTTGCCGCACGGGTCCAGGAAGAACATCGTCGCCTGCTCACCCACCCGGCCCTTGAAGCGCACGTGAGGCTCGATCACGAAGCTCGTCCGAGCCGCGCGCAGCCGCTCGGCCAGCAACTCCCATTCGTCCATCGACAGCACCACGCCGAAGTGTCGCACCGGCACATCGTCGCCGTCGACCTCGCCAGTGTGGCGGTGACCGGCCTCGCCCGGCGCCAAGTGGGCGACGATCTGGTGGCCGTAGAAATCGAAGTCCACCCAGGCGTCGGACGAGCGCCCCTCGGGGCAGCCGAGCAGGCCGCCGTAGAAGGCGCGTGCCTGGGCCAGCGAATCGACCGGAAAGGCCAGGTGGAAGGGGTGCTTGACACTCATGAGGATGGTGCGGCGGTGGGCGGCAGGTGTCCGGGATTCCGATTGTCGCTGCTGGCTCAGTGGGTTGCGCCCTTGCGCGTGGCCAGGTAGATGGCTGGCAGGATCAGCGCCGCACCCACCGCGTGGTACCAGCGTGGCGCCTCGCCCAGCAGGGCCCAGGCGGTGAAGGCGGCATACACCGGCGCCAGGTACATCACCAGCGACGAGCGTGCCGCGCCCAGCTCGCGCAGCATGTAACCATAGGCCTGGTACGAAAAGAAGCCAGGCAGCAGCCCAGCCAGCACGATCAGCAGCAGCGCCTTGCCGCTGAAGGCCGGGCCCGGCTGGAACGCTGCTTCGAACGCAGCAAAGGGCAACAGCACCAGCACACCGCCGAAGGTGATGGCCGCCAGCCGCGGTGTCGGGCCCAAGGCCGACGGCCAGCGCTGCAGCAGCACGGTATAGGCCACCCAGGAGACGGCGGCCACCAGAATCCACAGGTCTCCCACCGTGAATCGCACAGCACGCAGGTTGGCCAGGTCGCCCTTGGCGATGACGAAGACCACGCCGCCCAGCGCCAGCGCCATGCCGGCGCGCTGCCAGGCACTGAAACGCTCGTGCAACAGCTTGGTCGACGCAAAGGCGATGGCCACCGGCGTGGCGGCATAGATCAGCCCGATGTTGGTGGCGCTGGTGGTGTGCGCGCCCTGGTACACGAAGGCGCCGCAGATCCACATGCCCAGCGCGCCGAGCAGCAGCATCTGCTTCCATTCGCCCTTCCACTGCGCGAAGCCGGTGACCAGCGCGCCGCCGGACAGCGGCAGCAGCAAGGCAAGCGCCAGCGTCCAGCGGCCCAGCGCCAGTGCGTGCGGCGCGATCACGCCGTCCGAGGCGCGCGCGATGATGTAGTTGGAAGACCAAAGCGCCGGCGTGATCCACAGCAGCAGTTGGGCGATGCGGTGGCGTCGGCTGGGCTTCAATGGGATCGGGGATTGGGGTTCGGCGGGACGGCGCAAGCCGCGCCGACGCTCATGGTAGAAGCATTTCCCGCCACGCGTGGCGACCGCTGGCTCCTGCATGAGAGGTGATTCTTGAAACTGAAGATGGCCGAGAACTCGTTGTTCGCGATCCTGCTGCGCTCGCCGTGGTGGGCCAGCCTGGGCATTGCCCTGGGTCTGGCCCTGCTGATGCGGCTGCTGCTGCCCGAGCAGTACGCGGTGGCCGGGATGCTGGGCAGCTTTCCGTTCGTGGTCATCGCCGCCATGGCGGCGTGGAAGCAGCTGCGTGCGCCCAGCGCGGCGCAGGTGTCGCAGACCCTGGAGCGGCTGCAGGCCATGAGCTCGTTCGAGTTTGGCGACGCGCTGGAACTTGCCTTTCGTGCGCAGGGCCACGAGGTGCGGCGTGTCGATGTGCCCGGCGCCGACCTGGAGCTGACCCTGGGCCCCAGGCGCACCGTGGTTGCCTTCAAGCGCTGGAAAGCGGCCACGGTAGGCGTCGAGGCCCTGCGCGAGCTGCATGCCGCACAACTGCGCCTGGAAGCCGACGCCAGCCTGTATTTGGCGGCCGGCACCGTGAGCGAGAAGGCCATTGACTTCGCCCGCGAGTCGCGCGTGCAGCTGATGGGCCTGCCAGA
>JAGTRL010000315.1 GCA_018261815.1 Pseudomonadota bacterium
GGGGGATGAACAGCATGGGTTTTGCGACCGAGTTCAAGGAATTCGCGCTCAAGGGCAACGTCATGGATCTGGCCGTGGGCGTGATCATCGGCGGGGCCTTCGGCAAGATCGTCGATTCGGTCGTCGGCGACCTGATCATGCCGCTGGTCGGCAGGGTCTTGGGAGGGCTCGACTTCAACAACTACTACATCCCGCTGGCCGGACAGACGGCCACCAACCTGGTTGACGCCAAGAAAGCCGGCGCGGTATTCGCCTACGGCAGCTTCATCACCGTGGCGCTGAACTTCGCGATCCTGGCCTTCATCATCTTCATCATGGTGCGGCAGATCAACAAGCTGCGGGCCTCGAACCCACCACCGACGCCGCCGGCGCCGCCCACGCCCGAAGACGTGCTGCTGCTGCGCGAGATTCGTGATGCATTGAGGAAATAGCACGCTTGGCCCGTGCGGCGGGCCTCCAGCGGGCGGATTCGGGGCCGAAGCATGCTCCATACTGATCCGTCCCATGAACCAGACGCCCGCTCTTGGTCTGCCAGCGGCCATCGAAGCTGCCGTCCGGCGTGTGAAGCTGGCCGCCCGACATGCGGCCGAGCGCACCGTGGACAGCTTGGGCGTGTCCGCGCTGGCCTCGGCCAACGTCTTCCAGCGTGAGGCCTTGCTCAGCGCGCAGTTCGAACTGAACCGCAAGCTGGCTTCGTTCTGCAACGGCTTCGACGACACACTGGACCGCCGCATCGAGCGCGAATTGCGGCCACGCTCCAGCGTGCAGTCGCCGCTGGCCGAAACCAGTTGGGACGCGCTCAGCCTGGTCGACAACCACGAAGTGGAGGTGCAGGTCAGCGCGGAGCGCTTCGGCATGCTGATCGCGCAAGACTGCGAATCCGAGCAGCGCGAGCTGGAAGGCTTCGTGAGCTCGGCACTGCAGGGATTCGGCGAGGCGCCGCGCAACCCGCTGCGGCCCGAGCTCATCGGCAACGCGATCGTGCGCAGCATCGACAAGCTGACCGACCGCGCCGAGTTGCGCACGGTCTTGATCGCGGAGCTTGGCCGCTCGATGGCAGCGTCGATGGGCCCGACCTATGCGGCCATCGTCGCCGAGATGCGTGCGGCCGGCCTGAAGCCGGCTCTGCCCAGCTTCCGCACCTCCGAGCGTGGCACTGGCTTCGGACGCACGAGCTCCGGCTACGACACCTCCAGCCGGCCGGTCGGTCTGGACGATCCTGATCCTGCCAGGCAAGGCGCACCGGGCGAAGTGCGCCACAGCGGCTGGGGAGGCGATAGCGGAAGAACCTCGGAGCGCGGCAGACTGCCAGGCAGCACCGGACACGGCGGCATCGGCCCGGGCGGCGGACGTGGACCGGCGCAGGGCACGCCGATCGGTCACGTCGAAGCCGGCCTGATGTCGCTGATCCGCCGTCTGGCTTTCACCGACCTGGGGCCCGGCATCGAGGACTCCGGCTTCGCCGTCGACGCCACCCTTGGCCATTCGCTGTCCGGCGCCTTCGATCACGACCTTGGCGGCCGTGCCGTGCCGGTGGCGCCGAACCTGATCCGCGCGCACCGCGAGGCATTGCGCGAAGCGTCGAACGGGTCGCTCGATCACATGGTGATCGACGTCATCGGCAGCCTGTTCGACCAGATCCTGTCCGACCCGAAGGTGCCGCCACAGATGGCGCGGCAGATCGCGCGGCTGCAACTGCCGGTGCTGCGCGCCGCGCTCGGCGACGCGAGCTTCTTCTCGTCGCGCAAGCATCCGGTGCGGCGCTTCGTCAACCGCATCGCTTCGCTGGGCAGTGCGTTCGAGGACTTCGATTCCGAGTCCGGCCAGCGCTTCCTGACGCTGGTGCGCGAGCTGGTGCAGGAGATTGTCGAGGGCGACTTCGACCAGATCGAGGTCTACGAGCAGAAGCTTTCGGTGCTCGAGGCCTTCATCGTCGAGCAATCGCGGCGCGAGGTGCAGGAGCAGGTCGGCGCCGCCAGCCTGCTGGCCGAAAAGGAAACCGACCTGCGCCTGCAGCAGCGCTACACCCAGCAGTTGCAGACGCTGCTCAAGCCACTGCCGGCGCCCGACTTCGTGCGCGACTTCCTCAGTCAGGTGTGGAGCCAGGCGATGATGCGCGCCGCGCGCCTGGACGGCGGCGACAGCGCGCGCGTGAAACGGCTGCGCCATGCCGGCCGCGAACTGATCATGAGCGTGCAGCCCAAGGGCTCGCCCGAGCAGCGCAAGGCCTTCCTGATACAGCTGCCCGCGCTGATGAAGGAGCTGAACGAGGGCATGGACCTGATCGGCTGGCCCGAGTCGGCGAAGAAGACCTTCTTCGGCCTGCTGCTGCCGGCGCATGCCGAGTCGCTGAAGGGGCAGGCGCTGCGCACGCTGGACTACAACCTGCTGGCGCGCGAGGCCGACAGTGCGCTGGGCGAGGCCATGCCCGACGCGTCGGAGCTGCCGCCGCCGCTGGCAAACATCCCGGTGCTGCGCGACGAAGTCATCCTGCCCAGCTTCACGGCCGACGAAGCACAGCGCATCGGGCTGGTGGACGAGGCAGCGGTCGACTGGGACGGCAAGGTCGACATCGACCTGAGCCAAGAGCCTGCGCCCGCGGGCGCCGATCTGGACATCGTCGGGCTGCCGAAGATGGAGCCGCAGACCGAGCCTGCCAGCGGCAAGTCGCTGGCCGACCATGTGCAGATCGGCTTTGCCTACCAGATGCACCTGGACGACAAGTGGCAGAAGGTGCGGTTGAACCATGTCAGTGCGGGCCGGACCTTCTTCGTGTTCACGCACGGTGGCCGCCACAAGCAGACCATCTCGATGACCCACCGCATGCTCGTGCGGCTGTGCGAGACCGGCCGGCTGCGCGCCTTCGAGAACGGCTACCTGATCGAACGCGCCACGGCACGCGCCCGGCGCCAGTTGGCCGCCCTGAGCAGCAGCAGTGCCGCAGCCTGAGCCCGTGTCGCGCGTTACGCGCGTGCGCTCAGCTGCCGCGCCATGCGGATCGCCGCCTTCAGGCTGGAGGCGTCGGCGCGGCCGCTGCCGGCAATGTCGAAGGCCGTGCCGTGGTCCGGGCTGGTGCGCACGAAAGGCAGGCCGAGCGTGACGTTCACGCCATGCTCCACGCCCAGGTACTTGACCGGAATCAGGCCGTGGTCGTGGGTCATCGCCACCACCAGGTCGAACTCGCCCGGGTGGCCGGCCGCGCGGCGTGCGCGCATGAACACCGTGTCCGGAGCGTACGGACCGCTGGCGTCGATGCCCAACTGCCGCGCCGCCTGCACCGCCGGAGCGATGAAACGCTGCTCCTCGTCGCCGAACAGCCCGCCCTCGCCAGCATGCGGATTGAGCCCGGCCACCGCGATGCGTGGACGCACCTGGCCCCAGCCTGCGGCCGCATCGTGGGCGATGCGGATCGTCTGCAGCACCGCATCGAAGCTCACCAGGTCGACGGCCCGGCGCAGTGGCACATGGATGCTGACCAGCACCACCCGCAGTTCGTCATTGGCCAGCATCATGCGCACCGGCGGCGCGGCGCCGTCCGCGGGTGCAGCCAGCGCCTGCAGCATCTCGGTATGGCCGGGGTAGGCGATGCCGGCGGCGGCAAGCGCCTCCTTGTGCAGCGGTGCGGTGACCATCGCCGCCGCCTGCCCGGCCAGCAGCAGCTTCGCCGCGGTCTCGATGCACGCTGCCGCGGCGGCGCCGCAGCGCGCGTCGACCCGGCCCCAAGGCAGTTCGGCCAGACCGGCGGGCAGGCCATGCGGGCACATCACGGCCAGCGCGCCCGGCGGCACGCTCGCCAGGTCGGCGGGCCCATCGACCTGCGCCAGCGGCAGCAGCAGCCCCAGCACCCGCGCGGCGCGGCCCAGCACCGCCGGGTCGCCGATGACCAGGCAGTCGGCGGCGGCACCGTCGGCCACGGCCTTCAAGATCGTCTCGGGCCCGATGCCGCAGGCATCGCCCAGCGTCAACAGCAGCGGCTTCGCATCCATGTGCCATTGTGAGGCGGCGCGGCGCGGCCGCGCCGCCGATAATGGCGCGAGCGCAACCCGACCGGCCTTGCGCGCGCCCTCCCAGTCCCCCACTTCTGCCCTCTCCGCCCATGTTGCGCAAGCTCTGGCTCCTGTTTGCACAGACGGTGACCATTGGCCTGGGCTTGTGGTTCGTGACGGCGACGCTGCAGCCGGGCTGGTTGCCCGGCGCGACCGAGCCGCCGCCGCAGGTGGCCATGCCGGCCGTGCCCACCCCATCGCCCACCGCGCCAGCCGCTTCGGCCGCGACGGCTCCGGGCAGCTACAGCCAGGCGGCCAAGCGCGCTGCACCGGCCGTGGTCAGCATCGTGGCCAGCAAGACCACCCGGCCGCGTGCGCAAGGAGAGGACCCCTGGTTCCGCTACTTCTTCGGCAACGGGCGCAATGCGCCGCAGCAGCAGGT
>JAGTRL010000316.1 GCA_018261815.1 Pseudomonadota bacterium
CATCAGCTCCAGCTCCATCACGCCGGGCGAGCGCAGGCCCTTGACCATGGCCACCGTCACCGGGAAGAAGCACAGGTACATCGAGATCACCGACTTCGGGAACACGCCCGTGAGGCCCATGCTGCCCAGCGCGACGATGACGATCGGCGCGACGGCCAGCACCGGCACCGTCTGCGAGGCGATGATCCACGGGAACAGGCTGCGGTCCAGCGTGCGCGAGTGCACGATCGCCACCGCCAGCGCCAGCCCGAGCAGCGTGCCCATGACGAAGCCAACCAGCGTGGAGGCCGCCGTTACGCCCGTGTGGAAGAGCAGGCTGCGCGGCGAATTCAGCGGCCAGTCGACGATCGAGCGCCATAGGTCCAGCCCGATCTGGTGCGGCGCCGGCAGCACCGGCCGCTGCATGCTCCAGGTCAGCGGCAGCAGCTCGGCCAGGCCCCAGCCCGGCTGGTCGGCGAGCACCCGCTCGATGACCTGCGGCGCGTTGAGCCAGGCTGCCGCGGCGTACCAGACAACCCCCAGCGCGCCCAGTACGGTCAGCACCGGCGCAAACGGGTGCAGCACCCTTTCGAGCGAACGCCGCAGAACCGGCTTGGCCGGGCCGCTGGCGTTGCCGGCAGCGAGGACGCTGCCGGCGCTCGTACGCGAGGAACAGTCCGCGGGGACTGTTCCTCGTCCGATTCGCCCCCCTTGAGGGGGAGCGCCGACGGCGCTGCGGGGGCGGGCCTCGTCAGTCATGGGCGTCTCGAAGCGCCAGACGGACCCGGTGCGCGATGTCGATGAACTCCGGCGTCTCGCGGATGTCCAGCGTGCGGTCGGCCGGCAGCTTCGACTCGATGAGCTCGACGATGCGCCCGGGCCGCGGCGACATGACGACGATGCGCGAGGACAGGAATACCGCCTCGGGAATCGAGTGCGTGACGAAGATCACCGTGCGCTTCTCGCGTTCCCACAGCCGCAGCAGTTGCTCGTTGAGCCGGTCGCGGGTGATCTCGTCGAGCGCGCCGAAGGGCTCGTCCATCATCAGCAGCTTGGGCTCGAAGCCCAGCGCGCGGGCGATCGACACGCGCTGCTGCATGCCGCCGGACAGCTGCCACGGGTACTTGCTCTCGAAGCCCTTCAGGCCCACGCGTTCCAGTTGCACGCGCGCGGTCTCGCGCGCTTGCTCACCCGACACGCCCTGCACCTCCAGTGGCAGCGTCACGTTGGCCAGCACCGTGCGCCAGGGGAACAGCGCCGGCGCCTGGAACACATAGCCGTAGGCGCGGGCCAGGCGCGCGTCGTGCGAGCTCATGCCGTTGACCATCACCCGGCCCGACGTGGCCTGCTCCAGGTCGGCGATGACGCGCAGCAGCGTGGTCTTGCCGCAGCCGGACGGGCCGATCAGCGAGATGAACTCTCCCTCGGCAATGTCCAGGCTGACGCGGTCGAGCGCGATCACCGGCGGCTCGCCGGTGAACTGCACCGACATGTCCACCACTTCGACCACCGGCCGGAGGTTCACCTCCACGGGTTTCATCGAGCCCCCAAGGCGCCTGCGACGCCGGCCGTCCGGCATGCAGGCCCGACGGCGTTCGCCAGCCACTCGCAAGCGCGCAGGCGCTTGCTCGGCGAGGGCTCACCCCTCCGCGGGGGCGCGAAGCCTCTTGGAGCGGTCCGACGAGGCTTCATGCTCTCGCTGGATTGTTCGGGTGCGTGGTCCAGTTGGCATACTCGCCCGACACCACCAGCCCGGTGCGCTTGTCCACCTCACCCGGTTGCAGCGCTTTCATGCTGATGCAGCCCGGCACCGGGCAGATCGACGCGCACAGGTTGCAGCCCACGCATTCTTCGTCCATCACCTCGAAGTGGCGGCGACCGTTCTTCGTCGCGCTGATGGCCTGGTGCGAGGTGTCCTCGCAGACCACGTGGCAGCGCCCGCACTGGATGCACAGGTCGGGGTCGATGACGGCTTTCTCGATGTGGTTCAGGTTGAGCTGGTTCCAGGTGGTGATGCTGGGTACGGCCAGTCCGACCATCTGCTCGACGCTGCGGTAGCCCTGCTCGTCCATGAAGTTCGCGAGGCCGTCGGCCATGTCCTGCACGATCTTGAAGCCGTAGACCATGGCCGCGGTGCACACCTGCACCGTGCCGGAACCGAGCGCGATGAACTCAGCCGCGTCGCGCCAGGTGGTGATGCCGCCAATGCCGCTGATCGGCATGCCTGCGGTGGCCGGGTCGCGCGCGATCTCGGCCACCATGTTCAGCGCGATCGGCTTGACCGCCGGGCCGCAGTAGCCGCCATGCGAGCCCATGCCGCCGACGTTGGGGCTCATGCGCATGGTGCTCAGGTTCACGCCCATCACCGAGTTGATGGTGTTGATCAGGCTCACCGCGTCGGCGCCGCCGGCATGCGCGGCGCGCGCCGGGTGGCGGATGTCGGTGATGTTGGGCGTGAGTTTCACGATCACCGGCAGCTTCGTGTACTGTTTGCACCAGCGCGTGACCATCTCTATGTATTCCGGCACCTGGCCCACCGCCGAGCCCATGCCGCGCTCACTCATGCCGTGCGGGCAGCCGAAGTTCAGCTCCACGCCGTCGCAGCCGGTGTCCTCGACCCTCGGCAGGATGGCTTTCCACGCGCCCTCCTCGCAGGGCACCATCAGCGACACCACCAGCGCGCGGTCCGGGAAGTCGCGCTTGACGCGGCGGATCTCGTCCAGGTTGGTCTGCAGCGGCCGGTCGGTGATCAGCTCGATGTTGTTGAAGCCGATCACCCGCCGCTGGTCCGACACCAGGCTCTCGTAGCGCGGCCCGTTGACGTTGACGATCGGCGGGCCCTCCTCGCCCAGCGTCTTCCAGACCACGCCTCCCCAGCCGGCCTCGAAGGCGCGGCGCACGTTGTATTCCTTGTCGGTGGGCGGCGCGCTGGCCAGCCAGAAGGGGTTCGGGCTCTTGATGCCGCAGAAGGTGGTGCTCAGGTCGGCCATGGGGTTCTCCTTCACGCACGCAGGGTGGCATCGATGGACATCGCGGCGAGCTTGCCGTGTTGCACAGCCTCCACCGTCAGGTCGCGCCCGCCGGCGCGGCAGTCGCCGCCGGCCCAGATCTTCGGGTGCGAGCTCTTGCCTTCGGCGTCGGTGGCGATGCGCCCGCCTTTCAGATCGAGCGACAGCCCCAGCGGCTGCGCCTCGAAGACCTGGCCGATGGCGGTGAGCACCATGTCGGCCTCGATGTCGAAGCGCTCGTCGGTGTCCACCAGCCGCTCGCCCTGCAGCGCCGTGCGCGCGAAACGCACGCCGCGCACGCGGCCGTCGGCCACCAGAACCTGCTGCGGCGCGCCCCAGTGCTTGATGCGCACGCCGTTCGTCTGTGCCCATTGCTGCTCGTGCCCGGATGCGGACATGGCTTCGGGCCCGCGCCGGTAGACCATCGTCACGTCCTCGGCGCCAAGCAGCTTGCTCTGCACCGCGGCGTCCACCGCGGTCATGCCCCCGCCAATGACCACCACGCGCCGGCCCACCGGCACGGCAGCCGGCGACGGCGCCTGGCGCAGCTCGGCGATGAAATCCACCGCTGCGCGCGCGGCTGTGCTCGCCGGCTCGGCAATGCCCAGCGTGTTGACGCCGGCCAGGCCCAGGCCCAGGAACACGGCGTCGAAGTCGCGCGCCAGCGCGTCCAGGTGCATGTCGCGCCCCAGGCTGTGCTTCGGCCTGACCTCGATGCCGCCGATGGACAGCAGCCAGCGAATCTCCTTCTGCGCGAAGTCATCCACCGTCTTGTAGGTGGCCAGCCCGTATTCATTGAGCCCGCCGAGCTTGGGTTTGTCGTCGAACAGCGTCACCGCATGGCCCATCATCGCCAGCCGGTGCGCGCAGGCCAGCCCGGCCGGGCCGGCGCCGACCACCGCCACGCGCTTGTCGCTGGCCGGCGCGCGCGTGAACAGCGGCGCGCCGGGCTGGGCGAAGTAGGCGTCGGTGGCATGGCGCTGCAACGCACCGATCTCGACCGGCTTGTCCTCCTGCGTACAGCGCACGCAGGCCTGCTCGCACAGCACCTCGGTGGGGCAGACGCGCGCACACATGCCACCCAGCACGTTCTCTTCCAGGATGGTGCGCGCGGCACCACGCAGGTTGCCCTGCGCGATGCGGGCGATGAAGGTGGGGATGTCGATGCCGGTCGGGCAGGCCGTCGTGCAGGGCGCGTCGAAGCAGTAATAACAGCGCTCGGCCTCCAGCAGCGCCTGCACTGCCGTCAGCGGCGGGTGGGCATCGGCGAAATTGCGCGCGTACTCGGCCTGTGTCAGCCGGCCGGCGGCCACATCGGACGGTGTGCTGGGCAAGCTCATGGGTACATCCTTCGAGGCCAGGGCGGACGCACCGTTTTACCACCCGGCCGTTCGCTTCTGGGGATTAGCAGGATCGGTGCCGACCCTAGA